>NZ_SOBG01000002.1:130311-341682 GCF_004365575.1 Hypnocyclicus thermotrophus
AGAAAATCAAGATAAAAAAGAGAATCAATCAAATAATAAAAAACAAAGTGATTCTTTAAAAAAATCAAAAAATCAAACAAATAATCAAATTAATCAAGAAATATTAAAATATCTAGAAAATTTAGATAAATCTCAAAAAAATGATTTAAAAAACAACTTTAATATATTAAATCAAAATCAAGAAAACCAAGAAAATCAATGGTAAAGAGGTGTGAAATGCTAAAAAAGTTAATATTAATATTTTTTTTAATACAATATATAAGTTTTGCAGAAATAATATTAGATGTTAGTGATACAACCGTGTCATTAAATCAAACTTTTAATTTAAGTGTAATATTTAAAAATGAAAAACAAAAGAAATTTAAAATAAATGGAATAGAAAATTTTAAAATTTTAACTACTTCAACACAAAGTAATACATCTATAATAAATACTAAAGTTACAAAAGAGATAGTTTATAATTATAAACTTTTACCTATAAAAGAAGGTGAATTTAAACTTTTTATAAAAAATTTAAAAAGTAATGAAATATTTATAAAAGTAACAACTACTAGTACAAGTAATATAAATCAAAAAAAAGATATATTTTTTAAAACAAATGATTTAAAGAAAACATATTATTATGGCGAAAAAATAGTTTTTGAAAATCATTTGATTTCTAAGAAAAATATTAATGGATTAAATATTGTATCTCAGGATGATTTTACTAATTTTTCTAAAAAGGATATGACTCCTAAAAATTATGATGGTAAATATATTAGAATAGAAGGGGAAAAAGCTATAGATTTAACAATACAAAAATATATATTAACTCCAATTCAAAGTGGAAAATTTGAAATAAATCCTACAGTATTAGAAGTAACAACTACATCTTTTGATAGTTTTTTTGATAAAAATGAATATATTTCTTCTGAAAAAAAAAGTATAAACATTTTACCTTTGCCAGAAAAAAATAAACCACAAAATTTTTCTGGAATAGTAGGAGATTTTAAAGTAGATTATAAATATGAGAAGCAAAATAATAATATTGTATTAAAATTAAAAATAAGAGGAGAAGGAAATCTTGATTATTTAGAAAATTTAAATATAAATTCAAATGATTTTAATATATTTCAATCAGTAAAAAATAGTAATGAAATAGTAATGAATAATAAAGTTTTTGTAGAAAAAGAGTTTGAAATAATATTTATTCCAAATAAGAATGGTAAAGTAAAAATTTCAGAGATAAAAATACCTTATTTTAATATAAATAAAAAAGACTATGAAAATTTAATTATTAATAAACAAATATTTAATATATCAGGTGTTAAAGAAGAAAAAAAACAAGAAATTATAAAAAATAAAGAGAATAAAGAAAATAAAGAAAATAAAATAACAGAGGATATACAAAAAGAAAACACTAATAATATAGTTTATAAAGAAGTTGAAATAAAACAAATTAATAAACAAGATGACTTTAAATTATATTTTTATATTTTATTAATAGTAAACATTTTTTATCTATTAATAAAAATTGTTGTTATAATTTCAAATAAAAAAAATAGAAAAAATAAAATAAAATTAAAAAATTTAAAAAACTCTAAAAATATAAAAGAATTTTATAATAATTATATAGCGATTATAAAAAATAAATATAATATTAATTTAAAAAATACAAGAAAAAGTGAATTAAAAAAAATTAATCAAGAAATATTAGAAATTTTTGAAATATTAGAAGAAAAATTAGTTAAAAATAAAGATCTTAATAAGACAGAAAAAATAAATCTTATAAAAGAAATAAAAAAAATTTGCAAATAATTAAAATTCACTTATAATAGTATTAAGAATAAGTGAAGAGGTGTTTTAATGAAAAAAGTATTATTACTAATATTACTAATATTTTCAATAAATATATATTCTAATGAAGATAAAAAAATAGGTTTATCTCTTGCAGGAGGTGGAGGAAAAGGTTTTTTTCATGTAGGAGTATTAAAAGTTTTAGAAGAAGAAAAAGTTCCTATTGATTATATTGCGGGGAATAGTATAGGGTCTATTATAGGTTCTTTATATGCTATAGGATATACAGCAAATGATTTAGAAAAAATAACTACAATGATAGATTGGGTAACAATTTTTGATGACACCCCTTCGCGTAGAGAAAAACCTATGGATGAAAAAATATTTTCTGATAAATATGCTTTTGCTTTACCATATGAAAAAAATAAAGTGAGAACTCCACAGGGAGTTTTTTATGGTGAAAAAATATATTTAACATTAAAAGATCTTATGTGGAATGCAAGATATGTAAAAGATTTTGATGAATATCCAATACCATTTAGAGCTATAGCTACTGATTTGATATCAGGGAATCCCGTTGTATTTTCTAAAGGAGATTTAGCTAAAACAGTACATGCGAGTATGGCAATTCCTTCAATATTTGTTCCCGTAAGAATAAATGGTAAACTTTATTGTGATGGATTGGTTTCTAGAAATTTTCCTGTGAGTGATGTAAAAAAAATGGGAGCAGATTATGTAATAGGTGTAAATATTTCCGAACAAGAAGAAGAAATTGAAAATTTATCAGTATTAGGAATATTAAATCATATTGTTTCATATAGAGGATTTGATTCAACAAAACAAGAGAGAAAGTTAGCAGACTTACTTATAGAGACAAAAGAATTAAAAAACTATTCTCCAACAGATTATTCTAAAGCAAAAGAACTTATTAAACTTGGAGAAAGAATAGCTAGAGAACATATAGAGGAAATAAAAAAATTATCAAATCCAGAAAAATTTGAAAGATTACAAAAAAGAAAAAAAGAATTTTTAAAACAAGTAGAAAAAAATTATAGAGAATTAAATTTTATTTCTAGAGTAGAAATAAAAGGATTAAAAAAGATACAACCAGAACTTATTTATACAATACTTTTTAAAAAAGTTCCATTTTATATTACAAAAGAAGAGATGTTTGAAAAAATAAAAAAAATATATGCTACTCAACAATTTGATAAAGTATATTTTGAGTTTGAAGGAGAAAAATTAATTATTGAAGTAGAAGAAAGGGCAGCAAATTATTTAAGAGTTGGATTTGCTATTAATAGTTATACAGGTACAAAATTATTTTTAAGTACAGATATAAATAATTTTAATTTAAAGGGGTATAAAACAGTTATAGAAAGTGAAATTTCAGATACTCCTATGGTAAGTTTAGCACATTCATTTTTTTATGGGATAAGAAACAAATATGGAATGAGAGCAAAATTTAAATATAAAGCTAATAAATTTGTTTATAAAAATGAAAGATATAGAACAGGATTATATAATTTTGATAATTTTATTGGAACAATAAGTACACCTTATTTAGATGGTGGTATAGGTTTAGGAGTGGATTTTTTAAAAACAGAGTATAGTAATAAAAATTCTGAATTTGATTCTTCATATTTTTATTATATTTTTAGATATGATGACTTAGATAAAGATAATTATCCCGAAAAAGGACAACAATTAGTTTTAAAAAATAGATTAAATATTGATATATTTAATTTTGAAAAAAATACAAAACCTAATAAATTTGAATTTAAATACAAAAATTATATACCGATTTTTAAAGAAAAGTTAACTTTAATAAATGAATATTTTTATGATAATTTAAAAATGGAAACTAATAATATTGGAGATATCCACTATTATAGTAGAGTAGGAAGTATAAAAGATAAAGAAAATTTAGAATTTTATGGATTAAGAAAAGATGCAGTAATAACAGATAGCATAAATATCTATAGGATTGGATTACAAAAAAAATTAAATAATTTAACTTACTTAATAGGGAAAATTAATTTTGGAAATTATAAAGATGAAAATTCACAAAATAAATTTATTAGGGGTTATGGACTTACTTTAGGATATAAAAGTATAATAGGACCTTTAAACGTGAGTATTACTAACAATGCACTAGTATCTGGAAGTTTAATTCAATTTAATTTCAGATTTGAAATATAATTAAAAAGATGGCTATTTTATTTAAGCCATCTTTTTAATTATAATATAAAATTTTATATTTATTTTTTAATTTTTTTAAGGCTATTATTTGAATTTGTCGTATTCTTTCTCTTGTTAAATTTAGCATATTTCCTATTTCTTCTAAAGTATGAATTTTTTCATTAAATAATCCATATCTATAAATAATAACAACTTTTTCTTTTTCATTTAATTTGTTAAGTTGCTGCCATAATTCATAATATTCATATTGTGTGAGTAAGTTTTCTTCGATATAAGTTTCATCAGCGACCATACTATGTAGATCAACATTGTCTTGAAATGAATCTTCTAAAGAAACAAAAGATTGATTTGTTAAATGTAGATATTTTTCAACATCTTTAACTTTCATTTCTAGCTCATGGGCTATTAAGTTTAAAGGAGGAAGTTCTTCATTTTCTGACTTGTATTTTTGAATAAACTTAGATATTTTAGAGATGTTATCATGTACATATGCTGGATAACGCATGGCACCTTTTGTAGTTGAAAGTGCTCTTAGAATAGATTGCTTTATCCACCAAGTTGCATATGTAGAAAATCTTCTACCCAAATCAGGATTAAATTTTTCAACAGCTTTAATAAGGCCTATATTTCCTTCTTGAATAAGGTCTGGCAATGATAAACCACAACCAAAATATTTTTTAGCAACACTAACAACTAATCGTAAATTTGAATTTATAAGTTTTTCTCTAGCTTCATCTGAACCAGCCAGAGCTTTTTTTGAAAGCTGATATTCTTCTTCTTTTGTTAATAACGGATAATAGCTAATATCTTTTAAATATTCTGTTATATACATTACACCCTCCCTAACTTAAATATAAAACTTTGGTATTCATAATCCCATATTTATTATATGCTATAAATAAAAAAATCCTTTTTTATTTATAGAAATTTTTTATTTTTTATGTTAAACTTTAATACAGTAGGAGGAGTAATTATGATAATTTTAGGTATAGATCCAGGTACGGCAATAGTCGGATTTGGGATTATAGAGTATAAAAATAAAACATTTACTGTTTTAGATTATGGATGTATATATACAGAAAAAAATTTAGAAATGCCGAGAAGATTAAGTATAATTTATGAAGAACTTGATAAATTAATAAAAAAATATAATCCAGAGTATATAGCTATTGAAGATATCTTTTATTTTAAAAATAATAAAACAGTTATTTCAGTAAGTCAAGCTAGGGGGGTAATACTTCTTTGTGCTGAAAAAAATAATTTAAAAATATCTGCTTATACACCTCTTCAAGTAAAAATGGGGATAACAGGTTATGGAAGAAGTGAAAAAAAACAAATTCAAAAAATGGTACAAAAAATTTTAAAATTAAAAGAAATACCAAAACCAGATGATGCAGCAGATGCATTAGCTATAGCAGTTACACATATAAATGAATTAAATTCAAGATTATCATTGCATATTGCAAAAATAAATAAAAAAAAATTAAAGGATATACCTGATAAAATAACAGCAAATGAATTTAAAAATCTTTTTGCAGGAGAAAAAAAATGAAAAAAATCCCTTTAAGATTAAGGTTATTTATAATAAGTACAATCTCAATTTTTTTATTTATATTATTAAATGGAATTACAATATCTTCTTATTTAGAAAAAGTATTTAATAAATTTCAAGCAAACTTAAGAACAGAAGCAACAAATAATCTAAATAAAAAACTATTATCACAATCGAAGGTATTGCAAATTGAACTTAATAACAGAAAAGAAAAAGGAATATTATTGTTAAGCACTCTTTCTAATAATTTACAACTTTTAGAAAATACTTATAAAAATATAGGTGATTTAAAAACAAAAGAATATATAAATAATTTAATAAAAAAAGAAAATATAACATTAAAGTTATATGAAGAAATTGATATTATTTATGATATAGATAAAGAAAATTTGGAATCTTATAATAACTTAAAAAAATTAAAGAACAAAGAAATCCCATATTATATTAATTATTTTAAAGAAAAAGATTTTTTAGGTATAAAAATTTATAAAAGTATTTTTTATAATGAAAAATTTTTAGGGTTTTTAGTATACAAAGCTAATTTTATAAGTTATTTTGCAAAAGAATTATCTAATATAATTCAACTTGAAATAACTTTTTATAAAGATAAAAAAATATATTCTACTAGTTTATCTCCTTTTGTATTTTATGAAAAAAAATGGAATGTAATTGAAGAAGATTCTTTAAAAACAAATACTTTAATAATTCCTGTAAAAAATTATGAATTTGATAATAAAATATATAAATCAGCTTTTTATCCTATCAAAAATAATAATTCTAATACTATTGGAATGATTGCTATTAGTTTGAATTATAGTGAATTTGAAAATTTATTTAATAAGATTAATGATGATAAAGGGGTATTAATATTAAATTTTAAAAAAACAATATTAAAATTTACTATGTTTTTTTTATTGATATCACTTTTAGTAGTTTATATATTTATAACAAGAGTTTCAAAACCAATTAAAGAAATATTAGAAACTATACAAATAGTAAATGAAGGAAACTTAAACAGAAAAGCAAAAGTATATAATGATGAACAATTTGGAGAAATTGCTAAGAATTTAA
This sequence comes from Hypnocyclicus thermotrophus, assembly GCF_004365575.1. Taxonomy (NCBI): domain Bacteria; kingdom Fusobacteriati; phylum Fusobacteriota; class Fusobacteriia; order Fusobacteriales; family Fusobacteriaceae; genus Hypnocyclicus; species Hypnocyclicus thermotrophus. The sequence continues at coordinate 136,913 of NZ_SOBG01000002.1, forward strand.
ATCAATTAATAGATAATTTGAAAAGTGTAGAAAAAATTAAAAAAGAATTTTTAACAAGAAATTTAAATGAACTAAAAACGCCGATAAGTGGAATAATAGGGATATCAGATTCCTTATTAAATAATGACTTAGGAAATTTAAATACTATTCAAAAAGAAAATATAAAAATTATTAATGAAAATGCTGAAAAATTATCAAATATAATTAATAAAATAATGGATTTTTCTATATATAATAAAAAAGAAAAAATATTAGAATTAAAAACAATAAATATAAAAAAAATAATAGATGAAAATATAATTAATATTTCTAATTATTATAAAAAAAATAATTTAGATATAAAAAACTATATTTCTGAAGATAAATCACATATTATGGGAGATTATAATAGTATTTATCAAATATTTAGTAATTTAATAGAAAATGCTTATAAATATACAGAGACAGGTTCAATAATAATAGATGCCAAAGATTTTGCAGATATGGTAGAGATAAGTATAATTGATACAGGAAAAGGTATAAATAAAGAGAAATTAAATAGAATATATGGAAGTTTTGAAAATGATATAGATTATGAAGGAATTGGATTAGGTATAGTAAATAAATTAGTTAATTTACATGGAGGAAAATTAGCAATTGATTCGAGAGAAGGAGAAGGTACAACAGTAAGTGTTACATTGAGAAAAAGTTATGAAAAATTTGCTAATAAAAATAATAGTATAAATAAACTAAAAGAGTTAATAGCAGCTAATAATTTAACAAAAGATAATAAACTTTCCTCAAAAATACTGATATTTGACAATGATTTTTTAAATATACAAGTAATAATGAATTATTTAATAGGAACAAATTATTATCTAAATGTAGTAGAAACAAAAGAAGAACTTTTTAGAGAAATAAGCATAAGAGAATATGAATTAGTTTTAATGGATTCTTCTGTACTTGGATTTGAAGGATATGATATTTTAAAAAAAATTAGAAGAAGATTTTCTATTTTTAAACTTCCAATAATGATTATTTTTCCACAAAATAGTGCAATAGGGATATCAAGATATTTTGAAAGTGGATTAAATGAATATATAGAAAAACCAATATATAAAGAAGCGTTTATTAGGAAAATTGATTCGATGCTAAAACTAAAAAACTCACTTGAGGAAATACTAAATGTAAATCAAAAATATAGAAAAGAAAAAAAAGAAAGATTAGTAGCAGAAAATTTGAAAAATATACATACTGAACTTACATCTACTTTGAATATAAAAGAGATATTTAGTATTTTATTTAAAAAAATAAAATACTTATTTGATTATGAAAGTGGAATGGTTTTATTAAAAGATAGTGATAGATATAGAGTAGTATTTCAAGATAAAGCATTAAAATCATCAGAAAAAAATGTTAGATTATTTAAAAGTAGATATTTAGATCCAATTACTAATAAAAAAAGAATAATAATACTTAGTGAATATAAATGTAAAAAATATTTTGGAGAAAAAGTAAAATCAGCAATAGTTATACCGACAGTATATGGAAATAATCATAATTGTGTAATAATTTTAAAAAGTAGTAATAAAAAACATTTTATGAAATTGGAAAAAGATAAAGTAGATGCGTTATTTTATCAAACAAATATAGCTCTTAAAAATGCAGCACTTTATCAAGAAGTTGAAGAAAAAAATAAGACTTTAAAAGATTTGATTGAAAAAATAAAAACAATTGAAAAATTGATTTCTGTTGTGTATAATGAAAAGGATAAAAATACAGCAATATATTATAATTTACTAATTATTATTAATCAATTAGGGCTAAATTATAAAGAAGGATATTTTTTTGAGTATAAAAAAGAGTTAAATTTATTAGAATGTAAAAGTTACTATTATAATGTAAATGTAGTATCTGAGAAAACAGAATCTAGTATAATAGAGCATGAATTATGGTCAAAAAATTTAAAAATTCCATTAACGATTAATAATATTTTAACAAAAGCATTTAATAAAAATAAAGATATTTACATGAAAAAAATAGATGAAAATAATAATATGCTTATAGAAAAATTTGAAAATGTTACAATTTTACCTATAAATTATGAAAATATTCGTTATGGGGTATTAGTATTAGAAGGAAATGGAATAAAAACAACTATAAATGAAGAGGAAAAAGAGATACTAAAAATATTTAGTTTGAATTTAGGAATTTATTTACATACCAGATATTTAGAAGAAAATAATCTTAAATATGAACAAATAAGAACAATGGGGAAATTTGCACAATCAATTGTACATGAACTTCGAACTCCACTTGTTGGAATAAAAGGATTTGTTTCTATTGTAAAATCTAAATTTGAAAAAATAAAATTAAATGATAAAATAAATATGTATTTAGAAGGAATAGAAAAAGAAACTGAAAGAATACTAGATGTAGTAAATCAAGTAGTAAATTTAGTAGATTATGATAATAAAAAATATGTTTTTAAAGAAGAAAATATTAAAAATGTATTTGAAGAAGTTGTAGATAATTTTAAAAGTGAAATAAAAGAAAATGAATTATCGCTAGATATATCTTTAGAAGAACAATATTATTCTATTGATAAAACAGAATTTAAAAAAGCAATAATTCATATATTAAAAAATTCTATTGAAAACGTTGATTTTGGAAAAACAAAAAATATATTAAAAATAAAAATGGAATCAATGGATAAATTTGATAGAATTATAATAGAAGATAATGGTGTAGGAATAAAAAAAGAAATATTAGAAAATATTTTTAAACCACTTGTATCTACAAAACTTCAAGGAACAGGATTAGGATTAACATTAGCAAAATCAATAATAGAAAAACATGGGTTTGAACTTTTTATAGTATCAAAATATTTACAATATACAAAAGTAATAATCCAGATTCCTAAAATTTTAGAAAGGTGAGAAAGATGAATATAGTTTTATTAGAACCAGAAATACCATATAATACAGGAAATATAGGAAGAACATGTGTTCTTACAAATACAAATTTGCATTTGATTAAACCTTTTGGTTTTTCTTTAGACGAGAAACAAATTAAAAGAGCAGGTCTTGATTATTGGAAAGATGTTAAGCTATATATACATGATAGTTTAGAAGAATTAATAAAAGCAAACAAAAATTCAAATTTTTATTTTGCTACAACTAAAACAAAACAAAAATATAGTGAGGTAAAATATAATAAAAATGATTTTATAGTATTTGGACCTGAATCAAGAGGGATTCCAGAAGATATATTGAATAAATATAAAGAAAACAATATTACTATTCCAATGACTCCTATAGGACGTTCATTAAATTTATCAAATTCTGCAGCAATTATTTTATACGAAGCACTTAGACAAATTGATTTTGATTTTTCTTAAATATAGGAGATTACTGTGAAGAAGAAAAAATTATTTTTAATATTAATATTAGTAATAACAGCTATAAGTATTAAATTGTTTTATAAAATTAAATATTATGAAGAAATATACTTTTATTCAAAAAAATATAATATAGAAGATAAATTATTATTGGCTATAATAAAAGTTGAAAGTAATTTTAATAAAGAAGCAATTTCTTATAAAGGAGCAGTAGGCCTTATGCAAATAATGCCTTCTACTGCTCGTTGGATAACTAAAAAATATGATTTTAATAGAGAGTATGATTTATTATTTCCTATTGATAATATTGAAATAGGAACTATATATTTAAATTATTTGACAAAAAAATTTAATGGGGACTTAAAAAATATATTAATTGCATATAATGCAGGCTCACAAAGAGTGTATAATGATAAATGGAAAGATATAAAAGAAACAAAATTATATATTTATAAAGTTAAAATTGCTTACTTTTTTTATAAATATATTGTTTGACTTTATTTAAGATTATGATATAATAAATTATTGGAGGTATATTTGTGAATAGAATAGCAACCTTATCTATTTTTATTGAAAACAAAGATAGTATAAATAAAGTAAATCATATTCTATCAGAATATTCAGAAATTATTATTTCAAGAATGGGGATTCCTTATAGAGAAAAGAGAATATCTGTAATAGTATTAATAATTGATGGTAGTAATGAAAATATTGGTGCTCTTTCTGGTAAAATAGGCAATTTAAATGGAGTATCAGTAAAAACAGCAATGAAAAAATAGTTTTAAATTATATTATTAAGCATAAGTATTAATTTTTTTAATTTAAATGGCGAATAAAATTTTATTAATAAAAGTTCCTGATTACAAGGAGTAATCTAAGTAAAAGGGAAGGTATATTTGAAAAAAATATTTATATTTTTTGTTTACCTTCCTCTTTTTTTAAGTGGAAGCTTTTTTATTTTATGGAGGGAAATATGAATAAAGAATTATTAGGTACAACATGGCAAGAGGAAGTAAAGGCAGAAAGTTTTGTAAATGAAGAATTATTAGAAACATTATTATTAGAAACAAAAAATCCTAGTGAAGAAGAGTTCAATGCAGTAATGGAAAGAGCAAAACATCAAGAAAGATTAACTCTTAAAGAAGTAGCAATTTTACTAAATACTGAAGATAAAGATAAAATTCAAGAAATATTTCATTTAGCAAAATCGATAAAAGAAAGAGTGTATGGAAATAGAGTGGTGTTATTTGCACCTTTATATTTAGGAAATAAATGTACAAATTTATGTACATATTGTGGATTTAAAGCAACAAACCAAGATACATTAAGAAAAACACTTTCTTTAGAAGAAGAAAGAAAAGAAATAGAAGCTTTAATTGATGAAGGACATAAAAGACTTATACTAGTGTATGGAACACATCCTGATTATAAAGCGGATTATATTGCAGAAACAGTAAAATTAGCGTACTCAATAAAAAATGGTAATGGTGAGATAAGAAGAGTAAATATAAATGCAGCACCACAAACGATAGAGGATTATAAACTTATAAAAGATGCAGGAATAGGAACATATCAAATATTTCAAGAAACTTATCATCAAGAAACATATAAAAAAGTTCATATAGCAGGAGAAAAATCTAATTTTAAATGGCGATTATTTGGATTGAGTAGAGCAATGGAGGCAGGACTTGATGATGTAGGAATAGGAGCTTTATTTGGTTTATATAATTGGAAATTTGAAGTATTAGGACTTATGCAACATGTAGAACATTTAGAAAAAGAATATAATGTAGGACCACATACAATATCTTTTCCTAGATTAAAAGAAGCAAATGGATTATTAAAAAATGAAAAATATTTAGTTAATGATGATGAATTAAAAAGAATAATAGCAATATTAAGACTTGCAGTACCATATACAGGACTTATCCTAACTGCAAGAGAAGAACCAGAATTAAGAAGAGAATGTATGGAACTTGGAGTATCACAAATTGATGCAGGAACTCAAATAGAACTACAAGGATATTCAAAACACAAAAGGGAGCAAGATTTAAAAAAAGAACAATTTAAAATAGGTGATAGTAGAAGTCTTGATGAAGTAATGAGAGAACTTATGCAAGGAGGATTTACACCATCATTTTGTACAGCTTGTTATAGATTAGGGAGAACAGGTGAACATTTTATGGAGTTTTCAAAACCTGGATTTATTCATAATTTTTGTACTCCAAACGCTGTCCTTACATTAGCTGAATATTTAGAAGATTATGCAAGTGAAGAAACTAAAAAAATTGGATATGAATTGATAGAAAAAGAAATTGATAAATCAAATGTAAAAGAAGACATAAAAGTTACATTAAAAGAAAAATTAGAAAAAGTAAAAATTGGTCAAAGAGATTTATACTATTAGGAGCTTAAGTATGAATTATAGAATAGAAAAAGATAGTTTAGGACAAGTAAAAATAGAAAAAAATAAATATTATGGAATAAATACTAAAAGAGCTTTGGAAAATTTTGAACATAAAGGTAAAAAATTAAACTTAGAAATTATTAAATCTATGGCCATTGTAAAAATGGCTGCTGCTATTGCAAATAAAAAAATAAATAAATTAGATAAAAAAATGGCTGATTTTATAATAGAATCTTGTGAGGAAATATATAGTGGGAAATATAATACTGAATTTCCATTGTATGCTATACAAGGTGGTGCAGGAACTTCGATTAATATGAATATAAATGAAGTGATTGCAAATATTATATTAGAAAAAATGGGCTATGAAAAAGGAAGATATGATATAGTTAATCCTATTGAACATATAAATTTGTCTCAATCAACAAATGATGTTTTTCCTACTGCAGTGAAAATAAGTGTAATAAGAATTCTTAGGGAATTAATAAACGAAGTAATGAAATTACAAGAAATTTTACAAGAAAAAGAAACTGAATTTTCAAATGTATTTAAAATAGGAAGAACACAATTTCAAGATGCTGTACCAATGAGTGTAGGATCAGAATTTTCAGCTTATGCAGAAGCTGTCTCTAGAGATAGATGGAGATTATATAAAATAGAAGAAAGAATAAGAAGAATAAATATTGGTGGAACAGCAATAGGAACAGGAGTTGGAGCTAGTTTAAAATATAGATATTATGTAAGTGAGGAACTTAAAAGACTTACAGGATATGGATTAGCTAGAGCAGAAAATCTAATAGATGCAACACAAAATATGGATGTATTTGTAGAAGTATCTAGTTTATTAAAAACACTTGCGGTAAATTTAAATAAAATGGCAAAAGATTTAAGAATATTGTCTAGTGGACCAAATGCTGGATTAAATGAAATAAATCTCCCAAAATTACAAATAGGTTCTAGTATAATGCCAGGGAAAATAAACCCCGTAGGTCCTGAATTTATCCAACAAATATATTTTAAAATTATAGGGAATGATCTTACATTAACTATGGCTTGCGCAGATGGTGAATTAGAATTAAATGCATTTACACCAATAATTGCAGAATCTATATTAGAATCAATAGAGCTTTTAAGAGATGGGATAAAAGTATTTGCTGAAAAAGTTGTAAAAGGAATAACTGTAAATAAAGAAACATGTAGAAAATATGTAGAAAGTAGTTTAACAAAAGCAACAGAGCTTATTGATAAATTTGGATACGAGTTTTTATCTGAGATATTGAAAGAAAGCAATAAAACAGGAAAACATTATTTAGATATTTTAAAAGAAAAAAAATTAATTTAATAAAACCACCTTTTGGCCAAGCCAAAAGGTGGTTTTATTATTGAACACATTTTTTAATTGCATTAGCTACATTTTCAACAACTTTTTTATTAAAAGCGTCTGGAATAATATAATTATCTGCTAATTCTTCATCTGGTATAACATTAGCTATAGCATATGCTGCAGCTATTTTCATTTCCTCAGTAATGGTTTTAGCTCTAGCATCTAAAGCACCTCTAAATATTCCTGGAAAAGCTAATACATTATTTATTTGATTAGGATAATCGGATCTACCTGTACCAATTATTTTAGCTCCTGCTTTTTTTGCAAGTTCTGGCATTATTTCAGGAGTAGGATTGGCCATTGCAAAAATAACTGGATCAGTATTCATAGATTTTATCATGTCTTTAGTTACTATATTAGGAGCAGATACTCCAATAAATACATCAGCATTTTTTAAAGCAGTGGCTAAAGATCCTTTTATTAAATTATTATTAGTAATTGATGCTATTTCATTATGAAGAGGATTTTCATAATGAATATTTTTATTTAAAATTCCATTTATATCACAAGCTATTATATTTTTAGGATTTAACTGTTTTATCATTTTTATAATAGCACTTCCAGCAGCACCTATGCCATTTACTACTATAGTAGCTTTTGTAATATCTTTTTTAAGATATCTATAAGCATTTATTAGTGCAGCAGTTACAACTATAGCAGTACCGTGTTGATCATCGTGAAATACTGGTATATCAAGCTCTTCTTTTAATCGTCTTTCTATTTCTACGCATCTGGGAGCTGAAATATCTTCTAAATTTATTCCACCAAAATTTGGAGCAATAAGTTTTACAGTTTTAACTATTTCATCTACATCATTTGTATTTAAACATAAAGGAACAGCATTTACACCAGCAAATTCTTTAAATAAAATAGCTTTACCTTCCATTACAGGTAGACCAGCATAAGGACCAATATCTCCAAGTCCAAGAACAGCACTGCCATCACTAACTACAGCAACAAGATTTCCTTTAGAAGTATACTTATAAATGTTTTCTTTATTTTTTACTATTTCTCTACAAGGTTCTGCTACTCCTGGAGAATATGCTAAAGTTAAATCATTTTTATTTTTGACATTAATTTTTGATATTACTTCAATTTTTCCTTTATTTTTTTCATGCAATTCTAACGCTTTTTTGTATATATCCATTTTTTCCCCCGATTATTTTAATTTTTTTATTATAAACAAGTAGTTTCATATAGATCATTACCATAAGTATCATTTACTACAAAAACAGGAAAATCTTCTACATATAATTTTCTTATAGCTTCTGTTCCAAGGTCTTCATATGCAATAAGTTCAGCACTTTTTACACATTTTGAAAGCAAAGCAGCAGTCCCACCAACGGCTGCAAAATAAATAGCTTTATTTTTTTTAATAGCTTCTTTAACTTTTTTATTTCGAGGCCCTTTTCCAATCATTGCTTTTAATCCATGTTCAAGTAAAATTGGAGTATAATCATCCATTCTATAACTTGTTGTTGGACCACATGGACCTATAATATCTCCTGGTTTTGCTGGAGCTGGACCAACATAATAAATTATTTGATTTTTTAAATTAAATGGTAATTCTTTCCCATTTTTAAGTAATTTAACTAATCTTTTATGAGCTAAATCTCTTGCAGTATATATATATCCTGAAATATATACTTTTTCCCCACATTTTAAGCTTTCCAAACTTTTTGGATTAATAGGTGTTGTAATTTTCATTATTCCCCCTTTGTAAAATTATATATTAAAAATATTTATTAGTTTTTTTAATACCCCATTATTATCATTTTTATCTATTACTTCGAGATGTGGCAAACTTTCCTTTAATTTATAGTGTGCATTACCCATAATAAATCCTAAACCAGATTCATTTAAAAGTTCATAATCATTAAAACCATCACCAAAAGCTATTGTTTCATGCTTATCAATATTAAAATTTTTAAGTATAGAAAATACAGCATGAGCTTTTGAAGTATTAGCATTAATAATTTCTAAAGAGTATTCTGTAGAAAACATTGTCTTTATTTTATTGCTTATAGATTGTATATCTTTTTCTAATTTCAATAATTTTTCATGATCACCAATATATACTAGTTTTGTAATGTTTTTATCTCTAAAATTATTAAAATTAGATATTTTGTATTTATATCCTGTTTTTTCTTGGTATTCAACTATTTCTTTTATAAAAATATCTTTTTCTACAAACCAATCTTCGTTGTAATATAAATTAGGAATAATATCATTGTCAATTTTTAAATCTAAAATTTCATTAACAATATTTTTGTCTATTTCATACTCTTTAATAAGTTTATCTTGATAGTAAATTCTACTACCATTATTTGTAACTAAAGGAGTATCTAAAGATAATTCTTTTTTTACAGGAAGAGCATCATATAAACATCTACCTGTAGCAATTATTACTTTTAAACCAGAATTTATTAATTTCTGTATATATAAATTTGTTTCTTTATCAATTTTTCCATTACTTTTAAGTAAAGTTCCGTCTAAATCAAATGCGATAGCTTTTATATGTTTCATTTGTCATCACCTATTTTTTTTATTATATTATAACATAAAATCAAATAATCATAAACAAAAAAAGTACACCTAAATTTTAGGTGTACTGAAATTAACCTATATATTTTTCAATACCAGACAGTCCAAAGAATTGTTCAAATTCGTCGTTATCATTAACAATTACAAGCGAAGGAACGCTTCTTACACCATATTTAACGGCTAAGTCCATATTTTCATGAGCATCAATGTGTATTATATCTTTATGTGTTTTTAATTTTTCTTTTGCAGTTGGACAATTTGGACAAGTATTAGTTGTAAATAAATATTTTTTAGTGATATTGTTAATAGCTTTATTTTTTTGATTTTCTATTTGAGTATATTTAATTTCTTTTATTTTTAATCTAGATTTTTCAATAATATATTCTTTTCTATTTTTATATTCAGAAGATTTTCCATCATTCCAATGTTTTAAAGGTCTATAATATCCAGTGATTCTACTATAAACTTCAGTTTCTTCATTACAGTCTGGACAAGTATATACTTCGCCTTTAATATATCCATGATTTTTACAAATAGAATATGTTGGTGATAGAGTATAATAAGGTAATCTATAGTTTTCAGCTATTTTTTTAACTAAATTTGCTGTTGTTTTCCAGTCACTTATTCGTTCACCAAGAAATGTATGAAAAACAGTTCCACCGGTAAATTTTGTTTGTAATCTATCTTGAATATCTAAAGCATCAAAGATATCTTCTGTAAAATCTACAGGTAAGTGACATGAATTTGTATAAAATGGTTTATCACTTTCTGGAGCTGCTGTAAAAATATTAGGATATCTTTCTTTATCCATTTTAGCAAGTCTATATGTAGTACTTTCTGCTGGAGTTGCTTCTAAATTGTATAAATTTCCTGTTTCTTCTTGATAATCAGCTATTTTATTTCTCATAAATTCAAGAACTTCTTCGGAAAATTCTATAGCATTAGGTTGAGTAAGGTTTTCTTTTATCCAATTAGCATTTAAACACATTTCATTCATACCAATTAGCCCAATTGTAGAAAAATGGGTATCAAAATTTCCTAAATATCTTTTTGCATATGGGAATAACCCCTCATCAAGTAATTTCGTAACGACAGTTCTTTTTATTTCTAATGAACGTTTGGCTATATCTAATAAATGGCTTAATTTTTGATAAAATTCTTTTTTTGTTTCAGATAAATAGGCAAGTCTTGGAAGATTTAAAGTAACAACACCTATAGAACCAGTTTTTTCACCACTTCCAAATAAACCACCAGTTTTTTTTCTAAGTTCTCTCTTATCAAGTTGTAATCTGCAACACATACTTCTTACATCACCAGGATCTAAATCACTATTTATAAAGTTTTGAAAATAAGGAGTACCATATTTTGCAGTCATTTCAAATAAAAGTTTTGCATTTTCACTATCCCATAAAAAGTCATCAGTTATATTATAAGTAGGGATTGGATATTGGAACCCTCTTCCATTTGCGTCACCTTCAAGCATAATTTCAATAAAGGCTTTATTTATCATATCCATTTCTTTTTGTAGTTCTCCATATTTAAAGTCTACTTTTTTTCCGCCAATAATAGCATATTCATCAGCTAAATCTTTTGGAGGTGTCCAATCTAGTGTAATATTGCTAAATGGAGATTGAGTTCCCCATCTACTAGGAGTATTTACTCCATATACAAATGATTGAATACATTGCTTTGTTTCTTTATAAGTCATATTATCTTGTCTTACAAAGGCAGCCAAATAAGTATCAAAACTACTAAAGGCCTGTGCACCTGCAAATTCATTTTGTAAAATTCCTAAAAAATTTACCATTTGATTGCACAAAGTAGATAAATGCTTTGCAGGAGAAGAAGTAATTTTTCCATTTACTCCCCCAAGTCCTTCTTCGATAAGTTGTCTAAGAGACCAACCAGCACAATAACCAGAAAGCATAGATAAATCATGTATATGAAAATCCCCATTTTTATGTGCTTTTGCAATTTCATCATCATATATTTCTGATAACCAGTAGTTAGCTGTAACTGCACCAGAATTATGTAAAATCAATCCACCAATTGAATAAGTTACAGTTGAATTTTCTTTTACTCTCCAATCTTCAACTTTTAAATAAGAATTTATCACATTTTTATAATCAAGAACTGTATTGGACATATTTCTTAATTTTTCTCTTTGTTTTCTATAAAGAATATATGCTTTTGCAACTTCTGTATATCCTGTTTCACTTAAAACTTTTTCTACAGAATTTTGAATATCTTCAATATTAATTTTTCCATGACTAATTTTTTCTTGGAAATCAGCTGTAGTTTTTAGTACTAAAGTATCTAGAATATCATTAGTATAATAATAATTTACAGATTCAAATGCTTTTTTAACAGCATTTTTAATTCTAGACATATCAAAATTACTTTCACTACCGTCTCTTTTAATTACAATCATAATTCTACCCCTTTATTTAATTTGATATATAAAATTATATCTTAAATAATATAAAAAGTCAAATAAAAAACACTATATATAGGTGTACTTTTTATGTACACAACTATATATAGTGTTTAAAATAGTTTTAATAATAAAAGTATCAGATATGTAACACTTCCTCCAAGAGCTGCACCAAAAAAAACTTCTGAAAAATTATGAATTCCATTTTTTATACGTGATTGTGCAACTAGTACAGCAATAAAAAATCCAAGAGCTACAATAACTATATTATTAGAAATAAAAAGTATAGCTGCCCATGCTGAAAATGCAAGTGCACTATGTCCACTTGGTTTACCTCCTTCTAAAGGAGAACCACTTTTATAATAAGACTTTAAAGCAATTACTAAAATAGATACAATAACAAAAATAACTGCAAGTGTATGAGCATAAGAGCTTTTTAAAAACTTAAAGATTTGCATAGAGCTTTTTCTTAAGTGACCAATAAAAATTAAATATCCAATAAATGTTGCTAAAACAGCAGACACAAATACAGCTCCAGAAGCTACATCTTTTATAAATTTAACCTGTGGATGATATTTAGGTTCTATAATATCAGCAAAACCTTCAATAGCAGTATTAATAAGTTCTGTTATCCATACTATACCTATTGTAATACCTAAAATAGCTAAACTTATAATATCTAACTTTAAAAAAAGAGATATTATAACAACAAAAATAGTAACTATTACATGAATTTTCATATGCCTTTCTATTATAATAGCATTTATTATACCTTCGATAGCATAATTAAATGAGTCTAAAATACTATGTTTTCTATTGTTATGATTTATTTTTTTATGTTCGAACATATCCATTCCTTTCAAGTATTTCTTCTTCTTTTGCCCGCATAATCTTTTTATCTTCTTCACTTATGTGGTCATAACCTAATAAGTGAAGAAGACCGTGTGTAAGGACATAATAAAATTCTCTTTCAAAAGAATGTCCATATTCTTTTGCTTGAGATTTAACACGTTCTAAAGAGATTATTATATCACCTAATGTTTCAATAGGTCCTTCTAAAAAATCTTCAGAATCTCTATAAGCAAAAGAGATAACATCAGTTTCAATATCTTTATTTCTATAATCTCTATTGATTATTTGTATATTTTCATTTCCTGTAAGTAATAGAGAAAGGTATATATCTCTATTTGAATTATATTCATCTTCAAGTAAAGTGACTATAAAATCTTTTATAGCTGTTAAATCTATTTTATCTTCATATCCTTCAATTCCTTTAGTTATATCTACAATGATTGCCATTTTTCTCCTTTCTATTTTTGACCTGGGTATTTTATTCTGCTATGATAAACGCCTTGGAATGTTTTTACAAAAGAATTAATAATAAGCTCAATTTCTTTGAGTGTAAGATCAGCATCAGAAAGTTGTGCATCCTCCATTTTATTTCCTATTATTCTTCTTACCATTTTTTCAACTTCAAGGGGATTTTTATCATCCATAGATCTTACAGCTGCCTCTATTGAGTCAGCAAGCATTATAATAGCAGATTCTTTAGTTTTGGGTTTTGGTCCATCATATCTAAAATCACTTTCATTTATATCGGGATTATTTTTTTTAACTTTATTATAAAAATAAGCAAGTAAAGTAGTTCCTTGATGTTCGGCCATGATATCTCTTATTTCTTTCGGTATTTTATATTTTTTTCCCATTTCTTGTCCATCTTTTGTATGTGCTTTAATAATCATTGTACTTAAAGTGGGAGATAAATTATCATGAGGATTTACGCCACTATGTTGATTTTCGACATAAAAATTTGGTCTTTTCATTTTACCGATATCATGATAATAACAAGCAACTCTTGTAAAAGTAGAATCAGCTCCTATACATTCTGCAGCTTGTTCAGATAATGTAGCAACAAGCATAGAATGATTAAATGTACCAGGTGCTTCAAGAGCCATTTTCCTAAGCAAAGGATGAGAAAGGTCTCCAAGCTCAACTAATTTTAGTTTTGTAAGAATATTAAATGTTTCTTCAAAATAAGGTAATAGAGCTATTGTAAGCATTCCTGAAAATATTCCAGATCCAAAAAGCTCTGAATTCATCAAGATAATATTAACTATATTTTTTTTACTAATGAGTAATACAGCAGTACCAACAAGTATTTTTATTAAAGAAATATATAAACCTACAGAAACCATATCAGTTCTATTTTTTATAGATTTTATTAAACCACTAGTAAAAATAAGTGAAAAAAGTAAGATAATAAATAATTGATAATTATAACCAAAAATTGGGAGCAAGTAAAGTAATAAAAATCCATTTATGATTAGTGAATAATTAATATTTACTAAAAGACCTAAAATTAAAGTTATTGCTTCAAAAGGTAATAGCCAAAATAAGTTTTTAGCTATAAATCTCGAAGTAATAAAATAAATTATGGTAATAATAGCTGTAGCTAAAAAAATATTATTATTTAAAATTTTATCTTTTATATTTCTTTCAAGTGCAAAATAAAATATTATTGATAAAATAATTAAATATATAAATGTACCAAAAAATATTTTAAAATTATCACGCATGTTAAATAATCCTAGTTGATTTAACATTTTTAATTTTTCCTTAGTGATGACTTCATTTTTTTTTAATATAATATCTCCAGCATTAATTGTTATATTAACGTCTTTTATATTTAATAATTCATTTTTTAGTTTCTCTTCAGTTTTTTCATAACTAAATATATAATTAGATTTTAAAAATGAAACTGCAATTTTTTTTGGTAATTCTGAATTAGAGTTTAAACTATTTTTGATTTTAATTAAATCTTTTTCTTTTATTCCTTGATTAAAATAATTATTTAATTCTAATAAGATTTGAGAATGAAGCTTATCATAATCTTTTATATTTAAAAGTTTTTCTATATCAGTTTTTGAAAGCAAAGGAAGTACTGCATTTATATAATCAATTTTTAATTTTGAATTTTCATACTTCATTGCATTAATAAAAGTGCTTAAATCCTCAAATACTTTTTGCTCAACAACTCTATTTCTTTCGTAAATGCCTTCACTATTTTTTATAAGATTATCTATAATTTCTTTTTTCTTTTCTTCATCGCTATATTTAAATGTAAAAGGAGCAATAATAGGTTTTTGTAGTGTATCTCCTATTTTATAAGGGTTTTTTCTAAAGATTTGTATATAATTACTAATAGAAAAAAAGAATAAAAACAATATAAAAAACATTATTCTATTAATAAATATTTTATCATCTGGAAGTTTTTTCTTTTCTTTTTTGGTAGAAATTTTTTCAATTTTAAAAATAAATTTTCTACCAAAAAAATCAAAATTAATCATATATCCTCCATTATTAAAAATAAATTTATGAAAAAATCCGATACACTTTTAGAGTATCGGATTTCACTTTACAATTATACTATATATTTTTTTTAATTACAAGTTTTTTAGCTCTTTTACTTTTTCAATAATTTTTTCAATATCACCATTATTTTCTTCAATAATTTTAACTATTGCAGAACCAACAATTATTCCATCAGCAATTTTTTCAAATTTTTCGACATCACTTCTTTTTGAGATTCCAAAACCAATAGCTAAAGGTAAATCAGTATATTTTTTTACTTTATTTAAATAGTTTTCAATATTGATTTCAAAATTATCTCTAACACCTGTAACTCCCATAGAAGATACACAATATACAAATCCCTGACTATCCTTAACGATATCTTTGATTCTATTATTTGAATTTGGAGCAACTAAAGGTATTAAATCTATAGATTTTGGAAGTGGTAAAATTTCATTTCTTTCCTCAAGAGGAAGATCCGGAATAATTAATCCATCTATTCCAACTTCTTCACAATTTTTTATAAACTTATTTTTTCCATAACTAAATATAATATTGTAATAAACTAAAAAAACTAAAGGGATATCAAGAGATTTTCTAATAGTTTTTACCATATTAAAAATATCATCTACTTTTATTCCATTGTCAAGAGCTCTTTTAGCAGCTCTTTGAATAACAGGGCCATCAGCTGGTGGATCAGAAAAAGGAATTCCAATTTCAATAATATCAACGCCTGCTTCTGCTTGAGCATATATTAATTTTTCTGTTTGCTTTATATTTGGATCACCAGCAGTTAAATATGTAATAAGAGCTGTTTTGTGTTCTTTTTTTAATTTATCAAAACATGTTTTAATTCTACTCATATTTCCCCCTATATATCTTTTTTCATAAATTTTGCAATAGTATGTATATCTTTATCTCCTCTACCAGAAACATTAACAATAATAACTTTATCTTTTTGCATATTAGGAGCAATCTTCATAAGATAAGCAATAGCATGAGAACTTTCAAGTGCAGGAATTATACCTTCTTCTTCACATAAAAGTTTAAATCCTTCTAGAGCTTCATTATCAGTTACTGAGACATACTGAGCTCTTCTTGTTTCGTATAAATAAGCATGTTCAGGACCTGTACCTGGATAATCAAGGCCAGCAGAAATAGAATGAGCTTCATGTATCTGTCCATCAGTATCTTGAAGAATATATGTTTTCATTCCATGAAGGACTCCAATTCTTCCTTGAAATGCAGCAGCATGTTTTCCAGTTTCGATTCCTTTACCAGCAGCTTCTACTCCTATAAGCTTTACATTTGTATCTTTTATAAATGGAGCAAAAATTCCCATAGCATTACTCCCACCACCAACACAAGCAATTATTGTATCAGGAAGTCTATTTTCTACTTCTAATATTTGTTTTTTTGTTTCTTCCCCAATAATTTTTTGAAATTCTCTAACTATTGTAGGATAAGGATGTGGACCAACAACAGAGCCAAGGACATAAAAGGTATCTTCTACGGTTCTAACCCATTCTCTAAGAGCTTCATTTGTAGCATCTTTTAGAGTGGCAGTACCACTAGTGACTGGGATAACTTTTGCACCAAGAAGTTCCATTTTAAAAACATTTAATTTTTGTCTTTCAATATCTTCTGCTCCCATATATACTCTACATTCCATTCCAAAAAGGGCAGCGCCGGTAGCAGTAGCAACCCCATGTTGTCCAGCGCCAGTTTCAGCTATAACTTTTGTTTTTCCCATTTTTTTTGCAAGTAATATTTGACCAATAACATTATTTATTTTATGGGCACCTGTATGATTAAGGTCTTCTCTTTTTAAATATATTTTAGCACCACCAAGTTTTTTAGTAAGTTTTTCAGCAAAATAAAGTGGATTTGGTCTTCCAACATATTGTTTCATATAATACATATATTCATTTTTAAATTCTTCTGTAAAACAATGTTTTTTAAATGCTTTTTCTAATTCAATGAGTGGATTCATTAATGTTTCAGATACATACTGACCACCAAATTCTCCAAATTTTTTTCTAAGCTCCATAAAATCCTCCCTTAGTTTATAATTAATTTTTTATGAATTATATATTTCTAATTAAATTAATGATATTTTTTATTTTTTCTTCATCTTTATAACTATTTATTTCAACCCCAGAACTAATATCAATAATACTAGGATTTACAATCTTTATAGCTTCTTTAACATTATTAATATTTATTCCGCCAGCAAGAGCTATTTTATAATTTTCGCTTAAATTTTTAGCATATTTCCAATTAAAGGTTTTTCCGGTACCACCTTTACCATTATCTAATAAAATTATCTCTACATATTTTTTATATATTTCCATTTGTTTTTTAATATTTTTATTTTTTACAGATAAAGCTTTCCATACGGTTTTTTTAATATTTTTTATATATTCAATATCTTCATTTCCATGAAGCTGGATAATATCTAAATTACAAATATTACTAATTTCATTTACTGTATCAAAAGTTTCATTTACAAAAACACCAACTTTTTTTATATTAGGATTTAAATTATTTAAAAATGGTGCAATAATATTTGGTTTGATATATCTTTTGCTTTTAGGATAAAAAATAATACCTATATAATCAGGATTATATTTATTTATAATATCTATATCTTCTTTTCTTCTTATTCCGCAAATTTTTATTTTCATAAATTACTCCTCAAAGGCTTTTTTAAATGATTTAGCTAAATGATTTATGTTACTACTTTTCATAAAACTTTCTCCAACTAATATTCCATCAATATTACCTTTTTTTAAATGTTTAATATCATTTTTGTCAAAAATACCGCTTTCACTTATTAATATTTTATTTTTTTCAATATATTGTGAAAGTTCAAGAGTAGTATTAAGTGATACAGAAAAATCTTTTAAATTTCTATTATTGATCCCAATAATATCTACATCTATATTAAGCGCTCTATTTAATTCCTTTAAATTATGAATTTCTACAAGACAATCAAGCTCTAATTCTTTTGCTAATGAATAAAAGTTTTTAATTTCATCATCACTAAGAATAGACACAATAAGTAGTATAGCTGAAGCACCAAGATATTTTGCTTCATAAATCTGTATAGGATCAATAATAAAATCTTTTCTAAGAAGAGGGATATCAACATTATTAGATATATCTTTTAAATATTCAGCTTTCCCCATAAAAAAATTTTCTTCTGTAAGAATAGACATAGCATCAACAATATTATTATATTCTTTAGCTATTTCAATCGGATTGAAACTTTCTCTAATAATTCCTTTTGAAGGTGAAGCTTTTTTGACTTCTCCAATAATAGATAAACCTTCTTTTTTCATTGCATTATAAAAATTTGGCTTCTTTATAGAAAAATCAATATTTTTTTCAAAATTAGATATGGTAAAATCAAAGTCGTATATAGAATTTTCTTTTAATTCTTTTAGTCGTTGTTTTTTTCTATTTACTATTTTTGCAAGTATAGTTTCCATAATCCTCCCTTTTACTAAGCTATAAATATATATTATATAAAGAATAAGAGCATCAAGAATATTTAAAGCTAGTATTTTATACAAATAATAATTATAAAAATCATTTTAAACTATGAGCTTTATAATTGTTTTCTGTAGAATTCTTTTTTTATGATTTCTTTTATTTTTTAAATTTATTAGTAAACTCTATAAATTGATTTAATTTTTCAAATGCTTTTCCAGATTCTATAATATCTTTTGCTAAATAAACCCCTTCTCTTATATTTTCAGCTTTTTTACCTACATAGAGAGCAGCACCAGCATTAAGAAGTAATATATCATATTTAGCACCTTTTAATTTATTTTGAAGAAGTTCTTTTATAATATTTGCATTTTCTTCGACAGTTCCACCTTTTATTTCGCAACTGTCATATAAAGGCATTCCAAAATCTTTTGGTGAAATATAATAAGTTTGAATTTCACCGTTATTTAATTCTGTTATTTTTGTATTATTACAAGAACTTATTTCATCTAATTTATCCATACCATAAACAACTAAAGCTCTTTCTAAACCCAAATTTTTTAGAGCAGAAGCTATGATTTCTGTAAGTGATTCATCAAATACCCCTAAAACTTGACCTTTTGCAAATGCTGGATTAGTAAGCGGTCCAAGAACGTTAAAAATAGTTCTTTCTTTTAATTCTTTTCTTACTGGTACAGCATACTTCATAGCTTTATGAAAATTTGGAGCAAACATAAATCCAAGGCTTGTATTTTTTACACACTCTTTTACTTCTTCTGGAGTTAAATTAATATTTACACCAAGTTTTTCTAATACGTCAGCACTTCCACTTTTACTGGAAACAGAACGATTTCCGTGTTTTACTACTTTTATTCCAGCTGCAGCAGCAACAAACGCTACAGTAGTAGATATATTATAAGTATTAGCTCCATCACCTCCAGTGCCACAAGTATCTATAGTATATTCATTTGAAATATTAACTTTTTCAGCTTTTTCTCTCATTACATATGCTCCACCAGTTATTTCATCAGCTGTTTCACCTTTCATTCTAAGTGCTGTTAAAAATGCAGAAATTAATACTTCTGATACTTGTCCTTCCATAATCTCTGTCATGACTTGTTTCATTTCTTCTTGACTTAAATCTTGCTTTTGAAATAATTTTTTTATTGCTTTTCTTATCATATATAATCCCCCTTTTTGTTTTAATATATTATACTACGCGAATTTTTTAATTAATTAAAAAATTATAAAATTATTAATAATAAAATATTAAATTATAAGTTTACAAAATTTTCTATCATTTTTAATCCTTCAGGTGTATAAATTGATTCTGGATGAAATTGCAATCCAATTAATTTATATTTTTTATGTCTAATTCCCATTATTTCACCATCATCAGTTTTTGCAGTTATTTCAAAATCATTACTTAAAGTACCATCTATAATAGCAAGAGAATGATATCTAGCTACTTGAGTAGGATTAGTAATTTTTTTAAAAACACCTTTTCCATCATGTTTTATCATAGAAGATTTACCATGATAAATAGCTTTTGCATAACTAATGGTAGCGCCAAAGGCTTCTCCGATTGATTGATGGCCAAGGCATATTCCAAGGATTGGAATTTCTTGATGCAATTTTTGAATAAGTTCTACACATATCCCTGCTTCTTTTGGTGTTTTAGGACCAGGTGAAAGTACAATTTTTTCAGGATTGAGAGCTTTAATTTCTTCTACACTCATTTCATCATTTCTAATAACTTTTATATTTTTTTCAAATGTTCCCAAATATTGATATAAATTATAAGTAAAAGAATCATAGTTATCTATTAAAATTATCATTTTTTCTCCTTTCATTTTATGAAATTTTCTAATATAGTCTGCATAATTTTATTATTAATTTCAATGTTTTCTAATTGATTTAAAATTTGATTTTTAGATTGAATGTAATTTTTATTTTCAGTTAATTCATCATTAGAATTATCAATTATAGATATAATATTTTCTTTTTTCATTTCTAAATGAAATTGTAATGCAATTATGTTATTAAAAATAAATCCTTGATTGTCACAAGCTTCACTTTCAAATATTTTTTCTGCTTTATCAGGTATTAAAAACTTATCACCATGCCAATGCATAGTTTTAAATTCAGTTGGCACATTGTATAAAAATTTATGATTAGATACTTTTTTTACATTAAACCATCCTATCTCTTTTTCTTTATTTTTAACAACTTTTGAGCCAAGTAAATCTGCTATTAATTGAGCACCTAAGCAAATTCCAATAATTTTTTTATTAGCATTAATGACTTGCTTTATAAATGTTTTTTCTTCTTTTAAGAATGGATATTGTTTTTCTTCATAAATATTCATAGGACCACCAAGAATAACTAAGATATCAATATCATTAATATTTGGTAGTTTATAGTTTTCATACATTTTAATATATTTAAATGTATAATTATTTTTTATAGCCCAATTTTCTATTATGCCTGGATCTTCAAAAGATACATGTTTTATACAGAATATATTCATTGACATCTCCTTTTTTTATAATTTAGCTTTTTATAGCTGTTAATAGAGCTTTTACTTTATTTTTTGTTTCTTCATATTCCATTTCCGGATTTGAATCAGATGTTATACCTGCTCCAGCTTGCATATATACTTTATTATCTTTTATTATCATAGTTCTTATTGCGATACAAGTATCCATATCACCATTATATGAAAAATATCCGGCAGCACCTCCATATATTCCTCTTTTTTCCTTTTCAAGCTCTTCAATTATTTCCATAGCTCTTATTTTAGGAGCTCCTGATAATGTACCTGCAGGTAAAAATGATGATAATATAGAAAAAGCATCTTTGTCTTTTCTTTTTTCTCCTTCAACTAATGAAACTATATGCATTACATGAGAATAATAATGAATTTTCATAAATTCAGTTACTTTAACACTACCAATTTTTGATATTCGCCCCATATCGTTCCTAGCTAAATCGACTAACATAATGTGTTCTGCTTTTTCTTTTTCATCATTTAATAAATCTTTTGCAAGTAACAAATCTTCTTTTTCATCTTTTCCTCTTTTTTTAGTACCCGCAATAGGACAATTAAATACTTCATCTCCTCGAAGCTCTACAAGCATTTCAGGAGAACTACCAGCTACTTGATAATTACCAAAATTAAAATAAAATAAATATGGAGAAGGATTTAAACTTCTTAGTTTTCTATATAAATTGAATGGATGTTCATTTGTTTCTAGTGTCCATCGTTGAGAAAGAACTACTTGAAAAATATCTCCTTCAAATATATATTTTTTAGCTTTTTGAACCATTTCTATAAATTCCTCTTTTGTTGTATTACTTATAGCCTCATTTTCAATTTTGATTTTATTAATATTATAAAAATTAATCGGTAAAGTTGTAGTTTTGATAATGTTCTCAATTTCTTCGATTCGTTTATATGCTAATTCTTCATTGTTTTTATCTTCAAGAACAATAATAGAAATATCTTGATGATAATGATCATACATAATAAATTCTGTTAAAAACATCATATTTGATTCAGGAAGGTTTAAATTATCTGGGTTTATTTTTGGAAGTTTTTCATATTGTTTTATTATATCGTATCCAATTACACCTACAGCACCACCACAAAAAGGAAGACTAGAATCTTCAATAATTTTGATATTCTCAATTTCTTCTTTTATTGTATCAAGAACTCGTCCATTTTTTTTTAAAATTTCTCCATTTTTTTTAATTTTTATACTTGATTCATTTGATTCAACAATAATAAAAGGATTTTTACCAATAAAAGAATATCTTCCTTTTATAGAGTCTCTACTTTCAAGTAATATTCCAATATCATTATTTATATATTTTTTATATAAAGTAATGGGTGTTTCTATATCCCCAGATATTTTTTTTTTAAATACTTTTAACTCTTTCATAATTTTCCCCCTTAGTTATAAATTTTAAATTATTGATTTTATTATTTTAAATTGATATTTTTATAGTTCTCTTAGTTTTTTATTATTGATATATAATAAAAAAAGACCGTTCTAAGAACAGTCTTTATGTATAAATTATTTATCTATAAAAATTATATCTTAAAATTACTAAAAGATATAATCTAATAGATAGTATCGTTCTTAGATATGATACTACAGATTATATATTTAGTTGATTCAAGATATTCGTTTTTCCACCAGCTTTTAAATATAGTAACCATATCTAAAACACTCCTTTTTTATTATTTGTATTAATGTTATCATACTAAAAAACATAAATCAAGTTTTTTTTGAAATTTTAAAATTATTTTTCTAAAATTTTATTAAGAATATCAATTTGTTGTTTTATAGCAAAAATTTCGTTTTTTTCTAATGAAAAATTATTTAACAAGTTAGTAGGAATATTTTTTGCTTTATTTTTTAAATTTCTTCCTTTTGTAGTAAGAGAGATTATTAGATTTCGTTCATCAAATTTATTTCGATTTCTTTTTATGTATTCTTTTTTTTCAAGCTTTTTTAAAAGAGGGGTAAGAGTTCCAGAATCAAGAGAAAGAATTTTTCCTATTTCATTTACATTTATTCCATCTTTTTCCCATAATACAAGCATAGTAATATATTGAGTATAAGTAAGATCAAGTTTATTTAAAAGGGGTTTGTAAATTGTATTTATATTTTTCATCAATTTATATACACTAAAACAAAATTGATTTTCAATTTTTAAAATATCATTCATTTTTATTACCAACCTTTTTAAAATTTCTATTTAAATTATAACAAAAATAAAGTTAAAAATAAAGTTAAAAAATACATTATAATTAAAATAAATCTCAATAAATAAAAAAATTCTTTATGAATAAAAAAACAAAAAATAATATATATTTTTAAAAAAAATATGCTATACTAAATTGATTAAACTAAATAAAGGGGAGGATAATTTATGAAAAAACAACTTTTAATAAGAGCAATAGAAAATAAAGATGTGTGTGCAGTAGAAAGTGATGCATTAATTACAGCAGTTGATTCTAAAGGTATTTGGTGTGGACAAGTGGATATGGCTATTCGAAAAAATGTAGGTGATTATTATCATCAAGCATTATTAGGACATATTAGACAAAAAACAGGAACTTCTTTATTTGATGATGGGCAAGTAGTTTTAGTTGAAAAAGATGAAGGAATGAAAACAGCATTTAATAATATTATTTTTGTGATTGATGATTTAAGAAAACCTTTATCAGAAATTATATATAGTGGACTAGTAAAAGCTAATGAAGAAGAATATAAAATAGTATCCATGTCATCAATTAGAGCAGGAGAATCTTTTGGTAAAAAAGAAAAAACTTATGAAGAAATGGCAAAAGAAGTATTTAAAGGAATTAGAAAATTTTTAAATGAAACAGAAGAAGTAAAAATAGATAGATTGTTTATTTTAACATATGATAATGAAAAATATAAAAACCTTTTAATACAAGAATTTAATACAGATGAAGATTTAGTAGCAATATACTAAAATTTTTGTTTAATATTTATAAATTTTTATTGACAAAACATTAAAATTAATATATACTAATTTAGTCAAAAAAGCAAGTTATCAAGAGAAGTGGAGGGACCGGCCCAATGAAACTTCAGCAACCTACTGTAACCTTATTTAGTGTGGTGCTAATTCCGAGAGATGATAGAGAGTAGAGTAACCTCTTTCATTTCTGAAAGAGGTTTTTTATTATCTAAATATTTAGAAAAGGAGAAAAAAATGATAGAAAAAGGAAGAGTATTTTTCACTTCTGAGTCTGTTACTGAAGGTCATCCAGACAAAATGGCAGACCAAATCTCAGATGCTATACTTGATGCAATTTTAAAAGAAGACCCAAAAGCTAGAGTGGCTTGTGAAACTATGCTTACAACAGGACTTGTTGTAATAGCAGGTGAAATAACGACTGCAACTTATGTTGATTTTCAAAAAATTGTAAGAAATACAGTAAAAGAAATAGGATATACAAGAGCAAAATATGGATTTGATTTTGAAACTTGTGCAGTGATAAATTCTATTCATGAACAATCAGCAGATATAGCTATGGGAGTAGATGAATCTTTAGAAATAAAAGAAAACAAATCAAAAAAAGAGGATGAAAGAGAATTACTTGGTGCAGGAGACCAAGGAATTATGTTTGGTTTTGCTACTAATGAGACAGAAGAATTGATGCCAATGCCTATTATACTAGCACATAAATTAGCTAGAAAATTATCAGAAGTAAGAAAAAACAATACATTAGATTATTTAAGACCAGATGGAAAAACTCAAGTAACAGTAGAATATGTAGATGGAAAACCAGTTAGGATAGATGCAATAGTAATATCAACTCAACATGATTCTGATATTACACATGATAAAATAGAACATGATATGAAAAAATATGTTATAAATTCAATAATTCCAGAAGAATTATTAGATGAAAATACAAAATATTATATAAATCCAACTGGAAGATTTGTTATTGGAGGCCCTCACGGTGATGCTGGTCTTACAGGAAGAAAAATCATAGTTGATACTTATGGTGGAATGGGAAGACATGGTGGAGGAGCATTTTCTGGAAAAGACCCTACGAAAGTAGATAGAAGTGCCGCTTATGCTGCAAGATGGGTTGCTAAAAATATAGTTGCTGCAGGACTTGCTGATAAATGTGAAATACAGTTATCTTATGCAATAGGAGTAGCTAGTCCTACTTCAATAGCAGTAAATACTTTTGAAACAGGAAAAGTAGCAGATGATACTATAGTAAAAGCGGTAAAAAAAGTATTTGATTTAAGACCAGGGGCAATAATTCAAGATTTAGACTTAAGAAGACCTTTATATAGACAAGTAGCAGCTTATGGACATTTTGGTAGAATAGACTTAGATTTACCATGGGAAAAAACTAATAAAGTAGAAGAACTAAAAAAAATAGTAGAAGAATTAAAATAATTAATAAAAAGAGTGTATTTATATTTTATAAATACACTCTTTTATATTGTTTAAATTTTAGTTATTTAATTTTTAAAAAATCTGCGATAGTATCTTTCATTTTATTAGGATTAATTACAGTTTTATGTAAAATTTCTTTTTTATTAAGTTCGAAAACAGCTTTTGGGATTTCTAAATTTGTAATTTTAGAAAGTTCTTCAATTAATTCAAAATCAGATTTATTATCAAGATTTTTATCAATGATAGATTCTAATACTGCTCTAGTAAATTTAAAAGGGCTAGCAGTAGAAGCTATAAGAGTTTTAGTATCAGTATCATTTGTTTCTTCTAAATAATTTTCATATACTTTATATGCAACAGCAGTATGTGTGTCTATAACATATGAATATTTTTCATATACATTTTTAATTGTAGATTTTGTAGATTTATCATCAGCAAATCCACCATAAAATTTATTTAATTTTTCTTTTAAATTATTTGGTAATTCGTATTTACCATTGGTTTTTAAAGAATTCATTAATTCAATAATAAGTTTATCATTTTTATCTGTTAATGATTCAATAAATCTTTCAAGATTACTTGAGATTAGAATATCCATTGAAGGCGATATTGTAGTGTTAAATTCTCTATTTATATCATATATTCCAGTATTTAAAAAATCAGTAAGAACGTTATTTATATTACTTGCACATATAAATTTATTTACTGGTAGTCCCATTTTAAAAGCGTAATATGAAGCTAATATATTACCAAAATTTCCAGTAGGAACTACTACATTTATTTTATCTCCAGTTTTTATTTTATTATTTTTTATTAAATTAAAATATCCGTAAAAATAGTAAATGATTTGGGGAACTAACCTACCTATATTTATTGAATTAGCGCTAGAAAAAACATACCCGTTTTCATTTAAAATTTTATTAAATTCAGTGTCATTAAAAATATCTTTTACACCACTTTGAGCATCATCAAAATTTCCATTGATAGCTACAACAAATGTATTATCTCCAGTTTGAGTAACCATTTGAGCTTTTTGTACTTCGCTTACACCATCAGTAGGGAAAAATACAATTATTTTAATCCCTTCATTATTTGCAAAACCTTCTAAAGCAGCTTTTCCTGTATCACCACTTGTTGCAGTTAGGATAACTATATCTTTTTTTTCATTATTTTTTTCTTTTGAGAGCTTCATAAATTTAGGCAAAATAGAAAGAGCCATATCTTTAAATGCTAAGGTAGGTCCTCTATATAATTCTAAAAAAGAAACATTTTCAATATCTTTTATACTAACTATATCTTCTGTTTCAAATTTTTCATTATATGCTTCATTTATACACCATTTTATCTCTTCTTCATCAAAATCATTTAAAAATTTTGAAAGTATATCAAAAGCTAATGATTTATAATCAACTTCTAGATATTTTTTATTAAAAATATCTATTTTTTCAAAATTTTCAGGTACAAAAAGTCCTCCATTTGTTGACAAGCCTTTTAATACTCCTTCAGAAAAAGATACTTTTTCATTTACATTTCTAGTACTATAATACATTTTCATATATATTCCCCCAAACTTTGTCTAAAAATTTTATACAATGGTTATAAATTTTAAATACTTTTTTAGATATTTTATCATAAAGTTTAAAATATTCAAATACTTTTTTCGAATTATTTATTGATATTAATCAATAATATAGCAAAATTATTAAAATTATCAGAATAATATGGAGTTTTAAAATTAAGGATAAAAATGATTAAATGCTTTCATAAAATTAAAATAAGTAATAAAAATAATGTTATGCTACTATTTAGATTCCTTGAAATACTAAGTAAATTATGCTATAATAGTCCAAAAGTATTTTTTGTAGGAGAAAAGATGAGTATACTTGATAATTTAAATGAAAATCAAAGAAAAGCAGCAGAAATAATAGAAGGACCATTATTGATTTTAGCTGGTGCAGGAAGCGGAAAAACTAGGACATTGACATATAGAATAGCTCATATGATAAAAGAAAAAAATATTGAACCCTATTTTATATTAGCGGTAACATTTACAAATAAAGCAGCAAAAGAGATGAAAGAAAGAGTTGAGTCATTAGTAGGTATTGAAGGAGAAAAAGTAATGATATCAACATTTCATTCTTTTGGAGTAAGACTTCTTAGAATGTATGCAAAATATATAGGATATGATTCGAATTTTGGTATATATGATAGTGATGATCAATTATCCATAGTTAAAAGAATACTAAAAGAAATAGGTCGAGAGATAAATTTGACACCAAATAAAATTGTTTCAATAATAAGTAAAGCAAAAGAAGATGGAATAACTCCAGAAGAATTTGAAGAAAAGAGAGTATTTTTTCATGATTACAAAACCATTGCAGAAGTTTACAAAAGATATCAAAAAGAGCTTCTTAAAAATAATAGTATGGACTTTTCAGATCTTTTAATTTATACAAATAAACTTTTAGATATAGAGGAAGTTAAAGAAAAATTACAAAATAGATATAAATATATTATGGTAGACGAATATCAAGACACAAATGATATTCAATATCAGATTGTAACTAAAATTGCTTTAAAATATAGAAATTTATGTGTTGTAGGAGATGAAGATCAAAGTATATATGGATTTAGAGGAGCAAATATTGATAATATTTTAAATTTTGAAAAAGATTATAAAGATGCAAAAGTAATAAAATTAGAAAGGAATTATCGATCTACAGAAATAATATTAGAAGCTGCAAATTCAGTAATAAAAAATAATACTACTTCAAAAGGTAAAAAACTTTGGACAGATAAAAAAAGTAAGGATTTAATAACTGTATATGAAGCTAAAAATGGTATTGATGAAGCGTATTTTGTGGCACATAATATTATAAAAAACGTAGATAATGGTAGAAATTATAGAGAGTTTACTATTTTATATAGAACAAATGCACAATCCCGTATATTTGAAGAAGTTTTTTTAAAACATAATTTACCATATAAAATATTTGGTGGAATGCAATTTTATCAAAGAAAAGAGATAAAAGATATATTAGCATATTTAAATGTTATAAATAATCCAAATGATGATGTTAGTTTACTTAGAATAATAAATGTGCCAAATAGAAAAATAGGTGCAAGAACAATTGAAAAAATAAGAGATATTCAATATAAAAAAGGAATTAGTTTATTTGAAACTTTAAAATATATAGAAGAAGCTACAAGTGTGAGAAGTAATACGAAAAATTCTATAATTGAGTTATATAATTTCTTTAAAACACTTATAGAAGAAAAAGAATTTTTATCAGTTACAGAAATATTTGATGAAGTAATAGAAAAAACTAGATATTTAGACAGCTTGGAAGAAGAAGTTAGAGTAGAAAATGTACTCGAGTTAAAAAATTCTATAATAGAACAAGAAACTAGAGAAAATAATATACAACTTAGTGAATATTTAGAAAATATATCTCTAGTAAGTACAACTGATAATTTGGAAGAAAATCAAGATTATATAAAGCTTATGACTATTCATAATTCTAAAGGGCTCGAATTTCCAGTAGTTTATTTAGTTGGAATGGAAGAAGATATTTTTCCTGGTAAAAAGGTTGAATTTGATGATAAAGAACTTGAAGAGGAAAGACGACTTTGTTATGTTGCAATAACTAGAGCGGAAGAAAAACTTGTAATAACATATGCAAATGAAAGAAATATTTATGGAAGAATAGATAGCTTTAGAGATAAATCAAGATTTTTAGATGAAATACCAATGAACTTGTTAAAATATATAAATAGAAAAGAAGAAAAAACTATTATTAAAAAGGAAAAATCTAAAAAAATAGAAAATTTTAATCCATTTTCATTAAAAAACAAAGGGTTATTTAATGTTGGTGATAAAATATATCATAATAAATTTGGAAATGGAATAATTAAAAATATTGAAGAAAATAAAAGATTGATAATTAAATTTAAATACGAAGAAAAAAAAATAGCCATTGCCGTAGCTGAAAAAGTACTAAAAAAAATATAGTGTTATTTTAGGAAGGAATTTTTATGAAAAGAAAAACGATATCTAAAAATCTGAAATATAAGGGAATAGGGTTGCATAAAGGAGAAGATATCATTTTAAGACTTAAACCAGCTCCGGTTAATACTGGAATAGTTTTTTATAGAAAAGACTTAAAAGATGGGGAAAATAAAATAGTTTTAGATATAGATAATGTATTTGATTTAACTAGAGGAACAAATTTAATTAATGAATATAAAGCATCTGTTTATACAATAGAACATTTTTTATCATCACTTTATGTATTTGGGATAACAGATATTATTGTTGAAATAGACGGTAATGAATTACCTATTATAGATGGAAGTTCTAAAAAATTTATAGAATTAATAAAAGAAAATATAAAAGAATATAAAGAAGAGGTTGAAGAATTGATTATAAAAAAACCTATATATGTTACACATGGTGATAAACATGTAGTAGGACTTCCTTATGATGGATATAAAATTACTTATTCTGTCAATTATAATCACTCGTACTTAAAATCTCAATTACTTGAAATAGAAGTAAATGTAGATAACTATGTAAATGAAATTTCAGGAGCTAGAACTTTTTGTTTTGATTATGAAATAGAATATTTAAAGGCAAACAATTTAGCACTTGGTGGAAGCTTGGATAATGCAATTGTAATAAAAAAAGATGGAATATTAAATCCAGGAGGGCTTCGATATCAAGATGAATTTGTTAGACATAAAATTTTAGATCTAATAGGAGATTTAAAAGTATTAAATAGACCTATAAAAGGTCATATTATAGCAGTAAAAGCAGGACATGCAATAAATATTGATTTTGCAAGAGAGTTAGTTAAAAATTTTTTATAAAAATATTAAGAAAATTTGATATGGAGGAATGTTAATATGAAATTAGATGTTATGGAAATAATGAAAAGAATACCACACAGATACCCATTTTTATTAGTTGATAGAATTGAAGAATTAGAGCCAAATAAAAGAGTAGTTGCATATAAAAATGTAACTATAAATGAGGATTTTTTTAATGGACACTTTCCAGGTCATCCAATAATGCCAGGAGTATTAATAATAGAAGGTATGGCACAAGCTTTAGGTGTTTGTACAATGCCTGAAGGAGAAGAAAAAGTACCATATTTTATGGCAATAAATAATGTTAAATTTAGAAAACCTGTAAGACCAGGAGATAAATTAATTTATGATGTAGTAGTAGATAAATTAAAAGGTAAAATATTAAAAGCTACAGGAAAAGCTCTAGTAGATGGAGAAATAGTAGCTCAAGCAGAACTTATGTTCTCGATTATGGACAAATAAATTAGGAGGAGTATTATGATTCATGAAACTGCTATTATAGAAAAAGGAGCAGTAATTGGAGAAGATGTTGAAATAGGAGCTTATTGTTTTATTGGCAAAGATGTTAAAATAGGAAATGGTACTATTCTTAAATCACATGTAGTAGTAGAAGGTAAAACAACAATAGGTGAAAATAATATTATTTATCCTTATGCTTCTATTGGGCAGGATCCGCAAGATTTAAAATACAATGGAGAAGATACAGAACTTATTATTGGAGATAATAACAAGATAAGAGAATTTTGTACTATTAATAAAGGAACAACTGCTTCAAATAAAACAGTAATAGGGAATAATAATTTACTTATGGCATATGTACATGTTGCACATGATGTAGTAATAGGTGATAATTGTATATTTGCAAATTGTGCAACACTTGCAGGACATGTAGAAGTAGAAAATTTTGCAGTTGTTGGAGGACTTACAGGAGTGCATCAATTTTGTAAAATAGGTGAATCTGCGATGATAGGGGGAGCCACTAGAATAGTGCAAGATGTAGCGCCATTTGTTACTGTTGAAGGTAATGATGCAAAAACTAGAGGATTAAACTTATTAGGACTTAAAAGAAGAGGGTTTTCCAGAGAAGATATAAGAAATATAAAAACTGCATATAAAAAAATATTTATGTCAAAAATTAAATTAGAAAATGCATTAAATGAATTAGAGATAGAATTTAAAGATGATAAAAACATTATACATATGATAAAAACGATAAGAAGCTTTGATAGGGGGCTGACGAGATAGATGCAAAAGATAGGATTAATAGCTGGGAAGGGAGAACTACCTAATTATTTTATAAAACAAGCTGAAAAAAAAGGAATAGAAGTGTTTCCAATTGGATTTTTTGATGAAATAAATGATGAAATAAAAAAGCATAAAAATTTTATAAAAGTAAATATAGGAGAACTTGGGAAAATAATTTCTTATTTAATCATAAATAAAATATCAAAATTAATGATGATTGGTAAGGTAGAAAAAAATACTATATTTCAAAATATAAAATTTGATGAAACTTTTTCGGATTTACTTTCAAATCTTCCAGATCAAAAAGACGAAACACTTTTAATGGGAATAATAGGAATTCTTCAAAAAAGTGGAATAGATATATTGCCACAAAATTATATGTTAGACGATTTAATTACTGAAGAAAAAGTATATACGAATATAGACGTAGATTTAAGTGATATAGAAACTGTAAAAGTTGGAATAGAAGGCGCGAAAGCCTTAACCTCTATTGATGTGGGACAAACTGTTGTTGTAAAAGATAAATCTGTAGTAACTCTAGAAGGAATAGAAGGAACAGATGAAACAATAAAAAGAGCTTATAAATATGCTGGTGAAGGATGTATTATTGTAAAATTGGCAAGGCCTAATCAAGATTTAAGAGCAGATACGCCTGTAATAGGATTGGATACAGTAAAACAAGCTGTCGAAATAAAAGCAAAAGGAATAGTAATAGAAGCTAATAAAATGCTATTTTTTGAACAAGAGGAATCTATAGCTTTAGCAAATAAAAATAAATTATTTATTAAAGCTATAAAAAGATAGGAGGAAGGGTGAAATATTTTGTATCTACTGGTGAGTTATCTGGAGATGTTCACTTATCATATTTATTAAATGAAATAAAAAATGAAGATAAAAATGCTGAGTTTTATGGAATGGCAGGTGATAACTCAAAAAAAGTAGGTGTGAATTTACTTCAACATATAGATGATATTGCTGTTATGGGTTTTAAAGAAGCAGCAATGAAATATAATTATTTAAAGAAAAAGTTAGACTTTTTTATAAATTTTATTTTAAAAAATAATATTAAAAAAGTTATTTTAGTAGATTATGGAGGATTTAATATAAAATTTTTAGAAAAATTAAAACAAGTAGATAGTAGAATAAAAGTTTATTATTATATTCCACCTAAAGTATGGATATGGGGAGAAAAAAGAGTAGAAAAACTTAAATTAGCTGATAAACTTCTTGTTATTTTTCCATGGGAATTAGAATTTTATAAAAATAAGAATATTGATGTAAAATATTATGGAAATCCTTTCATTGAAAAATATAAAAAAATAGAAAAAAAAGGGGAAAAAATTTTAATATTACCAGGAAGTAGAAAGCAAGAAATAACTAAAATATTACCTACTTTATTAAAAGTAGTAGATAAATTAAAAAATGAAAAATTTATTTTGAAATTAGCTAATAAAAAAAGTTTATCATATATAAAAAAAGATTTATCAAAATATCATAATTTAGAAGTAAGCTATGATGAACTTAATAATTGTATAAAAAAATCAAAATATGCTATAGCAACTTCAGGAACCGTAGTTTTAGAATTAGCATTATTGGGATTACCTGGTATAGTTGTTTATAAAACTTCAATTATTAATGAAATAATAGTACGATTATTTATTAAACTAAAATATGTTTCATTACCAAATCTTACTTTAAATGAAGAAGTATATCCAGAATTATTACAAAATAACTTTAATTTAGATAAAATAATAGAAAAAATAGAATATATAGAGAAGAATAAAAAAGAAATAAATAAAAAAATAAATGAAATAAGAAATAAATTAGGGGGCAAAAATATAGTGAAAAAATATGCCCAATATATAATTAATAATTAATAAGAGAGGAGTCTTTTTGTGAAAAGAGATGATGGAAGAACACTTAATCAATTAAGAAAAATAAAAGTTACACCTAATTTTATAAAACATGCTGAAGGTTCTGTTCTTATAGAATGTGGAGAAACAAAAGTAATATGTAATGCTACAGTAAATGAAAATGTACCACCTTTTTTAAGAGGGAAAGGTACTGGATGGATTACAGCTGAATATTCAATGTTACCAAGAGCTACAGAAGACAGAAATATGAGAGAATCAGTTAAGGGAAAATTATCGGGAAGAACTATGGAAATACAAAGATTAATAGGAAGATCTCTTAGAGCGTGTATTGATTTAGAACAATTAGGAGAAAGAACAGTTATTTTGGATTGTGATGTAATACAAGCTGATGGTGGGACAAGAACTACTTCTATTACAGGAGCTTATATAGCATTAGAAATAGCTATAAAAAAATTGTTAAAAGAAAAGAAAATAAAAGAAAACCCTTTAAAATCACAAATAGCAGCTATAAGTGTAGGAATAAATAAAGGACAAGTAATGTTAGATCTTAAATATACAGAAGATAGTACTGCTGAAGTTGATATGAATGTAATTATGAATGATAAAGGTGAATTAATAGAAATTCAAGGAACAGGCGAAGAGGCCACGTTTACTAGAGAAGAACTTAATCAAATGCTTAATGTAGCAGAAGAAGGATTAAAACAAATATTTGAATTACAAAAAAAATATGTAGAAGAGGCATTTTAATGAAAAAAATATTTTTAGCTACTAAAAATAAAAAAAAAATTGAGGAAATAAAAACGATATTATCAAATTATAATATAGAAATAATATCAATAAATGATGGATATGATATACCTGAAGTTAAAGAAGATGGACTTACATTTATGTATAATTCTCAAAAGAAAGCATTGGAAATAGCTAAATATTTAAATATAATAACTATTGCTGACGACTCTGGTCTTTGTGTGGAAGCATTAAATGGAGAACCAGGAGTATATTCTGCTAGATATGCAGGCGAAGATACAGATGATAAAAAAAATAATGAAAAATTAATTAAAAATCTAAAAAAAATAGATAATAGAAACGCAAAATTTGTATGTGTAGTAAGTATAGCAAAACCAGACGGAACAGTTAAATCATATACTGGAGAAGTTATAGGAGAGATAATTGATATACCAAGAGGAACAAATGGTTTTGGATATGACCCACATTTTTATTATGAACCTTTTGACAAAACATTTGCAGAATTAACAAAAGAAGAGAAATCAAAAA
The DNA here is from genome assembly GCF_004365575.1 of Hypnocyclicus thermotrophus. Lineage (NCBI taxonomy): Bacteria > Fusobacteriati > Fusobacteriota > Fusobacteriia > Fusobacteriales > Fusobacteriaceae > Hypnocyclicus > Hypnocyclicus thermotrophus. The sequence goes on from NZ_SOBG01000002.1 coordinate 172,130, forward strand.
TAAGCCATAGAGGAAATGCATTAAAATTATTGAAAAAAGATTTAGTTGATTTTATAAAATAAGACTCAAAAGTTTCTTTTGAGTCTTTCTCTTTTATTGTAAAATAGTAAAAAATAGTATATAATTTATAAGATAAAAATAAAATATGAGTACTTTAAAAGACTAGTTAAGAAGATATTATTTAATTAATAAAAATATTAAAAAACTTAAGAAGACAATAAGTATAATAATTAATAAGAAATATAAACTAGGAGGAATAATATGCTAAAAGATAAGTTCACACCAAAAAAAATTGTAGAAGAGCTAGATAAATATATAATCTCTCAAGATGAAGCAAAAAAAAATGTAGCAATATCTCTTAGAAATAGATATAGAAGAAAGCAGATAGTGGATAAAAAATTGCAAATAGAAATAACACCAAAAAATATAATTCTTATAGGGCCTACAGGAGTTGGTAAAACTGAGATAGCAAGAAGACTTGCAAAAGTAACGGATTCTCCATTTATAAAAGTAGAAGCAACAAAATTTACTGAAGTGGGTTATGTAGGAAAAGATGTAGAGGCAATAATTAAAGATCTTGTAAATTTAACTTATCAAAATATGAAAAAAAGAAAAATAGAAGAACTAAGAGAAGAGTATCTTCCTATTATTTACAATAAAATAGCAAAAAAATTAAAACCTTATGAGCTATTAGATGAAGAAAAAGCTAAAATTATTGAAGAGATAAAAAAAGGTAAGTATGATGAAGAAAAGATTGAAATAGAAAGAAAACCAAAATTTGATATACCTGTAATTGAAATAAATGCTAGTTCACCTGACGAAGGCTTAAAAAATTTATTTGATTCAATATCACCTTTTGGGAAAAAAGATAATAAAAAGAATATAAAAGTTAAAAATGCAATAGATTATTTATTAAAAGAATTAATTGATGAAAGTATAGATACAGAAGAATTTATTCCAGAAGTATTAAAGAAAGTAGAAGAGGATGGAATAGTTTTTATAGATGAAATAGATAAAATAGCAGAAAGAGAATCATATAGTAGAGGGGAAGTTTCAAGACAAGGAGTTCAAAGAGATATATTACCTATTATAGAGGGTACCACAGTTATTACAAAATTTGGACCAGTGAAAACAGATCATATATTATTTATAGCGGCTGGAGCTTTTTCACAATCAAGTCCTAGTGACCTTATGCCTGAATTACAAGGAAGATTTCCAGTAAAAGTAGAATTAAAAAGTTTAACTAAAAAAGATTTTATTGAAATACTTACTAAAGTAGATAATAATTTATTAAAACAATATATAGAATTGTTAAAAGTAGATGGAGTAGAGCTTGAATTTACTAAAACAGCAATAGAAGTAATAGCAGAAATATCAATTGATTTAAATACTAAAGTAGAAAATATAGGAGCGAGAAGATTACATACTGTATTAGAAAGTGTATTAAAAGAGATAATGTTTGAAGCACCTTTTGAAAAAGAGAAAAAAATAAAATTGAATAGAAAAGATATAGAAAAAGTTTTTGATATAAAATCAGATAAAGAAAATCTAAATAATTATATTTTATGATGGAGAGATTATGTACTTAAAAAGCTTAGAAATTAATGGATTTAAATCATTTTCAGAAAAAATAGAAATAGAATTTATAAAAGGTATAACTTCGATAGTAGGACCTAATGGTAGCGGGAAATCTAATATATTAGATGCAATATTATGGGTATTGGGAGAACAATCCTATAAATCAATACGTGCAAAAGAAAGTCGAGACGTTATATTTCACAGCGCTAATAAAAGTAAAAACTTTGCAGAAGTAGTATTAGAGATTGACAATACGGATAGGCAATTAAAAATAGATGAAAATATAATTAAAGTAAGCAGAAAGCTTTTTAAAGATGGTAAAAATGAATATAGAATCAATGGAAATAAAGTTAGATTAAAAGATATTTCAGAATTATTTTTAGATACAGGAGTTGGAAAATCAGCTTATTCAGTAATAGGGCAAGGAAAAGTAGAAAGAATAATATCTTCATCTACAAAAGAGATAAGAGATATTATAGAAGAAGCTGCAGGAGTAAAAAAAATAAAGCTTCGAAAAGAGGAAGCTGAAAAAAAACTTGAAAAAGTAAAAAATGAAATAGAAAAAATAGGTTATGTAGAAACAGAACTTTTTAAAAATTATAAAACACTTGAATTACAATCACAAAAAGCTACGAAATATTTAGATATAAAAAATGAATTAGATAAATATAAAAAATTTATATATACAAATGAAAAGAAAGAACTCGAAAATCAATATAAAGAATATACAATTGAGTTAAAAGAGATAGAGAAAAGTATCAATAGAAATGATAAACTTTTTAAAAAAGAAGAAAAAGATTTAGAAAATATAAATAATTATCGACAAGAGATAAATAATATTATTGAAAAAAATAATAATGAAAATAAAAATTTAAGAAAATATATTGGAGATATAAAAAATCAAATAACTCTTTTTAGTGAAAGAAAAAGTAATTATAATAAAGAAATTGAAGAAAATGAAATAGTAGAAAAAAAATTAATAGAAAAAATTAGAAAATTGGAAGAAGAAAGAATTGAATTAAAAGAATCTATTGCTATAATTGAAAAAGAAATAATAAAAAAATTAGAGGTAAACAAAGAATATGAAGAAGAATTAAATAATAAAAGAACATTTTTAAAAAATAAGGAGTTAAATTTAAATTTTTTAAAAGAAAAAAGTATGAATCTTGAATTAGAAAAAATAAAATATCAAAATGATATAGAAACAAGTGATAAAAAAGTCAAATCAATTGAAAATAGAATAAATGAATTAAGAAAAGAATATGAAAAAAATAATAATGAATTATCAATTATAAATAAAGAAAAAGAGGAATTAGAAGAAAAAATAGAAAATTTAAAAAAGCTATTTGAAGAGTGTATAGAAAATAAAAATAAAGAAAAAGAAGAATTAGAAGAAAAGATAAAAGAAAAAGAAATTTTATTAAAAGAAAAAAATGAGATTATCTTTTTAAATAATAATTATATATCTAAATATGAAAATTTAAAAAAATTAGAAAAAAATAACGAGGGATTTATAAAAGGAGTAAAAGAACTAACAAATCAAAAAATATTTGGAGTATATGGTCCGCTAATATCCCTTATAGAAGTAGAGGAGAAATATCAAAAAGCAATAGAGGCAGCATTAGGGGGTAGTTTTCAAGATGTAGTTGTAAAAAATAGTGAAGTAGCAAAACAATGTGTTAAATTTTTAAAAAAAAATAAAATAGGAAGAGCTTCTTTTTTACCATTAGATATATTAAAATTTAAAGAACATAATTTTAATGAAAATATAGAAGGGGTTATTGGAATTGCAAGTAAATTAGTAAAATATGATAAAGAAATAGAAAATGCAGTGAAATATACACTTTCTAGAATATTAGTTGTAGACAATCTCGATAATAGTTTAAAAATATTAAAATCTAAAAATTTTAAATTTAACATAGTAACTTTAGATGGTGAATATTTGTCATCAAGTGGAAGAATAAGCGGTGGAATGAGTCTAAAATCTAATAGTTCACTTATATTTGAAAGAAGAAGAGAAATAAAAAAATTAGAAAAAATAATAGAGAAAAATAAATTGCTTATAGAAAGCAAAGAAAAAAAATTAGAAAATAAACTTAATAAAATAAGTATATCAACAGAAAAAATTAAAGAGTATGATATAAAAAAAGAAAATATAAAAGAAGAAGCAGAAAGAATTAAATTAGAAAAAAATGAATATGAAGTAGAAAAAATTAAACTTGAAAAAAGTATATCTATCTTAAAATATGAAATAGATGATTTAAAAGAAAATTTAAAAGAATTTACAAATTTAAAAGAAATTTCTAATAAAAAAATAAAAATAGTAGAAAAAAATTTGGTAGATATAAATAATAATATAGAAAATTTAAAAGAAGAAATAAAAAAAATAAGTGATGAAATAGAAAAATATGAAATAGAAAATTCAGATAAACAAATAGAAATATATAGTAAAAAAGAAAGGGTACGACAAGATAAGAATGTATTAGAGAAACTAGAATTAGAGATTAAAGAAAATCAACTTGAATTAGAAGAAAAAAGAAATAAAATAAAAAATTTGAAATTAAATTATGAGGATTTAAAAACTAGATTAGTTAATTTACACAGAAAACTAGAAGAAAATGCTGCAAATTTAGTAGTAGATGAAGAAAAATTAGAAAAATATAGAAAGGAGCTTTTAAATTTAGAAAAAAAAGAAAAAGAACTTATAATTTCTATAAAAAATTATGAAAAAGAGTTATTTAAATTAGAAAATTCTAAAATAAATTTAATAGATAGAAAAAATAAAATAGAAAGTTATATATTAAATGTAAAAGAAAAATTAAAAGAAATAAAAAATGTAGAATATATAGAATATAAAAAAGATGTAAAATCTATAAAAAAAGAGATATATAAATTAGAAATTGAATTGAAATCTATGGGGAATGTAAATCTTTTAGCAATAAAAGAATACGAAGAGGTAAAAAAAAGGTATGATTTTTTATTAGAGCAAAAAAATGATCTTTTAGGAAGTAAAGAAAAATTAAAAAACATTATAAAAGAGATTGAAAATAATATTGTAAATAATTTTTTAAATGCATATAAGTCTATTAATAAAAATTTTGGATATATGTGTAAAGAGATTCTTAATAATTCTATTGGGAAATTAGAATTAACAGATAAAGAAAATTTATTAGAAAGTGGAGTTGAACTTATTGTTAAATTTGCTAATAAAAAATCGCAAACATTAACTTTGTTATCAGGTGGAGAGAAATCAATGGTTGCAGTTGCTTTAATAATGGCTATATTTATGTATAAGCCAAGTCCGTTTACATTTTTTGATGAAATTGAAGCAGCTCTTGATGATACAAATACAAAAAGACTATTAAATAAATTAAAAGATTTTACAGATAAATCACAATTTATATTAATTACACATAATAAGCAAACAATGAAAGAATCAGATGTTTTATATGGTGTCACAATGGATAAAAAAATAGGTGAATCAAAAATATTAAGTGTATCTATGTAAAAAAGAGAGGGAACATGTATAATTTAGAAATTTTATTAAATCAGATAGATGGTATGGGATATAAAGGATATAAAGATATAAAAGGTAGTTATGATTTTAAAGAATATATTTTAAATATAATAAATGTACAAGGAGATCCTTTTGCATCTCCTTCATTTTTTGAAATAGAAATAGATATTAAAAATTTAAAATTACCAATGGAAGTATTTAAAGAAGATATTAAAATAGCCACAGAAGATTTTTTATTAAGAGAAATTTCAAAAAATATAAAAAGAATAAATACCAATCAAATAGGTAGTGGAAAAAGTGGGCATATTTATATTTTAAAACCAAGTAATAAGATTTTAAAAAGAAGTGCAATAGAAATAATTAAGAAAAAATTAAGTATAAAATTTTATGTAGGATTACCTGCTAAAGGAAGAAGAATTTTAGGCAGAGAAGCAATAAAAATAATATTTGAAAAATTGCCTGGAATATATAAAATTATTAAAAATGTAAATATTGAAAAATTAAAAAATCATATAAATTTATATAGAAATATTCAAAAAATAAGGGAATACTTAAAAAAAAATAATTATATTCTTTTTATTGCAAATGATTCTATACTTCCTAGAGAAAGTAGTATTTCAGAAAAACCTATGAAAAATGCGATAAAATTTCAATCACCTAAAGAACTAGAGATAGAAATACCTTTAGATAAAAATAAAATTATAAAAGGAATGGGGATCAAAGAAGGGATTACAGTTATAACTGGTGGTGGTTTTCATGGGAAAACAACACTTTTAGAAGCTATTGAAATGGGAATTTATAATCATATATATGGTGATGGAAGAGAATATGTAATAACAAGAGAAGATGCGATAAAAATAAAAGCTGAAAATGGGAGATTTATAAATAATACTAATATAAGTAGTTTTATACAAAATCTTCCAAATAAAAAAGATACAGAAAAATTTTTTACTGAAAATGCAAGTGGTTCAACATCACAAGCAGCAAATATAATAGAAGCATTAGAAATAGGGAGTAGATTTTTTTTAATAGATGAAGATACTACAGCAACTAATTTTATGATAAGAGATGATTTTATAAAAAAAATTATTGCAGACAATAAAGAGCCTATTAGACCTTTTATAGAAAACATTAAGGCATTAAAAGAGCAAAATGATACTTCAGTTATAATGATTGTAGGAAGCTTGTCAGAGTATTTTAAAATAGCAGATACAGTATTAATGCTTGATGAATATAGAGTAAAAAATATAACAAATAAAGTAAAAAAAATATTAGTGGATGATGTAATGCATAAAAACAATAAAATAATTGTTACTGATAGAAAATTAAATATTGAATATTGTAGAAATATTGTATTTAATAATAAATTTAAGATAAAAAATAAAGGTTTTGATGAATTGAATTTTGGAAATTATAATATTGATTTTAGAAATATTGAACAAATAGTTGAAGAAGGTCAAATAATTTTTATTGGCGAACTTATAAAAAGAATATTTAAAAGAAAAAATCAAACAGAATCATTATATAATATTTTAAATAGCTTAGAAAATAGACTTGAAAATGAAAATATTAGTGAAATACTAAATGCTAAAAGTGGAAAATATTGTGGTATAAGAAAATATGAAATAGCTATGGCTATAAATAGACTAAGAGAGCAAATTATAAAATAATCTTTAAAATAAAGATTATATGTGTTAAAATAATAAATATTTAAAAGAAAAATAGAAAGAGGAAAAAATGAAATTGCTATCATATTTATTTTTACTAATAACAACAATAAGAAATTTTTTATATGATAAAAACATATTAAAATCAAAAAAAATAGATGATTTATATATTGTATGTATAGGAAATGTTACTGTTGGAGGAACAGGGAAAACACCAACAGTACAATATTTAACAAATAAATTTATAGAACAAAATAAAAAAGTAGCTGTTGTATTGAGAGGATATAAAGGAAAAAGAGATATAGACCCTTTAATTGTAAGTGATGGAGAAAAAATATTTGTAACTGAAAAAGAAAGTGGGGATGAAGCATATTTACATGCAAAAAATTTATCTGTTCCTGTAGTTGTAGGAAAAGATAGGTATAAAGCTTGTAAATTAGCTAAAGATATTTTTGATGTTGATACAATTATATTAGATGACGGATTTCAGCATAGAAAATTATTTAGAGATAAAGATTTATTAGTTATAGATGCAAGTAACCCTTTTGGAAATGGGTATTTATTGCCTTATGGAAATTTAAGAGAAAGTTTAAAAAATATTGATAGGGCAGATGAAATTATTATAACAAAATCAGAACAAGTATCAAAAGAAAAATTAGATAAAATAATAAATGAATTAAAAAAATATAAAAAAAAAATAACAATTTCAGCATATAAAAATCTTTATTTTTATAATAAAAATAAAGATAAGGAAGAATTAAATATAATAAAAAATAAAAAAATATTTGTATTTTCAGGGTTAGGAAATCCTGAGCCTTTTTATAATAGTTTAAAAAAATTAAATCCAATAGATATTAAAATAAAAACTTTTCCAGATCATTATTCTCTAACAAAAGAAGAATATGATGATATATTAAAAGTAGCAAAAGATTTTGATTATATAATAACAACAGAGAAAGATTTTATCAAGTTAGATTTAGATAAAACTCCTGATAATTTATTAGTGCTAAAAATAGATTTTACAATTTTGGAGGATAATTTATGTGTATAGAAAATAAAGATTTTTTAGATATTTTAAGAGAAAAAGATTATAATAATTTTGAAAAAGAATATAATAAAGGGATGTTAAATTTTTTAATTAAAATAGCGCCATTTACTAATAAAAGAACATATTTTAAAATATATAATAATGGAAATATAATAAAATATGGATTTAATAAAATATATCTTTATTTAGCTTTTTTAAATGAAATATCTACAGAAAAATTAATTGATTTTTTAGATAAAAAAAATAGAATTAAATTTAAAAAAATAGATAGATTAAGTGGAATATCTACAAAAAAATTAAGTCAGAATATATTTAAGATTTTTTATAATAGAGATTTTAATATTGCAATAAAATATTGTAAAGAATTGTATTTAAAAGATAAAAATTTATTTATAGAATTGATAACAAAATATGTATTAATGAACGATATTTATTCAGAAAAATCTTTATTTTTTATATCTTTTATAGAATTAACAAAATATATAGAAAATAAAAATGATATTGATTATATTTTATATCCATTTATTTATTATTTAGTAAATAGAGAATCAGATTTTTATGAATATGAAAATTCTAAAGAAGAAAAAATTGATATAGAAACTAAAATTTTTGAAAATTATGATAAATTATTATGTTTAGAAGGATTAAATATACTAGCATATTATATTCTCTTAAAAAAATCAAATATAGAAAATAAAGATAGATATTATTTTATAATATTAAATAAAATAGACACTTTAAAAGTAAAAAATAAATTATCAAAAGAAGAAGAAAAAATTATAGGTAAATTTTTAAATATTATAAAAGGGTGATTGCGTTGAAATGTTTAAATTGTAATACAGAAATTACAGATATAAAGTGTAACAATTGTGGAACAGATTTAAAAGACTATTTTTATAAGTTGGCTGATGATGCGCAAGTAAATAGACGTTATAAAGAAGCTATGAAATATATGCTATTTTTACAAGAAAAAATAGATGATGAAGAAGAATTAAATGAAATAGAAAAAAAAATAGCTAGACTTGAATTTGCAATGACAGATTTAACGGGAAAAGAATTAGATAAAAAAAGATTTAATATAGAAAAGATAATAAAATTATTAGCAGGAATTTCTTTATTATTATTATTATTAGCTTTAGGAATGCGAACTTATATAAATAATGGGAATGTTAATACATTAAATACAACAGTGTTATTAAATATAATAGAAGATAATCCTAAAAACAGAAGTGAAAATATAAAAAAAATAGAAAAAATATTAACCTATATAGAAAATAATAATTTTAAATATAATCTTAATATTAACGGAATATTATTAAAATATATATCGCAAAACAGAAAAGATATAATAGAAAAAATAAATAAATTAATAAAAAAAGACAAAGTAGAAATAGTAGCAAGTAGTTATTCTGGTGGGATTTTAGCTGCTTTTACTGATGAAATAATAGATTTACAGATAAAAAAAGATATAGAATTAAAAGAAAAGTTATTTAATAATAAACCAAAAGTTTTTTATTTAAATGGAGGAATATGGGATAGTAAAATAAGTAATAAATTAAAAGAAAATGGTATAAAACTTATAATATTAGAAGATAAAATTATAAAAAATAGTAGTAATAAATATAATGAATATGTTGTTAGACAATTAAATGATATGTATTTATTAAGTGATGATAAAGATTTTATTGTTAAATTAGAAGAATATTTATTTTATAAAAAAGATGATATTTTTAATGAAATTAAAAATTATATAAATAAAATAGCTAAATTAAATAGTAATGAAAATTTTGTTTTAAATTACTCTTCAAAATTTATTTTAGATGAAATTGATGAAGAAGATGTAGAAAAAATGTTGAAATATTTAGAAAATATAGATAATATAATTTCATTAAATTATAATGAAATTTATAATAAAAAAGATCTAGTTGTGGAAAAATTAAAAAATGTTCAAAATGGAACATCAATTTTTACAGATGTATTAGTAGAGAGATTGGGAAATTATAATAATTGGTTTGAATATAAAGATAATTCACCAGATTTTAAAAAAATATCAAAATATTTTGAACTTCAATATAATAATTTATTAAAAATAAAAAATATAAATGAAAAATTTTATAATATATATTTAAATTATTTTTTAAAAGCTCAATTTAAATATGGATTTCCAAATAATTTTAGTACGGAATATATTAAAAATTTAAATGATATTTATATTCTAAGCACTTTATTATTAAATAATACTAAAGAGATAAAGAAAGATAATAAAGAATATATATTTAATGAAAAAACACTTTATATTTTAGAAAATAAAAAAATATTGTTTTATTATAATTTGGATACAGGAAATTTAATAGATAACTTAGAGAGTAAAAAAGCTATCAATATAGCTTTAAAATAGGAGGGAATAATGATAAATTATTTAAATTCAAAACTTATTTTATTTGAAGATAACAAAACAGATAAAAAACAAATTTTAAAAAAAATAGTCGATATAATGTATGAAAATAGTGATAAAATAAAAAATAAAGATAAATTTTTAGAAAATATATTTAAAAGAGAAGAAGCTGGGACTACAGGAATTGGAAGACAAATTGTAGTTCCACATGCTAGATGTGAAGAGTTAGAAGGTATAGTTATGAGTGTAACATTATTAAAAACTCCTATTGACTTTAACACACCTGATGGAGAACCAGCAAAAATAATAATAATGGTAGGAGCACCAACAACTAAAAATACAGAATATTTAAAATTATTATCAAGAATATCTAGAGTATTTAGAGATAAAAATATAAGAGAAGATATTATTACTTCTGAATCAAAAGAGGAAATATTAGAAATAATAGCATCAATAGAGTTATAGAATGGTGGTACTTAAATTATGAAAATTGGAATATATGGAGGAAGTTTTAATCCTATACATTTTGGACATATTTTTTTGGCTGAATATATAAGGGAAGAATTAAAATTTGATAAAATATTATTTATACCTGTAGGAATTCCTTCGCATAGAGAAAATAATTTAATAGATTATAAGCATAGAGTAAATATGATAAAATTGAGTATACAAGATAATAAATATTTTGAATTGTGTGAAATAGAAAAAAATAAAATTTCGTTTACTTATGATACTTATAAAGAGTTGAAAAAAAAATATCCTAAAGATGAACTGTATGAAATAATAGGAGAAGATTCTGCTGCATATCTTTATAAATGGAAAGATTATGAAGAGATGATAAAGCATGTAAAATTTATAGTAGCAAAAAGATCAAATAGTAGTTATAAATCAAGTGAGAAAAATATAATAATTTTAAATAGTCCTATTATTGAAATAAGTGCATCAGATATTAGAAATCGTATTAAAATAAGAAAAAGTATTAAATATTATTTACATCAAGATGTGAAAGAATATATAGAGAAAAACAAATTATATTATTAAGGGGGAAAAATGCTACTAAAATTTAATGATACTACATTAATCGAAACAATAAGGCCAAGAGAAGGAAAAGGCAAAATAAAAGGATATAGATATTTAGAGAATATTGAATTAGAAAATAATTTAAAAGGATTTTATGTAAATGAACTTGAAGTAGGATCAGAAGTAGGTTATCATCAGCATATAGAAGATGAAGAAATTTATTATGTTTTAGAAGGAAAAGGAATTATAAATGATAATGGAGAAGAAAAAGAAATATCAGTAGGAGACCTTATTTATACAAAAGATGGTGAAAGACATAGTATAAAAAATACAGGAGATACTAGTCTTAAATTTATAGCTTTTATTATAAAAAAATAGAGGATGTTATGAAGAATTTAATAATTTTTTTTAAAGGATTTGCAAGTATTCAAGAAATGTATACAGGGTTTATACCTCAAGGATATGATTATGTATTTTATGATGAATTAGAGTCAAAAAATATAAAAAATATAGTAAAGAACTATAAAACTATAATATTTTTAGGGTGGTCTTTAGGCAGTTTATTAGCTATTAAAAGTATTAATGAGATCAAGCCAAATAAGTTGGTGTTAATATCACCGACATTTAATTTCACTGAAAATTTTTCTAAACAAATTTTAGAAAAAATGCAAAAGAATATATTGAAAAACAAAGAATTAACATTAAAACAATTTTTTAAAAATTGTTTTTTTTATAAAGAAAATTATAAAAAATTTATTGAAAAATATTTTAATAATATAAAAAAAATTGAAGAAAAAAAGCTTATAAAAGAATTGGAATATTTGAAAAATATAAAAATAAAAGAAGAAAAATTTAATATTGAGTCATTAATAATATATTCAAATAAAGATAAAATAATTTTTAAAGAATCATCTATAAAAGTATTTAATAATTTTTTTAATTCAAAAAAAATAGAAATAGATAATTGTGGACATATTATTTTTTTTGAAAAAGATATTTATGAAATAGTAAGGAGTTTTATAATTGATAAATAAAAAATATGTACAAAATAATTTTTCAAAAAGTGTAAATAGTTATGATTCTTATGCAAAGATACAAAAAATAATGGCACAAGACTTATATAATTTTTTACCAAATATAAAAAATCCTAAAATATTAGAAATAGGATGTGGAACAGGAATATTTACTGAATATCTTTTTAAAAAATATGAAAATATGACTTTAGATGTAGTTGATATATCAAACGATATGATAGATATAGTAAAATTAAAATATAAAGACAAAATAAATAGTTATATTGTTTGTGATGCTGAAGAATATCTTTTTAAAAATCAAAAATATGATTTAATTGTATCAAATGCAGTATTTCAGTGGTTTAATAATTTAGAAAAAACTTTAGACTATTATAAAACAATATTAAATAATAATGGTAAAATAATTTTTGCTACTTTTATAGATAAAACTTATTATGAATTAAGAAATGCATTTTATGAATATAATAAAGACTTTATATTTTCTCAAAAATTTATTAAATTAGAGTATTTTAAAAAAAGAAAAGATATTGAAATATTAAAAAATGAACACTACATTGAAAGATATAATAATTTATTAGAGTTTTTAAAAAGTATAAAAAAAATAGGTGCTAATAGTGCGTTACAATCAAGAAAACTATTAACTAAAAATATATTGAGAAATGTAGAAAAAAAATATATTGAATTGTATAAAGAAATAAAAGTTACAAATGATATAATATATGCTAAAATAGAATTATTATAAAAAACAAAAAAATTATTTATAATGAATAATTTATCTTTATTTTTAATTGACAAAATACAATAATAATATTAGAATATACCTCATGATTAAAAGAGGTGATAAAAATGAGCAAAAAAATAAATTTAACGACTGGAAATATCTATTTAGCTTTATTAAAATTAGCATTACCAATAATGGGGACTTCATTTTTACAAATGGCATATAATTTAACGGATATGATATGGCTTGGGAGATTAAGTAGTAATGCAGTAGCGGCAGTGGGAACAGCTGGTTTTTTTATGTGGTTTGGATTCTCCGTAACTCTTATTAGTAAAACAGGAGTAGAAGTTTTAGTAGGTCAATATGTTGGGGCAAATAATTATAAAAAAGCTAAAGAAGCAAGTGAAAATGGAGTGATGTTAAATAGCATTTTGATATTTATATATTCAATTGCGATCCTTATATTTAGGCATAATATTCTTAGCTTTTTTAATTTAACTGGAAATACATTAAAGGTAGCAAAAGATTATCTTTTTATTGTTGGAATGTTTTTTGTACCAGGATATTTAATCCAAATATTTTCTAGTATAATAACAGGATATGGAGATAGTCATACACCATTTATTTATAATACTGTAGGACTTATTTTAAATATAGTATTAGATCCTTTATTTATATTTGGATTTAAATTTAATGCAATAGGAACAGCAGTTGCAACGATTTTATCTCAGGCTGTAGTTTTTATTTTATTTGTGGTTAAGATAAAAAATTATCCATTTGAGAATTTTAAGTTTTTTAATAAAATAGACATAAAAATAATAAAAAAAATAATAAAAATTGGGATACCAGTTGCATTTCAAAATATGTTTTTTGCAACAATATCTATGAATATAGCTAAAATTATTTCTAATTGGGGGGAAGTGGCCATTGCAATACAAAAAATAGGAGCACAAATAGAATCTCTTTCTTGGATGACAGCAGGGGGAATAGCAACGGCTCTTGGAACTTTTACGGCTCAAAATTATGGAAATAAAAATAAAGAGAGAATAATAAAAGGGTATTATAGTGCATTAAGTATAACAGTGATAATAGGTTTAATTGCTACTTTATTATTTTATATCTTTAGAAGTGAAATATTTAAATTTTTTGTTCCAAATGATAAAAAAGTAATATTACTTGGTTCGGATTATTTAAAAATATTAGCAATTTCACAAGTTTTTATGTGTCTTGAAATAACAACAATGGGATTATTTAATGGTGTATCTAAAACTATACCACCTGCAATAATAAGTATTGTATTCACGGGACTTCGTATACCAATAGCTATATACTTTGCATATAATTTAAATTTAGGACTTAATGGGGTCTGGTGGAGTATTTCAATATCTAGTATTATAAAAGGTATAGTAGCAATAATATGGTTTTATGTTGACTTTATTATAAAGAAAAAAATATTTGTAATAGAGGGGTAATCCCTCTTTTTTTATTGAAAAAAATTTTTTTTTATATTATACTATATGAAATATAGGAGGTTATATGAAAATAAAAAGTACAATAAAAAATATTTTTTACCATACAATTATTTTTATAATCATAGTATTATTTTTCTTTATTTTATTTTCTTATATATCATTTAAAAAGATAGAAAATGAGAGATTAGATAAAAGAATGAGTAATTTTTCAAATAATTTATCAGAAAAATTAGAAATGATAAACAAAATTTATTTTTTATTAGAAGAAAAAAGTGATATTTTGCTTAAAACAAAATTAGAAAAAATAAACAAAAATTATGAAATTTATGGAAAAATAGAATTAGAAAAATTTAAAGAAGATTTTATAGATTTATATGTAATTGACAATAATTATAAAGTTATAAAATCTACTAATAAATCTAATATTGGATTAGATTTTAATAAATATAAATATTTTAGAAAAAATTTAGAAAAAATATTAAATAATCAAAAATATGTATCAGATAGAATAAATCAATCATTAAAAGGTAAAAAAATATTGAAATATGCATATTTACCTTCAAATGACAAAAAATATATTTTTGAAGCTAGTATAGATATGGATTATTACAATAAAATTTTAGATAAAAATTCTATATATAAACTTACTAATTATAATAAAGAGTTATTTCCAGAGATAAAAGAAATAAATCTTTATAATAAATTTGGGGTAAACTATATAACAAAAGAATCAATAAAAAAAGATAAAATTAAATATGAAAATATAAAAAAAACTTTTGAAATAGGTAAATTATATAGATATGAAATAAAAAATAATAATTTTAGAGAAGTATATATTTATATTCCATATATTATTAAGGGAAAGTTAGGGACATCGTTAAATATAATATTAGAACTAAAATATGATAATGAATTAATTAATAAAAAATCTATATTATTACTTTTAAAAAATATTTTTATAGCAATGTTATTTATATTTATTTTATTATTTATAAATTATAAATATAAAAAATCTATATTATATCCTATGGAAAAATTATTAGAAGCTATTGAACAAATAAAAATAGGAGATTTAAATACAAAAATAGATATAAAAAATAACAATAATGAAATCAAAGTAATTGCAGATGCAATAAATGAAATGGTATATAAATTAAAAACAGTAATAAATGAAAAAGAAATCTCTAATTCACTAATAGAAGCTACTCTTGAAAAAAGTGAAAAAGGGTATTTAGAAACTGTAAAAGCATTAGCTACAGCAATAGATGCAAAAGATAGTTATACTGGTGGACATTGTGAAAGAGTAATGGAATATTCTTTAATGATAGCAGATAAATTAAAAATTCCAGATAAATTTAAAAAAGATCTTAAATTTGCAGCAATATTACATGATATAGGAAAAATAGGAATTAAAGATAATGTTTTAAATAAACCTGGTAGATTTACAGATGATGAATATAATGAAATAAAAAAACATCCACAAATAGGATATGATATATTAAAAGATATAGAATTTTTAAAAAATTCTGCAACTATTCTTTTATATCATCATGAAAAACTAGATGGGACAGGATATCCTAAAGGTATAAGTTCAAAAGAGATACCTTTACTTTCAAAAATATTAATGATAGCAGATTCTTTTGATGCTATGACTTCAAAAAGAGTTTATAGAAAGAAAAACATGTTGCCAGAAGAAGCTTTTGAAGAGATGAAGAGGTGTAAAAATCAATTTGAACAGAAATTAGTAGAAGTTTTTATAGAGGCCTATATTGAAAAATATTCAAATAAATAAAAAAGAGTGGAATTTTCCACTCTTTTTTATATTAAACAGTTGTTTTTTTAATATCCCATATTTCATCAGCATATTGTTGAATAGTTCTATCAGATGAGAATTTTCCACTATTAGCAATATTTAACCAAGCTTTTTTAGCCCATCCTAATTCATCTCTAAATGCTTTATCTACTCTTAATTGAGCTTCTCTATATGAAGCAAAGTCTTTTAATACATAGTATTGATCAGGTCTATTACCATCAGCACCATACATTAATGAGTTATAAATTTCAGTAAAAATACTTCTATCATCAGAGAAAGTACCATCTAATAATTGTTCCATTACTTTTTTTAGACCAGGAACACTATTATATTCATTCCAAGGATTATATTCACCAGTTGAATTTAAGGCTACAACTTCTTCAGCAGTTAAACCAAAAATGAAGTTATTTTCTATTCCAGCTTCTTCAACAATTTCAACATTTGCTCCATCCATAGTTCCAATTGTAGGAGCTCCATTTATCATAAATTTCATATTTCCAGTTCCTGATGCTTCTTTTCCAGCAGTAGAAATTTGTTCAGATAAATTTGCAGCTGGGAATAATTTTTCAGCAACAGATACTCTATAATTTGGTACAAATACTACTCTAATTTTTCCTTTAATATCAGGATCGTTATTTATCTTTATAGCCACTGCATTTATTAATTTAATAATTTGTTTAGCTCTTTTATACCCTGATGCAGCTTTAGCACCAAATATAAATGTTCTAGGAACAATATCTAAATCAGGATTAGCTTTTAAATTATTATATAGATCAATTACATGTAATATATTTAACAATTGTCTTTTATATTCATGTAATCTTTTTATTTGTACATCAAACAATGAGTCAGGGTTTATATAAATTCCTAAAGTATCTAAAATATATTTTGCCAATTGTTCTTTTTTAGTATGTTTAATTTTTATAAATTCCTTAAGAATTTTTTCATCATCGGCATATTTTTCTAATTTTTTAAGTTCTGATAAATCAGTAATCCATTTATCACCAATTAATTTTGTAATTAATTCAGATAATTCAGGGTTAGATTTTAATAACCATCTTCTTTGAGTTACTCCATTTGTTTTATTTTGGAATTTTTCAGGATATAATTCATACCATTCTTTTAATTCTTGATTTTTTAAGATTTCTGTATGAAGAGCAGCAACTCCATTTACAGCATGTGAACCAACTATAGCTAACCATGCCATTTTGATCATTCCATCTCCAATAATTGCCATTTTTTGATGTTTTTGCCAATCAGTAGGATATTTTTCTCTTAATTCTAATAAAAATCTTCTATTTATTTCATCTACTATTTGATATATTCTAGGTAGTAATTTTTTAAATAAATCAATTGGCCATTTTTCAAGTGCTTCAGCTAATATTGTATGATTTGTATAAGAAAATACTTTAGTACAAATTGGCCAAGCTACTTCCCATTCAAGTTTTTCCCAATCTAACAATAGTCTCATTAGTTCTGGGATTGCAACAACTGGATGTGTATCATTTAGTTGGATAGCTACATATTCAGGTAATTTAGAAAAATCATTTCCGTGTTTAGCCTTGAATTTTTTCATAATGTCTTGTAAAGAAGCAGAAACAAAGAAATATTGTTGTCTTAATCTTAATTCTTTTCCAGATGGACCAGAATCATTAGGATATAAAACTCTTGAAATATCCTCAGCTTGAGTTTGTTTTTTAACAGCTGTATTATAATGTTGATCATTAAAAGCTTGAAGATCAAATCCATCTTCTGATTCTGCTTGCCATAATCTTAAAGTGTTTACATTTTTTACTCCATAACCAATAATTGGCATATCATATGGAACAGCAGTAACAACTTCTGCACTTTCTCTTCTAAAATGTTCTCTGCCATCAGCATCTTTTACTACAATAACTTCACCACCAAATTTTACTTTTACAGCTTCAGATCTTCTTTCTACTTCCCAAGGATCTTCATAATCAAGCCATCTATCAGGATATTCTACTTGAAATCCATTTTCTATTTTTTGTTTAAACATACCATATTTATATCTTATTCCATAACCATGACCTGGTAATTCTAAAGTAGCTAGTGAATCAAGGAAACAAGCTGCTAATCTTCCAAGACCACCATTTCCAAGACCGGCATCTTCTTCTTGATCTTCAATTTCATTTATATTAATATTTAAATCTTCTAAAGTTTCTTTAACTTCATCTAAAATAGTTAAATTAACTAAGTTATTAGAAAAAGCTCTTCCCATTAAAAATTCAGCTGATAAATAATAAGCTTGTTTAACATTTTTTGAATCATAAGTTTCTTTTGTTTCTCGCCAGTTTTCCATTACTAATTCCATAGCTGCTTTAGATACAGCATCAAAAAGTTCTCTTTTAGTAGCATCTTTTAATGTTGTACCAGCTAGTTTTAAATGTTTTAAAATCGAATTTTTAAAATCGTCTTTTTTAATTGACATAATTGCCATCTCTCCTTTTTTTATAAATTATATTAAATTATATCTAATATTGTAACTTGCATATTAATTTTAATTCTAAAAACTTAAAAAATCAAATTTTTTTATCATTTTTTTTTAATTAATTGAAAAATGTGCTAAATATAAGAAACTGTCAAAAATAACACACTTTTAAATATGGTTGTAGTATAACAACAACGACAAAGTTTGTCAATATTTTTTTTGAATCGGAGTTTTACTCCGAAAATGTGAATAAAAAATGTCAGTGTTATAAATTTTAAAAAATAACACTGACATTTTTTTAAAAAAGAATTAAAAAAAGAATTTTTCTTATTAAATTTGTGATAAAATAAACAGCTATTGGAGCTATATCAAGACGCATATTTCCAATAGGAATTATAATACGTAAAGGAGCTAATATAGGCTCTGTTAAAAAATGAATAGTATCAGTAAGTTCATTTCTTGTATAAGGCATTATCCAAGAAAGAACAATTCTAATTAAAACCAATAATTCAACAGCTCTTAAAATAAAATCAACTAATTGATAAATAAATACCATTATTCACCTCACTATAAAAAATATTTTTTAGATTTTACAATGTATTCAAGTCCAGAATAAACTGTAAAAAATACAGGTATATACATTATATACTCAGAAATATTAGAATTTCCTAATAAAACAATTATTAAAATAGCAATCATTTGAGTAGTAGTTTTAATTTTTCCACTCATACCAGCTGCTATTACCGCACCTTTAGAAGCGGCAAGATTTCTTATACCATTAATTAAAAAATCTCTGGTTAATATAACTATTACCATCCAAGATGGAATATACTTTAATTCAACAAAAATAATTAATGCAGAAAATACTAAAATTTTATCAGCTAAAGGGTCCATTAATTTCCCAAAATCAGTAATTAAATTGTATTTTCGAGCTATATAACCATCTAAAAAATCAGTTATACTTGCTATAGTAAAAATTATAAATGCAGTATATTCATTATTTGGAATTTTCAAATAATAAATAAATGGTATGATTAATATAATTCTAAAAATTGTTAAAAAATTTGCTATATTCATAAACTCACCTACTATTCCGAGATAATTGGACCTAACAAATCGTAATTAAAATTTTGTTCGATTTTAACTTTAACTATTTTACCAGGATTTGCAGTTCCATCAGTAGTTAAAACTTTTCCATCTATTTCTAATGCTTGACCTTTTGTCCTACCTTCTAGCATAAATTCTGATTCTTCTGAGATACCATCTATCATAACTTCAATTTCTTTTCCAATTAAAGCCCTATTTTTAATTTCAGCAATTTCATTTTGGAGATTTACAAGCTCCACTCTTCTTTTTTCTTTTATTGTTTCTTCAATTTGATTTTCCATATCATATGCTTTTGTGTCTTCTTCTCTAGAATATGAAAAAACACCTACATAATCAAATTTAAACTCTTGAATAAACTCTTTTAATTCTATAAATTCTTTTTCTGTTTCACCAGGAAATCCCACAATAACAGTAGTTCTAATTGTAGCATCTGGAATTTCTTTTCTTATTTTTGATAAAATTGATTTTATTTGTTTAGAATTTTTTGCTCTTCCCATTTTTTGTAATTGTAAATCTGAAATATGTTGAATAGGAACATCAAAATAGTTACATATTTTTGGTTCATTTTTTATTACTTCTATTAATTCATCAGTTATAGAATTTGGAAACATATAGTATAATCTAATCCATTCTATTCCTTCTACTTTTACAAGTTCTTTTAATAAATCAGGGAGAGCTTTTTTATTGTATAAATCAAGTCCATATTCTGTAGTTTCTTGAGCTAAAATATTTAATTCTTTTACTCCGGATTTTGCTAATGCAGTAGCTTCATTGACAATATCTTCAATAGTTCTACTTCTCAATCTTCCACGAAGAGATGGAATTATACAATAAGTACATTTTCTATCACAACCTTCAGCAATTTTTAAATATGCTGTATGAGGGAAAGTAGTTAAAATTCTTTCTGTTTGAGCATTTGCTAAAAAATCAAGACTTTCATTTTTAATAACTCTATTATCTTTTAAAACTTCATCAATTACTTCTTCTATTTTATCAATATCACCAGTTCCTATAATAGCGTCAGCTTCTGGCATTTCTAGTAAAAGTTCTTCGGCATATCTTTGTGCAAGACAACCAGCTACAATAAGTTTTTTTAGTTTTGCTGTTTTTTTATATTCGCCAACTTCAATTATTGTTTGAATTGATTCTTCTTTTGCATCTCCAATAAAACCACAAGTATTGATAATCGCAATTTCTGCTTCTTCGATATTATTTGTAAGTTCTAAACCTTTTCTAGCTACAAGTATTCCTATAAGATTTTCACTATCAACTAAATTTTTACTACAACCTAAACTAATAATTCCTAATTTCATTTATAACACCTTTCTAAAATAACTATAAAGATATAAATAGCACAGAAATCTGTGCTATTTTTTTAATAATGCTTTTCTACTTACATTTATTTTTCCTTTTTCAGTACTTATAACTTTTACTTCTATTTCATCGCCAACTTTTAATACGTCCTCAACTTTTTCAGTTCTTTCATTAGCTATTTCTGATATATGAAGTAACCCTTCTTTTCCAGGTAAAAGTTCTATAAAAGCACCAAATTTCATTAATTTTGTTACTTTACCAATATATATTTCATCTACTTTTATTTCTTTTACTAAATTATTAATAAGTTTAATTGTTTTTTCTAACATATCCCCATCATTTGTAAAAATAGAAACTCTTCCATTATCTTCAATATCTATTTTTGCACCAGTTTCATCAATAATAGCTTTAATATTTTTTCCAGCTGGTCCTATTAATAAAGATATTTTTTCTGGATTAATATTTAAAGTATGAATTCTAGGAGCATATTTTGATATTTCATTAGGTTCTGAAATAGTATTTTCCATTTTTTCAAGTATAAATAATCTAGCATCTAAAGCTTGTTTTAAAGCAATTTCCATAATTTCTTTTGTAATACCTTCTATTTTTATATCCATTTGAAGAGCTGTGATACCTTTTTTTGTACCAGCAACTTTAAAATCCATATCTCCTAAATGATCTTCTAATCCCATAATATCAGTAAGAACTATATAATCATCATCTTCTTTAATAAGTCCCATAGCAATACCGGCTACATGAGATTTTATAGGTACACCAGCAGACATTAATGCCAAAGAACCGGCACAAATACTTGCTTGAGATGATGAACCATTTGATTCTGTTATATCAGAGACTACTCTTATTGTATAAGGAAAATCATTTTCTGAAGGGATAACATATTTTAATGCTCTTTCAGCTAAAGAACCGTGTCCTAATTCTCTTCTTCCAAGAGCTCTCATAAATCCAGTTTCACCAACAGAATATGGTGGGAAATTATAGTGTAAAAAGAATTTTTTATATGATTCTCCTTCTATTGAGTCAACTAGTTGTTCATCTTCTTTTGTACCTAATGTAGCTGTAGCAAGAGATTGAGTTTCTCCTCTTGTAAATAATGCAGATCCATGAGTTCTAGGTAATACTCCTATTTCCATAGCTAAAGGTCTAATATCAGTTGTATTTCTACCATCAGCTCTATATTTATCATATAAAATGGCATCTCTAACTAATTTTTTCATTAAATCATGATAATAATTTTTTAAATCTTTTTCTAATTCTGCTGGAAACTCTTCGGCTTCATTATTTTGTAAATACTCTTCTTTATATTCTTCGACTAATTTTTCTTCTAATGCATCAATAGCATCATATCTCTCTTGTTTACCTTCAGTTTTTATAGCTTTTTTAAGTTCTTCAGTACCATTTTTATCAACAAAATCTTTAATAGATTTATCGATTTCTTTTATATCAAAAGTAATCTTTTCTTTTCCAGCTAATTTTTGGAATTCTTCTTGGAATTCACAAATAATTTTAATATTTTCATGACCAAACATGATAGCTTCTAACATATCTTTTTCGGATACTTCATTAGCACCAGCTTCTACCATTGTTACAGCTTCTTTTGTACCAGCAACTGATAAATGAATATCACTAGTAGCAAGCTCCTCTGGAGTAGGATTTAACACTAATTCGCCATCTATTTTACCAACAACTACACCACTAACTGGTCCTGAAAATGGAATATCTGATATAGTTAAAGCAGCAGACGCAGCTATAATTCCTAGATAATCTGGTGTATTTTTTTCATCATATGATAAAGTTGTTACAACTATGTGAATATCATAAAAGAAATTTTCAGGGAAAAGTGGTCTAATAGGTCTATCAATAAGACGTGAAATTAAAGTAGCATCAACAGAAGGTTTGCCTTCTCTCTTTACAAATCCCCCAGGGACTTTACCTGCAGCATAAAATTTTTCAATATAATCAACAGTTAATGGGAAAAAAGTAGCACCTTCTCTAGGTTCTTTACTTCTTGTAGCTGTAGCTAAAAGAACAGTTTCTCCATATTCTAATAATACAGAACCATGAGCTTGTCTAGCTATTTTACCAGTTTTAATAGTAAGTTTTCTACCCGCCAAGTCCATTTCTAATATTTTTTCATCAAACATAAATACCTCCTAAATTTTTTTAAGAGATAAAGTTGTAAATAATAAGAAAAAAACAAATTAATAAATAATTAATTTATCCCTTACTACTTACTCCACTTTATCTCTTTATATAAATAAAATATATAATATTATATCATTAAATAAATTAAAAATCAATAAATTGAAAAAATATTTGAAACAGAAATTTATATATGTTAATATTAATTAAGTAAAATTATTTTGGGGGTGCTAAAATGAGTCATTATAGATTAGTAACAAGAAGTGATATGGATGGTTTAGTGTGTGCAGTATTATTAAAAGAATTGGACATGATAGATGATATTAAATTTGTTCATCCAAAAGATATGCAAGATGGTATAATAGAAATAACAGAAAATGATATTATAACTAATTTGCCATATGCTGAAAAAGCACATTTAGTATTTGATCATCATTTAAGTGAAACAATAAGAAATAAGGGGAAAAAGCCAAATCATATAATTGATCCCGATGCTCCATCAGCATCAAGAGTAGTATATGATTATTTTGGTGGTAAAAAAGTATTTAAAAATATATCAGAAGATATGATGATAGCTGTAGATAAAGCAGATGCAGCAAGATTTAATAAAGAGGATGTATTAAATCCAAAAGGTTGGGAACTTTTAAGTTTTCTAATGGATGCTAGAACAGGACTTGGAAGATTTAGAGACTTTACAATTTCAAATTATAATTTAATGATGAATTTAATAGATTATTGTAAAGATCATTCAATAGAAGAAATATTAGAACTTCCAGATGTAAAAGAAAGAGTAGATTTATATTTTAAATATGAAAATGATTTTAAAGAACAACTTAAAAAATGCTCAACTTTATATAATAATGTTTTAGTTGTAGATTTAAGAGAAGAAGAAATTATTTATCCTGGAAATAGATTTATGAAATATGCTTTATTTCCAGAAGCAAATATTTCAATTCAAGTAATTTGGGGATTAAGAAAACAAAATACAGTATTTGCAGTGGGGAAATCTATATTTAATAGAACATCTGAAAAAAATATAGGTGAACTTATGTTAAAACGTGATGGCGGGGGTCATAAAGCGGCTGGAACTTGTCAAGTTAATAATGAAATTGCTGAAGAAGAATTAAAGAAATTAATTGAAGAATTAAAAGATTAATATTAAAAGTCTATCGAATGAATCTTCGATAGACTTTTTTAATTAAAACATGTCTTCAGGTCTTTTAGGTTCAATAAATGCTTCTCTAATAACATATTCTACTGACTCTGGAATAGTTAATTCAATAATTAATGGACCTCTTTTTACAGTTAACCAACCAAGACCTTTTATAACTAATTCTTCTTTATCTTCAATTTCAATAATTTCACTTTTAAATTTATTATTATAATAATCTGTTTTGCAATCATTACATGGTGGTGTTAACATATTACCACTATGTTTTTCAATAATTGAATCAATTTTATCTTTATTAGTTTCATGAAATATTACATTTTTTGATAAATAAACTGAAAAAATAGGTTTTACATCAAATTCTTTTAATATTCTAAAATATGCAAGACCACCTAAAAATAAAACTCTATCTTTTCCAAACTTAAAAGTTTTTCTTGAAATTTCATTAGACGGAACTATATCTAAATTACATTTTTCGCATACTAAATCAGATAATCTTCCTTTTGGAATTATTCCTGGAGTATCAAAAAAAACAAATTTTTCTTTTGTATGTTTTACAGTTTTTAAAGTAGTACCAGGATATTTAGAAATGGTAGCTCTATTATCATTAAAAAGTTTGTTTATTAGACTTGATTTTCCTACATTTGTAGCTCCTATAATAGCTATTTTTGCTCCATTAGGAAAAAAATGTTTAAATTTTCTAAAGATTCCATTTACACCATAATTTTTATGAGTGCTCAAAACAGCGATATCTAAAGCTTCAAGGCCTTCTTTAAATAGTCTCATTTTTATCCAATCAGATACTTCAGAAGCATGTTTATTTCCAGGAATTAAATCTATTTTATTTACGGCAATAATAAATTTTTTATTTTTAAGTAGCGATAAAATTTCTTTATCAAAAGAGCTTTCAAACTCAATTATATCTAAAATTAATAAAATAGCATCCATATCTTTTATTACATTAATAACTTCATTTTTATAAAACTCTTTATCCAAATTAACAGGAATATAAGAGCCATAATTTTTAATTTTGAAACATCTTTGGCATAATGGCTGAGATTGTTCAATAGCAACTTTTTCAGGGACATATCCTATTTCTTTTGGATAATCGTATTGAAGCCAAGCTCCACAACCAGTACATTTTTTATTCAAATTAAATCCTCCTAATCTAATGTTTCTACTGAAATATTTTGATTTGTATATATACAAATTTCGCCAGCTATATTTAATGATTTTTTTACAATATCTTTTGCACTCATATCTGTATGGTAATATAATGCTTTAGCAGCAGCATAAGCATATGAACCACCAGAACCAATAGCAGCAATATCATCATCTGGCTCTATTACTTCACCTTTACCAGAAACTAAAAGTAAATTATTTTTATCAGCAACAATAAGCATAGCTTCTAGATTAATACTTTTTTTTCGCCACTCTTTAGTAAGTTCAACTGCAGCTTTTTTTAAAATACCTCCATGTTCATCAAGTTTATTTTCAAATTTTTCAAATAATTTAAAAGCATCGGCAACTGAACCCGCAAATCCAGTTATTATTTCGTTATTATATATTTTTCTTATTTTTTTAGCACTGTTTTTCATAACAGTATTTCCAAAAGTAACTTGACCATCACCAGCGATAGCTACTTGATTATCTTTTTTTACAGCAATAATTGTAGTTGCTTTAATATCCATTTAGTACCTCCTAAATTAAATATTTTTATTATAATATGTTTTATCATCAATTTTGATACTATTATTTAAGTAATTAAGATATACTTTAGTACTTTCTAAACTACTATGTCCCATTATTTCTTGTAAATAATGTATATTCATACCATTTTGTAGCATATATACAGCAAATGAATGTCTAAAAGTATGTGGACTTATTTCTTTATTAATATTTGAGTTTATTCTTATTTTTTCAACAATTCTTCTAAGTGATCTATCAGTTAGTTTATTGTTACTATTATTTGTAATTAATATCTTGGGATTAAAATTTTCTTTGAATTTTTGCTTTTGAGCTTCTAAATATTTTAAATAATATTCTTTTGCAGTTCGACTAAAAAAAGTAATTCTATCTTTTTTATTTTTAGATACTATATATAATTCTCTTTCTTCGATATTAATATTATTATGAGATAGTTCTAGCAATTCACTTGGTCGTATTCCACTTGAATATAATAATTCAATAATAAATCTATTTCTGATATTATTTATTTTATTTTCTTCGATACTTTCTCTTAATTTGATAAAATCATTTTTAGTTAATATATCAGGAAGTTTTGTATGAAGTTCTTGATTTTCTAAAAATAGTGTAGGATTTTTAATAACTATATTTTTATCTTTTAAATATTTAAAAAAAGTTTTAATAGCAGATAATTTTCTATTTCTTGAACGTTTAGTAATATTTTTATTTTTTAAATGCTTAAAGAAAGCTTTAATATCAATTTCTTCAACTTTATCAATAGATTTTTTTTCGATATTAGAAATAAAATCACTAAACTGTAAAAGATCTGCTTTATATGATTTAATGGTATTTTCAGTTTTATTTTCTGAAATATCTTGATAATACAAAAAATTGTCAATAATTTGATTTAATTCCATAGATACACCTACTCATAATTTTTTTTGTTAATAGTTTTTAGATACTCCATAGTTCTATTAGCAATAGTCATATACCGTTCCCTTTTATCTCTTATTTTTTTTCCGTCAAGAGATCTAATAATACCCATATTTGGTCCCATTGGTTGAAAATTTTTATTTTCAGTAGTTATATAGTCTATAATTGCTCCAATAGAAGAGAGATTATTTAGTTCAAAATATGGTTTATTATTTAATTGATTAGCAATATTAATAGCACTAATAAGTCCAGTAGCAATAGCTAAAACATATCCTTCACTACCAGTTATTTGCCCAGCAAAAAAAATATTTTTATTGTTTTTTAAATTAAGACTTTTGTTTAATAATTTTGGGGAATTAATAAAAGTATTTCTATGCATCACTCCATATCTAATAAATTCAGCATTTTCAAGACCTGGAATCATCTGGAATACTCTTTTTTGTTCGCCCCACTTTAAATTAGTTTGAAATCCTACAAGATTGTATAATTTTCCTTCTTTATCATCCTGTCTAAGTTGTACAACAGCATGATCTCTAGTACTGGTTCTAGGATTTGTAAGTCCTTTTGGTTTTAATGGACCAAATAAAAGAGTTTTTTCTCCTCGAGAAGCAATTTTTTCTACAGGCATACATGCTTCAAATAATTTTTCTTCTTCAAACTTTTTTAAAGGAATTCTTTCTGCGTTTATTAATTCAGTATAAAACTTTTTATATTCTTCTTCTGTCATAGGGCAATTAATATATTCACCATCACCTTTATCATATCTTGATTGAAAATAGACTTTATTAAGATTAATAGATTCTTTAGTAATAATAGGTGCAACAGCATCATAAAAATACAAATATTCATCACCAGTAAATTTTTTTATATCTTTTGCTAGTGCATCACTTGTTAGAGGTCCAGATGCTATAAGAACTGTTTTATCATTAGGAATTTCAGTGACTTCTTTATTAATTATTTCAATATTTTTGTTTTTTTTAAGCTCTTGTGTAACAAGTTTTGAAAAAAGATCTCTATCCACAGCTAAAGCTTGCCCAGCAGGAACTTTTGTTTTATCTGCAATTTTAATTAACAATGAGTCAAAAAATCTAAGTTCCTCTTTCATAAGACCAGCAGCACTATTTATTAGATTTGAGCCTAAAGAATTACTACATACAAGCTCAGCAAATGTTTCTAAATTATGAACTTCAGTATATTTTTTAGGTTTCATATCATACAATTTAACTTTTATTCCTCGTTTTGCAAGTTGATAAGCAGCCTCACTACCAGCAAGACCAGCTCCAATAATAATTACTTCTTTCATTTTTTTCCTTTCTACATAACATATAGAGCCTCAATTTGAGGCTCTATTATTTTTTAGGTATTTTTTTTATATTTTTACATTCAGGATAACCAGTACAAGCTAAAAATTTTCCAAAACGACCTCTTTTAATTTCAAAAGAACTTCCACATTTTTCACATTTTCCAGCTTCTTTAATAATTTGTTCTTCTTCTCGTTTTATATTTTCAAATATTTCTTTTAAATAAACAATATTATTTTCTTCTTTTATTAGTTCTTGTGCAAGCATTTTTCTTATTTCACTAGGTAAACTTATTCTTATATTGTCTTCTTTATAGTTTTCACTCTCTAGATAACTGCCAAAACGACCATATTTTAAAAGTAGATTTTTACCATTCTCTGTATACATATCAGTTTTTTTACCGTTTTTTTCAGTTAATTTTTTTGCAATTGCTTCTTTTACAAAAATTTTACCATTTTCAATATCCTCTTTTGGAATTTCGATACCTTTCAAACTAATTTTTTCTTCGCATTCTTCATTTTCACATAAAAGATATTTTCCAAATCTACCCGTTTTAAGAATCATAATACCATTACACTTCGTACACATAACATCAGATTCTATTCTACGATTTTCTATTTTTTTTACTTCTTTTTCAAAGTTTTCTAAATATCCTTTTAAGTCATTATAAAAATCATTTAATAAATTAATCCAATTAATATCTCCTGATTCTATTTTATCAAGATTTTCTTCCATATTTGCAGTAAATTTTATATTCATAATATTAGGAAAATATTTTTCTAACTCGTTTTTTACAGTAAATCCTAGATTAGTAGGTATAAATTTTTTACCTTCAACAATTACATATTCTCTTTTTTTTAAAGTTTCGATTATAGAAGCATATGTAGAAGGTCTTCCAATTCCCTCTGATTCTAATTTTTTTACCAATGAAGACTCAGTTAAACGAGCAGGAGGTTTTGTTACACCATCTATGATATTTAATTTTGTTAAAATAAATTTATCATTTTCTGTTATATTTGGAAGTGAGCTGTTTTTTATCTCGTCTTCGTCTTTAAAAATTTTATAATAACCATCAAAAATAATTTTAGTAGCTACACCTCTAAAAGTATACTCACCATCACTTGCTAATATTTCCATATTTTTATATTTCATAGGCGCTAATTGAGAAATTAAAAATCTTTCCCAAATAAGTCTATAAAGTTTAAATTGATCAGTATTAAGTTTATTTCCAAGATAATCAGGAGTAAGATTAACATCAGTAGGTCTTATACCTTCGTGAGCATCTTGAATTTTTGTTTTACTTTTTTTAGTTTTTTGATTATTTATATATTCTTTTCCAAATTCATTAATAATATATTCTTTTGCAGCTTCTTTTGCCTCATCAGAAATTCTTGTAGAATCTGTTCTCATATATGTTATTAGACCTTTATGAGAACCATCTATTTCTAAACCTTCATATAAAGATTGTGCTATTCTCATTGTTTTTGAAGCAGAAAAACCTAAATATGAAGATGCTAATTGTTGTAAAGTACTAGTTTTTAATGGTTGAGGTGGATTTTTAACTCTATCAGATTTTTTTACTGAAATAACAGTAAAATCTTTTTTTATTTCAGATTTTAGAGTATCAATTATTTTTTTATCTTTTATTTTACTAACTTTTTTTTCACCAATTTTATTTAAAGTAAAATCAAATTCATCATTAAATAAACCTTTTACTTCCCAATAATTTTCAGGGATAAAGTTTTTTATCGCCTCTTCTAAATCACAAATAAGTTTAAGTGCTACGGATTGAACTCTTCCAGCACTTGTATTTGACTCAATAAGTTTCCATAATAACGGACTAATTTTATAACCAACTAGTCTATCTAATATTCTTCTAGCTTGTTGAGCATTAACCTTATTTGTATCAATTTTTCTTGGATTTTTAATAGCTTCTTTAATAGCTGTTTTTGTGATTTCATTAAATTCAATTCGAATATTATCATCTAAGTTTAATTTTAGTAAATTTGCTACATGCCATGCAATAGCTTCTCCTTCTCTATCCATATCGGATGCTAGAAAAACTTTATCAGCTTTTTTAGCAAAAGTTTTTAATTTTTTTACTAATTCAGCTTTCCCACGAATAGTTTTATATGAAGGAGTAAAATTATTTTCGATATCAACACCAATTTTACTTTTAGGAAGGTCTCTTATATGTCCATATGAAGCCATAACATCATAATTTCTTCCTAAGATTTTTTTTATTGTTTCAGCTTTGGCAGGAGACTCAACAATAACTAATTTTTTTGACACAGTAAACCTCCCTGTTAATTTATAGTAATATTTTCAGATATTCCTTTTAAAGATAATAAATTTTTAAGGTCCTCAAGCTCAAAAAAATAATAACTAAAATTTATTTCATCTAAAATATTTTCAAATTCTTCTTCTGATATAATCATCTTATTTTTTAAATTAAGTAGATAATCACGAGCACTATCTGAGAGATTTTCAAGTTCAAATGGACTCAACATTCTAAATACTGCTCTATTTTTCTCTTTATTAATAGTTTTAAATATTTCATCTAAGATATCATTGATTTCATGCAACGAATAACCTTTTTTTATTAATTTTTCAACAATTAATTTTTCGAGTTTTTCTATATCTTGGTCAAAAGGATTAAGCATTGTATTAATGACTTCACTTAAAACTTCTAAAAATTTTTCCTCTTTTTTCATGTTAAACCTTTCTATTAAATATGATGTTATAAAAAACACTAGTTTCTAAATTATAATAAAAACTTAATAAAAAATCAAGTCCGATTTTATAAAAAAGAAAATTAATCATTCTCCTTGTAATAGCAAACACGATTTCTACCACTATTTTTTGCTATATATAAAGCAATATCTGCTGATTTTATAACATCGTCTATATTATTATGTTTTTTTATATCATTTTTTGCGACGCCCATACTAACTGTAAATTTTATATTATTGTAATTTAAATTTTCAATAATTTCTCTAATTCTATTTGCTATATTTATCGCTGTTTCCAGAGAAGTATTTTCTAAATATATCAAAAATTCTTCACCACCATACCTGCAAATAATATCATTATTTCTAAAATGTGTTTTAAATTCTTTTGAAATTTTTTTAAGAATTTCGTCACCCGCTTGGTGGCCATAAGTATCATTAATTTTTTTGAAATAATCAATATCAGCTAAAATAATAGAATAATTTTCAGATGACCTTTTTTCAGTATAATTGAAGAAAAATCGTCTATTATATAAATTTGTTAAGCTGTCAATATTTGATAAATCATTAACTTTTTTATAATGTAATACGTTTTTTATATATGGATTTATCATATTGATAAAATTTTTAAGTAAATTAATAGTATCTATATCAAAACAACTTGGATTATGCTTTATAAAAAAAATAGGTGATTTTTTATAAGGCTCTAATTGAAGAATTAAATAATCTAAATAGCAGTTTAAATTATTAAGATTATTTAAAAATTCTATTTTAACTTGTTGTTCTACGGAAGTAAGTTTATCGACTCGTTTTAAAATAGAAAAATTTTTGTTATTTAATTTTATATCATATATATTATTTTCATCTATATAAAAAATAATTGATTTAAATGGAATTATTGTGTAAAGAAAAGATGAAAAATTTAATAAAAGGTCATTTAGTTTCAAACTAAAATTTAGTAATTTATTTAATTCTAAAACTCTATTTAAATGAGCAATTTCAACATCTTTTTCTATCTTTTCTTTTAATATTTTTTTATAAATCTTTTTTAAGTGTTCTTTTGATTTATTTTTCATATTTATGTCTCCTACTCTATTCTTTGATACTTTCCACCAGAAATACTTTTTACAAGATTTTTCAATTCTAATTGAGTTATTTGAACAAGAATCTCTCTAAAATCTAAACTTGTATCTAATATAAGTTCATCTAAAGTTTTAGGTACAAGTAGTGAAGTATATACAATAAGTTCTTTTTTACTTAAATTCCAATCAAAATCTAGTCTTTTTAAATTCCAATCAAATTCTTCTATAATATCATCTACTTTAGTAACGAGCTTTGCTATGTTTTTTTTGATTAATTGATTACATCCTTCAAAAGAGGGATAATTAAAAAAACCAGGAACAGCAAAAACTTCTCTATTTTCTTCATATGCAATTTTGGCTGTAATTAAAGAACCGCCTTTTTTATAACTTTCACAAACTAAAATACCTCTAGATAAACCAGCGATGATTCTATTTCTTTCAGGAAAATTCCATCTAAAAGGTTCGGTTCCTAAAGGATATTCGCTAATTATAGTTCCTTGTTCTTCCATTTTTTCCCAGAGATATCTATTTTCTTCTGGATAAATTTTGTCAAGACCATTTGCAACAACTCCGATAGTACTTCCATTATATTTTAATGCTCTAGAATGTGCAACAGCATCCACTCCGCTAGCTAAACCACTTATAATAGTAACACCTGCATTAACTAAATCTTTTGTAAATTTTTCAACAGCCATTTTTCCATAATCGCTCATTTTTCGAGTTCCTACAATACCAATACTTTTTTCAGGAAAATCAATTTTTCCTTTTACATGTAAAAAGGGTGGAGGAGAGGATATATTTTTTAGTAATAATGGATAATTTTGATCAGAAATAGAAATAAGTTTAATTTTTAGCTTTTCTAATTTTTCTAATTCTTTTGAAATATCAATTTTACTGCTATTATAAATTTTCTCTAGAGTAAAATTTGTAATATTTAGTGTTTTTAAAATAGAAATGTCGTCTTGAGCAAAAAGCTCATCTAAAGAATTATAATTTTCTATAATTTTCATTATAGTTTTTGAGTCAATCCCATTAATTAATAATTTGTATAAATCTAACATTAGTATCCCCCTAATTTTTTATAGATTTGAATAAACTTCAATTAAAAGATTTTCAATTTCTTTTGACAAAGGAAAATCTTTTTTTGCTAATTCAAGAGTAGTTTTCGCAGCACTATAACGATTTCTTGCGATCTCTATTTCTGCAATTGCAATATATGCTTCTTTGCTTTTGTTATATTCTAAATATTTATTAAAATTTTTTACTGCTTCAGCAAATTGACCACTTAATTTATAACTAACCCCTATTCCAAAATAACTTTCTTTTATTTCAGGATAATTATTAATTAAATATTTATATTCTTCTATAGATTTATCATAATAACCTAAAAATCTATACATAAGAGCTCTACCAAAAACATTTTTATAATAATTACTTTTATCAGTTAAAAATATCTCTAATGCAGAATTATATTTATTATCTTTAATATAGTTATTTCCTATTTCATAAATAAGTTTAGCGTCATTATAATTGACTAATGATAAGTATTCTTTTGAAATAGTGTAATATTCATCCTTATAGTTATTATCGGTAGAAATTAATTTAGAAAGGACATTTAAATACGCTTTATAAGTTTTTTCTGTTTTATTATTTTCAAATAATTTTTTTGCAATTTCAAAAGCATCAGATACTCTATTAATATCTAAAAATAAATTTATCTTTTTTATAATAAATTTCGTATCATTTGGAAAATCTTCTAAATGTGAATCAAGAAGAAATAATGCACCGTAGTAATCATTTAGTTTTATTAATTTATCAATCTCTGCAAATTCATTTGTAGTAATAGCAGAATTTGTGGAGAAATTTTCAGTAAAACTAAGTGTCGTAAATAATAAAAATATTAAAAATAATAAAAATATTAAAATTCTATTCATTGTCACTCCTTTTTATGTCTAATATTTTAGCTTTAAATTCACCATCAGATACTCTTATTTTAATTATATCATTTTTTTTAAAATTTTGCATAGTTTTTACAACATTTTCATCTTTGTAAACAATAGAGTATCCTTTTTCTAATATAGATAGAGGATTAACTTTCTTTAAGACATCAATTTTGTTTAATAAAGTTTTTTTGTCAAATTTAAATTTATTATCTATAAGAACATTTAAATTGTTATATTTATTGGATAAAACCTCTTTTTTTATTTGGATTAATTTATTAATATTATTTAAAGTATAATTATTTTTAGAGCTAATTAATTTTTCTTTTTTAGAATTAATTTTATTATCTATAATTTTATTTAATATATTATATTTATTATTTAAAATTTCATAAAAATATTTTTTTTCGGGAAGGATTATTTCGATAGCTTGAGTAGGAGTAGAAGCTCTTTTATCTGCAATTAAATCTGTAAGTAATAAATCAGATTCATGTCCAACAGCAGAAATAGTGACTTTTTTACAATAATAAAAAGCTTTAACTGTGATTTCTTGATTAAAAGCCCATAAATCTTCTATACTTCCACCACCTCTACCAGCTATAATAACATCAATAAAATCAAGATTAGAAAGAGTATCAATGCCTTTTGCAATCTCTACATCTGCACCGGTTCCCTGAACTTTAGCAGGATATAAATAAATATTAGCATTTTTAAATCTTTTTTTTGTAGTATTAATAATATCATGTATAGCGGCACCATGTTCAGAAGTAACGACTCCTATATTAAGAGGTAAAAAAGGTAATGATTTTTTTCTTTCGGTGTCAAACCAACCTTTTTCACGGTATTTTTTTTTTAATCTTTCAAGTTTTTCAAAAAGCGATCCTAATTTATCTTGTTTTTCAATAAAACTAACTAAAATTTGAATTTGTCCAGTTTTTTCATAAAAATTTACACGACCAAATAATTTTATCAAATCTCCATTTTTTAAATCATTAGATATTTTTTTATAACGATAATTAAATGCAGTACAATTTATTGAAGAGTTTTCATCTTTAAGTGTAAAATATAAATGACCACTTTTGTAATATTTAATATTTGAAATTTCACCTTTAATAAAAAGATCATAGAAATTTATTTCATTATCAATAAAATCTTTAATTTTTAAATTAATTTCATTTACACTATATATTTTTTCAGACATAGTAATCACGCTACAATTCCAATAATAATTTTTTTAAATTTAACATTATATCTCTTTTTTCAATTGCTTTTTCAAAGTCAAGTTCTTTTGATAAAATTTTTATCTCTTTTTCAAGTTTTGCTATTTCTTTCTCTATATCTTTTTTAGATTTAAAGACCTGTTTTATTTTTATAGTTTCTTTTAAATCAAGTCCATAGTCAAAATTGAGAACTTCTTCAGAAATAGTTCTAATTACAGATTTTGGATTAATATTATATTTTTTATTATATGCTATTTGTTTTTTCTTACGTCTTTCTACTTCTTTTATTGCGTCATTCATAGATTTTGTCATAATATCTGCATAAAGTATAACTTTACCATTTATATTTCTAGCAGCTCTTCCCATTGTCTGTATAAGAGAACGTTTACTACGTAAAAAACCTTCTTTGTCTGCCTCTAATATAGCTACAAGAGAAACTTCAGGAATATCTAAACCTTCTCTAAGAAGATTTATACCAATTAATACATCAAAACTACCTTTTCGAAGTTCTCTAATGATTTCGATTCTTTCAAGAGTGTCTATATCAGAATGCATATATTTCACTTTTATTCCATATTCTAAATAATATTCAGTAAGTTGTTCAGCCATTTTTTTTGTAAGAGTAGTAATAAGAATTCTTTCTTTTTTTTCTTCTCTTATACGGATTTCTTCCATAAGGTCGTCAATTTGGTTTTGAGTTTTTCTTATTTCTATTTCAGGTTCTATTAATCCAGTTGGTCTAACAAGTTGTTCTACAACACAACTACTTGCTCCAAGTTCATAATCTCCAGGAGTAGCAGAAACATATATTAATTGATTAGCTTTTTTTAAAAATTCTTCAAATTTTAAAGGTCTATTATCAAGAGCTGAAGGAAGTCTAAATCCATTTTCAACTAATGTAGTTTTTCTACTTTTATCACCATTATACATTCCTCTAATTTGTGGAATTCCAATATGAGATTCATCTACAAATATAAGAAAATCTTTTGGAAAATAATCTAAAAGAGTAAAAGGTGTCTCACCAGGTTTTTTATTTGTAAGATATCGGCTATAATTTTCTATTCCTTTACAATATCCAATTTCTTTTAACATTTCCAAATCATAGTTTGTTCTTTGTTTTATTCGTTGAGCTTCTAAAAGCATATTTTTTGATTCAAAAAATTTTACTTGTTCTTTTAAATCTTTTTCAATAGAAGAAATAATATTATTAAAATTACTTTCTTCTGCAAGATAATGTGTAGCAGGAAGCAAAGAAAATCTTTCGATATTTTTTCTTGTCGTTTGACCAGTAAGAGTATTAATTTCTGAAATTTCTTCTAAGTCATCTCCAAAAAATTCAAGTCTATATCCAGTATCCATATAACTAGGAAATATATCAATAATATCACCTTTAACTCTAAATTT
Organism: Hypnocyclicus thermotrophus; assembly: GCF_004365575.1. NCBI lineage: Bacteria > Fusobacteriati > Fusobacteriota > Fusobacteriia > Fusobacteriales > Fusobacteriaceae > Hypnocyclicus > Hypnocyclicus thermotrophus. The sequence continues at coordinate 208,891 of NZ_SOBG01000002.1, forward strand.
TCCTCTTTCAAAATCATAATCATTTCTTTCATAACGTAATTTTATTAATTTTGATATAATTTGATTACGTGAAGCTCCGACTTTTCGATCAAGAGAAAGCGTCATTTTTTTGTAAGTATCTGGAGAACCTAAACCATAAATAGCAGAGACAGATGCAACGATAATTACATCTTTTCTAGTCATAAGAGCAGCTGTAGCGGCGTGGCGTAACTTATCGATTTCTTCATTTATGGAACTATCTTTTTCAATATATGTATCAGTAGTTGGGACATATGCTTCAGGCTGATAATAGTCATAGTATGATACAAAATATTCAACAGCATTATAAGGGAAAAATTTTTTATATTCAGAATAAAGTTGTGCTGCTAAAGTTTTATTTGGTGCGATAATTAGAGTAGGTTTACTTGTTTCATTTATTACATTTGCTATCGTAAAAGTTTTACCAGAACCAGTAACACCAAGTAAAACTTGATGTTTATGTCCAAATTCTATATTTTCTTTTAATTTTTTTATTGCTTCAGGTTGATCACCAGATTTTTTAAAATTAGACACTAATTTAAACATATTTATCACCTATTTTTTTAAATTTAAAAAATGCCGAATTATTTCGGCATTTTAATTGTAACATGTTTAATTGAATTCTAAAATTATTTTTTTAAATATTTTTTCATTTTTTATAAATAAATTTGACAAAATAGGATCAAATTGAGAGCCACTATATTTTTTTATTTCCTTAAGAGCAATTTCATGAGAAAGAGCTTTCCTATAAGGTCTAGCAGTAGTCATAGCATCATAACAATCTGCAATTGCAATAATTCTAGCTTCAAGAGGAGTATGATATCCTTTTAATCCTTCAGGATATCCTTTACCATCCCATCTTTCATGATGATATTTAATTATTTCAGCAATTTTATCCATTCCTTCTATATCTTTAATTATTTCAAAACCAAATTCGGGATGTTTTTTAATTTCTTCATATTCTTCATTTGATAATTTACCTGGTTTTAAAAGAACAGAATCTCTAATACCGATTTTTCCAACATCATGTAAAAAAGCAGCCATTTCAATAGTTTCTACATGATTTTTAGGTAAATTAAGTATTAGTGCTATTTCTTTTGAAAGTTTTGCTACTCGAGAAGTATGTCCTTTTGTATATTTATCTTTAGCTTCAATTGCTTTTATTAAGGCTTTAACAATATTATAGTAATGATTTTTACTATTTTCTAATAAAAAATAATTTTTACAAACAACAGCAAATTGACTTAAAATAATATTTAATAATTCCAATTCTTTCGGCGAAAGAATTTTTTGACGAAATAATAGCACTTTACCAATTATATCATTTTTATTTATAATAGGCAAAAGTAAAGCTTTCTCTTTTTCAAAATTAATTGGCGTATAATAATTTTCTTCATTAAATTTATTTAAAAAATTTAATTTATAATGATTAGATAAAATCGCTTCATTTTTACTATTAAATACTTTTTTTCTATAATAATACTTTTCTTTTATTATAAAAAGAGTATCTACATTAAAACTATTTTTAATAAATTTTTCTAATTGTAGTATGATGTTTTCTATATCAAGATTTAATCTAAGAATTTTCGTAAATTCGTAAAGAAGCTTATAATCATTATTTTCATTATTTTTTAAATAGTTTTTAATTAAGTCAAGATTGAAATCATTATAAAAATCATGAGTTATTATTGATTTTGCGCCATTTTTTAAATACCAGTTAGCATCTTCAAACTCTTTATTATTATAAAGAGCTAAAAAAGGTATATTGTATTTATTTAAAATAGAAACAACTTTTTTAGAATTATTCCCAATTTTAATAATACTAAAAACAAAATCTTTAAAAGTATTAAGTTTTTCTAATAATTCTTCAATAGTTTTAACAAATGCAAGTTCAAAATTTAAAGGGGAGTTGATTGATAAATTTTCGTCACTAAAAATAAGAATTTTCAAAGCATTGCCTCCTAGTAATAATAAGTTTTGACCTCAGTACTGTATTCTCCCTTTTTATCAAATATGTATAGAGGTTCAAGTACTTTAAAATCCCCTTTTTTTCCCTTTATAGATTTCAAAATAAACAAATCAGAATTTTTATTATTTTGTTTTGTGTATACAAACCTTATTTCTTTTGGATATAATTTGTAATTTTCTAACTTAGTAATAACTTCATAAAACCTGTTAGTTCGATATATTAAGTAAAAACTACCATTTAATGTAAGATGTTCTCTAACAGATTGAAGTAAATTATCTAAAGTCAATTTTATCTCATGACGTGAAATAGCTTTTATTATATTACTACTAATATTACTAGTTTCACATTTCATATATGGTGGATTAGTAATAATTATATCATATTTTTTATTTTTTTTAAATTCTTTTATATCTATATTATAAATATTAATTAAATTTTCTAATGAATTATATTCTATACTTCTTTTAGCCATATTAGCTATTTCATCTTGAATTTCAATTGCATCAATGTATTCAATATTTTTGTTATTTGAAATAAGAAGAGGTATAATAGCTGTTCCAGTACCAATATCTAATATTTTAGAGGGTTTATCTATTTTTATATTATTGGCTAATAAAACAGCATCAACACCAAATCTAAATCCTTTTTTCTTTTGAATAATTTTTTTATTTACTTTTTGTAAAGTATCAAGTGTTTCATCATTTTCTATAAAAGACATATTATTCCTCTTCTAATTTTTTTAATAAATCTTTATCAATTTTTTCATCTGATTCATAATGGTTGTTTTTTAATGAGTTAGCTTCTTCTAAATCAAATCTAATTTCACGCAAAGAAAATTTATTTATTCCTTTTTCAGGAATTTCAATATACATATAGTCATTTAAAGGGTTAACAGTAGTCACCTTACCAGAACCTAGAGGCGTTTCAACAATTTGATTAACAGCAGGATATTTTTTTAATTCATCTACATATTGTGAATATTCATATTTTATACAACATAATAATCTCCCACATGCCCCTGATATTTTAGATGGATTTATAACTAATCCTTGTTCTCTTGCCATTTTAATAGATACAGAGTCAAATTTATTAATAAATTTTCTACAGCAAAGTTCAACACCACAAAGACCAACACTACCAAGGATTCTAGCTTCATCTCTTACACCAATTTGACGAAGTTCTATTCTTAATTTAAATATAGCTGCTAAATCCTTGACTAATTTTCTAAAATCAATTCTTCCTTCAGCAGTAAAATAAAAAATCAATTTACTTTTGTCATAAGTATATTCTGAAGTGACTAACTTCATTGGTAATTCATGTTCAAAAATTTTCTTTTTACATATATCAAAAGCGGAATCAGCTTCTTTACGAAGTTCTAAAAAATAATCATATTCTTCTTTTGAAGCTTTTTTTATAACAGGTTTTAAAGGTAAAACAAGCTCTTTTTCATCCTTTATAGAAGCTTCTGCATAAACAGTACCTAATTCTTGACCTCTTGCAGTATCGACTATAACATGATCCCCTTTTTTATAAGTTGTTTTATCTTCTTTTTTTATTTCGAAAAAATATCTTTTTTTAGTAACATTAAAAATTACTCCAAGTACATTGTATTCCAAAAAAAATTCCTCCTAACTAAATAATGTTATTTTCTTTAAAGCTATAATAACAATTTTTACCAATAATAATGTGATCTAATAAAATTATTTCTAATTTATATAATAAATCTTTAAGAAAAAGTGTTAAATCAATATCTGATTTTGAAGGTGAGACATCACCAGAAGGGTGATTATGAACAAAAATAACAGATTTTGCTTCATGAAAAAGGATTTTTTTTACTAATTCTCGAGGATAAATAATACTTTTATCAAGAGTACCTTCAAATAAAATCTCATCAGAAATAAACTGATTTTTAGTATCTAAATAAATAATTTTAAAATTTTCTTTTTCAAGATAAGAAAGTTCTAAATATAAAAAATCTAAAATATCCTTTAAAGAAGTAAATTTTATTTTAGAATACATTTTATCCTTTAAAGAAAGTTTTACTAAAGAATTTAATAATTTTATTAAAATAAAACTATTTTCTTTAAAACCTTTTATTTGAAAAAGTTCTTCTTTTGATGCATTTAAAATTGAATTTAAATTATCAAATTTTTTTAAAAGTTCTTTTGCAATAGGTTTAGTATCTTTTCTAGGAATTGAAAATGTTAAAAGTAATTCAATGATTTCATAATCTAAAAAAGAATCTATATCATTATTTAAAAATTTTAATTTTAATCTTTGTCTATGTCCTTCATTGCCCACTTTAATCACCTATTTATAATTATAACTAGATTTATTTTTTTTGTCAATTAAATAAAAAATAGAAAAGAATAAAATTTTTTAAAAAAATAAAAAAGCTAAAGCATTTAGCTTTAGCTTAATATATTAATTCCAATCAGGTTCTACGTGACCGTAATCACCATCATCTCTCTTATAAACTATATTTAATTCATCAGTTTCATGATTTAAGAATAAATAAAAAGATGTTTCAAGAGCTTCCATTTGTAATATAGCTTCTTCAACACTCATTGGTTTAGTTGTAGAAACTTTTGTAGAGATTATTTTTTTTAATTCTCCGTTTATATTTATTTTTTCTTCTTCTTCAGTAAAAATTCGATTTGCTTTTTTTAAAGTAAATTTCTCGCTATGTTTGTGTTTATTATCTCTTAATTTTTCTTTATATTTAGTTATTTGATTTTCTAAAATATCAATAACCTCATCTATTGAAGCATAGAGATTTTTGTCAGCTGCTTCAGCTTTTAACTTTGTACCATTTGCAAATATTAAAACATCTGCAATATGTTTTTCCCCTTCTGATTTAGTGTTTTCCACTGATAATGTGATATCTACTTCGATAATATTATCAAAGTATTTTTTTAGTTTTCCAACTTTTTTTTCTGCATAGTCTCTAATTGCTTCTGTGATTTCAAGGTGTTTTCCACTTATGATAATTCTCATAAGTCCCACTTCCTTTCTTTGTGTAGTATTTTTTAGTTTATTATTATGTAAATATATCATTTAATTGAGATATAAAATAATGTTATACTTATATATACTTATGATTTGAAAAAATCCTTTTTTATTTTTCATTTTTTTTTAAAAATTTTTTCATTTTTATTTTCACTAAATCATTTTCTTGGTAATATTCAACTTCATCCATCAAGGTATGAATTAAAAAGATTCCTCTTCCAGACTCTGAAAGTGTATTTATATTTAAAGAATCATTTAAATGTTTCCCTTTATTTAAAATATTTTCATCAATTATTTCCCCTTCGAAAGATATATCTAGTAGAATAGAATTATTTTCTAAAAAAACATTAATATTAATGCCAGGTTTTTCTATAAGTTTTTTTTGACCATGTTTTATAACATTTGTTAAAGCTTCTCCTAAAGCTAATTCAATATAAGAATGAAATTCTTCAAAAAAATCGTATTTTTTTGAGATTTTTTTAATTTCTTCTCTACAATATTTTATGTCTTTGTATTCAGAATTTATAAAAAATGATTTTAAAAGCATAAATCCTCCTTTACTTTAAAACTAAAGCTCCTTTTTTTAAATGATACCTTTTTTGAGAAACATTTGCAAGCTCTGAACTATGAGTTACAACAATAATTGTTTGATTAAATTCAGTATTAATTTTTTTAAATAAAGAGTTAATATGCTCACTTGTTTCTTCATCAAGATTTCCAGTAGGTTCATCAGCAAGAAGTACTTTTGGATTATTAATAAGAGCTCTTGCTACAGCAACTCGTTGTTTTTCACCACCAGAAAGCATAGAGGGTTTATGATTTAATCTATCTTTTAATTCTAATATTTCTAATAATTCGCTAGCTCTTTTTTTTATGCTGTTAATATTTTTTAAATTTTTATTTTGGACAAAACAAGGCAAAGTAACATTTTCAAGAGCAGTAAATTCAGGTAAAAGATAGTGAAATTGGAAAACAAAACCAAGATATTTATTACGTGTAATATTTTTTTCTTGCTCATTAAGCTCATTGATATTTATACCATCATAGTATAAAGCGCCGCTATTAACTGCATCTAAAAGGCCTAAAATATTTAAAAGTGTTGTTTTTCCAGAACCGGATTTTCCTAAAATACTTATAAATTCACCAGATTTTATTTCTAAATTTAGATTATTAAGTATATGAAGTTTATTTTTATTTTCAAAATAATATTTATGTATATTTTCAAGTTTAAGAATGTGATTATTCATATTTTAAAGCCTCCACAGGGTTTAAATTACCAGCCTTTAAAGCAGGGAAAAAACTAGAAAGAATAATAATTATAAAAGCTGATATAACAATAATTGATATCTCAAAAAAACTTATGTCAACTGGAATACTAGTTAGATAATAAATAGCTGTTAATTTTTCAAATAAAAAATTTTCTATTAAATATAATATAAAAGCTGAAAAAATTAATCCTAAAAATATTCCTATTCCACCTAAAAATATTCCTTCTAATAAAAAAGTATTAATAATAGTTTTTTTAGAATATCCTATAGAACGTAATATACCAATATCTTTTGTTTTTTCTCTAACCATCATATTTAAAATAACACCTATTACAAATCCTGCAACTATAATTATTAATGATACAAGTACAATCATTACAGTTTTTTCTAAAGATATAGATTTTAGTAAAGTACTATTTAATTCACCCCAAGTACGTGAACGGTAATTAATTTTATTTTTTATAATATCATTTATTTTATAAGCATCATAAGGATTTTTTAAACGAACATCTATATTTTTTACAACTTCTCCACTATCTGAAATTATTTGAGCTGTTTTTAAAGGAATAATTACCAAAGTAGTATCATGTTCTAAATATCCAGTCTGAAAAACACCAACAATAGTAAGATAGATTTTTTTATTCTCGGCAGAAATAAGTTGAACTTTATCTCCAACTTTAGCACCTAATTGGTCAAAAAGTTCTTTTCCTAATAAAATAGAAGTTAATTTAGAAAAATTAATATTGCCTGCTACAATTTTTTCTTTGAAATTCATATCATTAATTAATTTATCTTCTGATATCCCTTCTACTTTTATACCAAGCATTGCATTTATGAAATTATTTTGATATTTCAATATTCCTTGAGTTGAAAATTGTGGTACAATACCAGAAATTCCATTTATATTTGATAAATTTTCTTCAATTTTTTTATAATCTTCAATATTATATCCACCATTATCAATAAGAATATGTGGCGAAATAGATAAAATTCCGTTTATCATATTTTTATCTAATCCGTTACCAATTGCAATAGATACAATAAGAACAATTATACCAATAGCTATGCCTAAGATTGCTAAAAAACTTTGTTTTTTTCTTTCAAGAAGATGTTTTTTAGCTATAAAAAATTCTATTGTCATGAATCCTCCTAAATTTTAATAAAATTATGAAAAAAATAATGTTTTATTATATTATATACTTTATTGTATCATAAATAAAGATATTCTTAAAAATTATTTATAAAAAATGTCCTGTAAAAAACAGGACATTAAAATTATTTTCTTCTCATATGAGGAAAGAATATGACATCTCTTATTGAAGGAGAATTAGTAAGTAACATTACTAATCTGTCTATTCCAATTCCTAAACCACCTGTAGGCGGCATTCCATATTCTAGTGCTTCAACAAAATCAAAATCAATTTCAGAATTTGCTTCATCATTACCAAGCTCAGCTTCTTTTAATTGTGCTTCAAATCTTTGTTTTTGATCAATAGCGTCGTTTAATTCGGAAAATGCGTTAGCATATTCTCTTGCATCAATAAATAATTCAAATCTATCTGTAAATCTAGGATCTTTTTCATTTCTTTTTGCAAGAGGTGATATTTCTACAGGATGTCCATATATAAATGTAGGTTGTATAATATGTTCTTCACATTTTTGTTCAAAAAATTCATTTATAATATGCCCTACTGTATACATATGATCAGCTATTTCAACATCATTATCTTTTGCTAGTTGTTTAGCTTCTTCTAAAGTCATCTCTTTCCAAAAATCAACATCTGTTATTTCTTTTATTATATCTACCATATGAACTCTTTTAAAATTTTCTAAAATAATATCTTTATTATTATAATTAATATTTGTAGTTCCTAATACTTCTTTTGCAACTGTAGTGATTATTTCTTCTGTTATATCCATCATATCATGAAAATCAGCATATGCTTGATATAACTCTATCATTGTAAATTCAGGATTATGTCTAGTAGAAATTCCTTCATTTCTAAAGTTTCTATTTAATTCAAAAACTCTTTCAAATCCACCAACAATTAATCTTTTTAGATATAATTCTGGAGCGATTCTTAAATATAATTCCATATCCAAAGCATTATGATGAGTAATAAAAGGTCTAGCTGAAGCTCCACCAACAATTGGATGCATCATAGGAGTTTCTACTTCTAAAAAGCCTTTTGATTTTAACAAACTTCTAATAGAATTAATAATTTGAGTTCTCTTAATAAAAGTATCTTTTACTTCTTTATTCATTATAAGATCTAAATATCTTTGTCTGTATCTAGTTTCAATATCTGTTAAACCATGAAATTTTTCAGGTAATGGTCTCATGTTTTTAGAAAGCAATTTAAATTCTTTAATTTTTAGTGTTAGTTCACCAGTTTTAGTTTTAAATAAAAATCCATAAACACCTATGAAATCTCCGATACCCATTTTTTTAATAATCTCATAATTTTCTTCACCAACAATATCTTTTCTTATATATATTTGTATTTTTCCAGTATAATCTTCTATATGTGCAAAAACATTTTTTCCCATTCTTCTAAAAGACATTATTCTTCCTGCAGTTTGATAAAAAACTTCTTCATTTTCATCATTTTTTAAAATTTCACCAATCAAATCTTTTTTATTATATTTTTCTCCATATGGATTTACTCCCATTTTTTTTAATTCATTGATTTTTTCGATTTTATCATTAATAATTTGATCAATGTGTTTTTCAGTATTTTGACTCATATTTTTCTCCTTCTATATTAATAATTATATTTTTTGTAATCTAATTTTATATATATTTGATTTTGTAGCCCAGATTGTTTTAGGGTATTTATTTATTATATCATTAAAAATCTTTAAACTATTTTCTTTGTCATTTAATTTGTAATAAATAAGACCGATATTATAATAAATATCAATATCTTTTAAAGAAATCAATTTTTTTAAATATTTATTATAAGTACTCAGTGCTTCAGTATATTTATATTTTAAATTATAAATAGAAATTAAATCAATAGCTGCCTGTTTTTTAAGCTTGTCATCATTTGATTGGCTAAGGACTCTTTTTAAATATATTTCAGCAAGTTCAAAACGTTCTTTTAAAATATTTTCTTTTGCATATTGGTAATACTCGCTATATCTAGTTTTATTTTTTTTGTCGTCTTCAATTAATTTTAATTTGTTTTTTTCATCTTCAGATAATAATTTAAATAAACTTGAATAATCTTTATTAGCTAAAAGCAAATTTTTGGCAGCTAAATAATTATTAAATTTAGAGTAAAAAAAAGCAGCTTTTTCATAATTTTTATTTTTTTCATAATAATTGGCTAAAATATTAGCTATATTTATATCAAAATTTTCAAAAAAATATTTTTCAAGATTTTCTAAACCTAAATTATGGTATTTTACATCATTAAAATATGTAATAAAAAGTTCTTTTTTATATCGATTATCATATTTCACTAATTTTTTTAAAACTTGTATTTTTAATTCAGTTTTATTAAAAAAATCATAAAATAGATAATTTATTTTTAACAAATCTACATATTCATTTTCTAGACCAATAAAATTAGAATTCAATTTATTTAAATAATTCAAACCTGTTTTAAAATCATTATCAATTTTACTTAATTCAATAGCTTTTTTGTAACTAAAATTAATATATTTAGAATTAGGAAAATTTAATTCAAGTAAATTTATACCATATTTTAATAATTTTAAATTTTTAGAATTGAAACTCTCAGTTATTATATCATAAATTTGTTTTTCGTCAAATTGATTAATGCTTTTTATTTCAAAGAAATTTATTTCTTTTTCACCATTATTATGTTCAAAAGTTACCTCAAAATTACCAATTGTATCTGGGATAAAAGTAGCACTATATCCACTATCAATCAATTTACCTTTTGAATATGTTGGTTTTCCGGAAATATACCATTTTCCTTTTGTTTGAGAAATAAGAGTAATAGGAGTATTAACAAAATTTACTCCAGATATTTCTATTTTTGAATAAGAAATTGATGAAAATAAAAGCATAATAAATAGTAATTGCCTTTTCATAAAACTCCTTTCTAAAATTAAGAGAGCAAATTAAATTTGCTCTCTTATAATTCTTTTATGTGAATTGTAATATTATTTACTAATTCTGAATCATCATATATAGAATACACTAATTTTATATCTTTTTCAAGTGTTTCAATTTTTTTTGTTGAAATTTTAAATATTTTATTTATATATGAGCTCGAATAACTAAATTGAGTATGTTTATTAAGCTCTAAAATAAGTTTACTATTTATTTTACCCTTTCTAAATATTTTTATACTATCATTTTTTAAAAATATTTTATTTACACCAAATTCATCATTATAAGTATATTTTATAATACCATTATTAATAGTTTTAGTACCATTGAAAATATTTTCTGTTTTTTCGTTAAAACTATCAAATGTAGAAATTTTTAATTTTATATTCATTATTAAAATTCCTCTTCATAAAATTCATCATAGTCATCAAAATCATCTTCGATATAAAGTTCGTTATTATCAATTAAATCTTCATCTTCTAAAGATTCGTAATCATCATCCCAAAACTCTATTTCAGCAGCAGTACCATAATATTCAGATTCCCACTCTTCTAATAGTTCATCAGATTCTTCTTCATCATCGATCAAAACAATGATTTCTTCAAGGTCATCATAATAAAAAATATATTTTTTTTCTTCAAATATATTTTGTGCAACTAAATATTCTTTGCCATGCATTATCATATCACCAATTACTTCAAACTCTATATCATCATCATCAATTTCATAAATAAATCTCTCTCCGATAGAATACATTTTTAACACCTCACTTATGATATTTAATATTATTAGTTATAGAAAACCATCTATATAATTGCTCTAAAAAAAGTAAACGCATTAATTGATGCGGGAATGTCATTTTGGAAAAACTAAGTCTATAATTTGAAATAGACCTAATACTGTCATTAACACCATATGAACCGCCAATGATGAAATTGATTCTACTTACTCCATTAACAGTAAGTCCTTCAATTTTTTTTGACATTTTTTCCGATGAAATATGCTCTCCAGAAACATCTAATAAAACTGTGTAACCTTTTAGTTTTTCTAGAATTTTTTGTATATCAACACATTCTTTTTTTATAGAGTCATCTCGATTATTATCATTGCCTCTTTCTTTTAATTCTATAATTTTAAATTTACAAAAGGGTTTTAATCTTTTTGTAAATTCATCAATTCCATTATTTATATATTTTTCTTTTATTTTGCCAACACAAATCAAATTTACTTCTATCATTATATAACACCTACTTTATTTTTTAGAAACAGACGAATTATAACATCTTAGGAAGATATAAGTCAATACTATTTTCGACCAAATTTTTTATCTAATTCCAAAAATGGAATTTTTAAAATAATAGGTCTACCATGCGGGCAAGTAAATTTTCCGTATAAATATAATTTATTAAGAAGTATTGAAATTTCTTCGATTTCTAATTTTTCTCCTGCTTTTATGGCGTTTTTACATGACATGGATATAATAATATTTTCTCTGATATCTGTTTCTTTTTTGGACATCATCTCCTTTATAATATTAAAAAAAGTTTCTTTAACACTTTTTCTAAAATTAAATGTAGGAACTGTTCTAATAATAATTTCATTTTCACCAAAATCTTCTATTTCAAATCCAAAATCATTAAAAATATCTAAATTTTGTATAACTTTTTCTTTTTCGATTTCACTAACTTCTATACTGATTGGAGTAAGAAGATTTTGTTTTGATATTTTTTTATTATAATATTTTTCTTTTAATTCTTCATAGAGAATTCTTTCATGAACGATATGTTGGTCATATATTTCTAGAGTTTCATTTCTTTCAACTAAAATATACATATTATTTAATTGTCCAAGTATTTTGATATTTTTTAATCTATTTATTTTATACTCCATAATATTATCATTAACAACTTTTTTTTGTGAAATTTTATTAAAATTTTGAAAGTTATTATTACTTTGTATATTAATATTTTCTACAAAACTATTTTTTTCCTCTTTTATTTTATAAATAGAATCAATTTTTTTAATCTCTTGATAATTTTGTTTATTTAATTCAAAATTATTAAATATTTGAGTAGGAGTAGTAGTAATTTTTTCATTATTAAAATATTTGGTAGGTTTAATATTATTATTTTCAATATTTAAAGAGGGCATAGAATCGCTTTCATTTTCCCATAAAGTTTTCTTTAATTCTGATTTAATATCGTTATAAACAGTATTGTCATTAGAAAATTTAATTATTTTTTTAGAAGGATGAACATTTACGTCAATTTCTTTAGGGTTAATATCAAAATATATTATAGCAAAAGGATATTTTCCTTTCATAAGTTTTGTATAATAAGCATCAATTATAGCAGTTTCAATAATTTTTGATTTTACATATCTTTTATTTATATAAGTAAAAATATAATCTTTTGTACTACGCAAAATATCCATAGTTCCGTAGTAACCATATTTAAACTTTTTTAAATTTTTAAGTATATTAAATGAAAAAAGTTCAGTAATACAATTTTCAAAGCCTTTTCCACTTGTTTTTAAAACGATCTTATTATCCAAAGAAAGTTGAAAAGAAACATTGTAATTAGCAAGAGCTTGTGTTAATACGACATGTTTAATTTTATTGTATTCGGTATTTTTTGTACGTAAAAATTTTAATCTAGCGGGAGTATTAAAAAATAATTCTTTTATTTCTATTTCAGTTCCTTGATTTTTTACAACTTCTTTATCTTTTATAATTTTACCAGCATTAACGTATATTTGATGTCCAGTAATGCTATCAATATTTTTAGAAGCAATAGACATTTTAGAAACAGAAGCAATAGAAGCAAGTGCCTCACCTCTAAATCCATAACTTTTTAAATTATAAATATCTTCTTTTGAAATAATTTTACTTGTAGCATGCCGTTCAATAGATAAAAAAAGATCAGTTTTTGACATACCATTACCATTATCTATTATTTTTACATTTCTTCCTTTGTTTGTAACATTTATTTTAATTGAAGATGAGTTTGCATCCAAGCTATTTTCAATAAGTTCTTTTATCATACTTGCGGGGTTTTCGACTACTTCACCAGCAGCTATTATATTTGAAATAGATTCATCAAGTATTTTTATTTTATTCATTTTAAAACCTCTTTCTTAAATATTAATAAATATATTATAATAGTATATTATACAATTTTTTTAGAATAAATACTACAATAAAAAGGAAAATTAATAGGAATAGAGTAGATAATATTAGTGAGTAAATATTTCTTAAAAATTAATTTTAAATGAATTTTAAGAATGATAGAATAATATTCTAGTGTAATAGCTTAGAATAGTTGACTTTTATATTTTAATACATTATAATTTCAATGTTGATAAAATAACCAATGGAGGCGATTAAATATGAAAAAAATTTATTTGGTATTAGCAGCAATTGTTTTACTTGTTTTTACAGCTTGTAGCAATAACCAAACAAAAGGGAATAATGTAATGCAAAAAGTAGACAATAGTGGTATGGAAGAAATGGTTAATTATCCAGCTTGGGTATTAGATCCATCAATAGAAGATGGAATAGGAGCAGTTGGGAGTGCTAAAATAGGAGCAGCAGGCGTATCATTTGCAAGACAAGAAGCTTTAGCGCAAGCAAGAGATGAATTAGCTAGACAAATAGAAGTAAAAGTAAATAATATGTTTAAATCTTATACTAATGCTATAGGATTGGCTGGTGAAGATGGTGTAGAAAAAATAGCTACAAATGTATCAAAACAAGTAGCAAGTCAAACTCTTAGAGGAACAAAACAAAAAGAATTATGGATATCACCAGATAAAGAATTATTTGTACAAGTAGTATTACCTAATGAAATATTAGTAGATGAAGCTAAAAATGCGTTTAAAAATGAAACTCCTATAGGAAATAGTGATAGAGCTTTATGGCAAGAATTTAAATCAGAAAAAGCTCAAAAACAATTAGATTATGAAATTGAAAAAATGGTAAATAATCAATAAATAATACAATGGGGTGACTAAAATTAAATAAAATTTTATGTCACCTTTTTTTGTAAATGAGAGGATGTTGATAAACATGAAAAAAATAATTATATTATTACTATTTGTATTAACTATTATAGGTTGTACCAATAGTAATATAAATAATTTTGGTCAAGAAAAAAAAATAGTAAAAATAAAAAAAGTTTATCCAGAATGGTTTTATAATCCTAGAATGAATAAATATAGTTATGCAGGAGTAGGAATAGCAAAAGAAAGTGCATATGGTGTATATAGACAAAGACAATTAGCTATAGAAAGAGGAATAGATGAAATAGCTAGACAAATTGGTACGAAAGTAAATACAATAACACAGAGAATAGAAACAAAAAACAATTCTAAATTTAGTATATATAGCATTCAAACTGTAGATGGTAATATTGTACAAGCTATTTTACAAGAAATATGGATAGATAAAAGAACAAAAGAGATGTATGCATGGCTTGTAGTAAAATAAAAATAGGAGTGTGAGATTTTATGAAAAAAAGACACTTTTTTAATCTTTTTTTATTAGTTCTTTTTTCTACTTCAAATGTGTATAGTGAAGAAAATTTTGATACATATAAAAAAACACAAGTTGGAGAATATAAAGAATATAAAGAAGATATTTTAAAAGAGTATGAAACTTATAAAAAAGTTTTTGATGAAGAATTAAAAAAATATAAAGAAAATATTTTAAAAAAATGGGAAGATGTTAAGATTAGTGATAAAAAAAATTGGGTATTATATTCAAATGATTATAATATAAGAAAAAGTGCAGATTTTGAAAATAATGAAATAGAAGTTGACATTATTGTAGATGAAAAAACTAAAGATGATGAAATAAAAAAAATATTTATTAAAGAATTTGCTTCTTTTATATTAGAAGATACAGAAACAGCATATAGTAAAGATAAATTATTTCAATCTATTGATAAAAAAATGAAAGAATTAAATTCTAAATATGTTATTTCAAATATAGAAAAAATACCCGTGTTATCAGATATTTTTTTGAATAAAGATTCGAGCAAAGAAGTGAGATATACACAAAATGATGTAAAAGAATTGGTGAATATAAGTAAGGAAAATGTTGAAAAAGGAAAAATCAAAGAAAAAAAATCAAAATTAAAAGGTAAAAAAATAGTGTCTTTAAATATCAAAATGCCAAGTGATGCATTATTAAAAAAAGCAAAAGCATTTAAAAATTATGTGTTTAGTTATTCAAATAGAGAAGGAATAGATCCAGCACTTGTATATGCTATTATTCATACTGAAAGCAGCTTTAATCCAATGGCGAAATCATATGTACCAGCTTATGGACTTATGCAAATTGTACCTAGAAGAGCAGGAATAGATGCGAGTAAAAAAGTATATGGATACGAAAAAATATTATCACCGTCAGAATTGTATAATTCTAGAAAAAATATAGAACTAGGGACAGCATATATAAATATTCTTTATTATAGATATTTAAAAAATGTAGAAAATAGAGAAAGTAGATATTATTTAACAGTAGCGTCATATAATACAGGTGCAGGAAATGTGGCAAAAGCATTTGTAGGCACTACAAATTTAAATAAAGCAATAAATAAAATAAATAAAATGTCTTCAAAAGAAGTGTATAATACTTTACTTAGAAAATTACCATATGATGAGACAAAAAATTATTTACAAAAAGTTACTAAAAGAACAAATGAATATGAAAAAGCTATAAATAGAGGAGAATTATAATGAAAGACTTTAATAAAGTAATATTATTTTTCATAATAAATATAACTATTTTTGCAAATATTACAGGATATGGAAATAAAATTACATTAGAAGAAGCTAAAAAAGAAGCTCTTGTTAACTTAGCGAATCAAATTTCAGTAAAAGTAGATAGTGAGTTTTATAAAGAAGTGAATGTAGATGAAAAAAATAATTATAGTGAAAAAAAATCAAATAAAATAAAATTAACCACAATAAAAGAATTTTTGGGAGTAGAATTTATAATAAATAAATTAAAATCAGGATATGAAGTATATGCAGTATTAGATAAAGAAGATATACCTTTATATCTTAATGAAATAGACAAACTAAATGAAAAAATAAGTTATAAATTAAATATTAAAGAAGAAAATTTGTTAAAAGAAAAAGAAAAATATAAAGAAGTGATTAGTTTGCTTGAAAAAATAGAAGATTATAGATACATCTTAAATGGACTTGGATATAGTAAAAATATAAAAATGATAGTTTCTGTAACTAAGATAGAAAATAATCTTGAAGAAATAGAAAAAAAACTAAATGAAAAAAAATATTTATATATAGATATAAGGAAAAGTTTTAAAAATATTTTATATAATGATTATTTAATAAAAGATTTAAATAGAAAACTGGAATATTTTGCAAACAATAATAATATAATGATAACTACAAATAAAACAAAAGGAAATATTATAGTAAAAATAAATATAGATAATAATATTACAGAAAAAACAAAACCATTTTATTATAATAACAAAAAAATATCAAATGGAATCTATAAAAATAGTCTAACTGTAACAATTGAAATATATGATAAAAGAATAGGTAGTATAATCGGAGAAAAAAATATAAATACAACTTCAAAAAGTGTAATCAGTAAAGATAGTGTAATAAAAAATAATATAAAAAAAATATCAGCTGAAATTAATAAAGAAATAAAAAAAGCTTTACAAACTAATAAAATAGTAATATAATTCTTCTGATAAAGTTAAAGCAGAAAGGGAAATTCTAAATGAAAGAAATAATTGAAATTAAAAGAGACTATGATGTATATAATATTTGTTCACTTTGTTATAACTTAGGAAAAACTCATAAAATTTATACATTAGAAATAGGTAATGAAAATAAAGGAGAAAAAAAGACTAAAAAAATAAAGATATGTAATAGTTGCTTAAAAAAATTAAAATTAGAAATTGATAAAGAATTTTAAAAAAGGTTGTTTTAGGAGTTCTTAAGGTAATATAATATTAATGTAAGAGTCTCTATAAAAATAGGAGGCGAGTATATTGATGTTTTGGGATGTTTTAGGAATTTCTATATTTATAAGTTTTTTAATTGTATTTGTACATGATTTATTACGGACATTTAATACATAAAAAGAGACGTAAAAGTCTCTTTTTTTTATAAAAAACTTTATTTATATTAAAAAATAAGGTATACTTTGTAAGTAATTTTAATTAATTTGGAGGCGGTTAATGTCAGTAACTTATATTGTAGATACTAATGTGATTATAAAAAATCCATATTTTACTGGTGATTTTAAAGAGTGTAAAATCATTCTTCCAATAAATGTACTAGAAGAACTTGATAAAATAAAATCAAGAGAAGGAAATAGTGGATTTAGAGCAAGACAATTTTTTAGATATTTTAAATCTCTAGAACAAAAAGGAAATCTTTTAGAGGGCATAAAAATAGAAAATAATGTTATACTTCAGACTATTCTATACGAAGGAGATATGACAAAATTACCTTCTAGTTTTGATAAAGATTATGTAGATAACAAATTGCTTGCAATTATGCTTGATGAAAGATATAAAAATTGTATACTATTAACTAATGATATTAGTATGAGAGTAAAAGCATCTTCATTAGGTATTAAAAGCGAAGTCTTAGATTTATCAGATAAACATAAATTAGATGATTTGTATAATGGAGTAATAGAAAAAAAAGTAGATATAGATATTGTAAAAAAATTTTATCAAAATGGTGGAATTACTCTAAATGAGCTTGAAATTAAAGAAATGTATCCAAATCAATTTTTTTACGGATATACTGATTATGACTATAATAAAATAATAGGGTATTATGATAGTAATAAAAATTTAATAAGAAAATTGCATTATGAAAACTATTCGCCATATGGAATAAGTGCAAAAGATATTAGACAAAAATTTGCTTTTGAAGCATTGCTTAATCCTAAAATCAATTTTATAACAATTACATCAAAACAAGGTTGTGGAAAGACATTTTTAGCAGTTGCAGCGGCTATGCATCATGTAATTGAATCTGGACAATATGAAAAAATTGTAATAGGGAAAAATACTTCTCCTATTGATAAATGGAGTTATCAAGGATTTACTACTGGAGATACTGAAGAAAAATTGTTAACGCATTTTGGAAATTATATAACTACTTTTGAAAATATACAGGCTGCTAGAAATAAAAAAAATAAAAATGGAATTGATATACTAAATGCATTAAAAAATCAAAATAAATTAGAGGTGTTGGATATATCATCGGTACTTGGAAGCAGTTTTTTAAATAAAATAGTTATTATAGATGAAGCACAATCATTTGATATACATGCTATGAGATCAATAATTACTAGAATAGGAGAGAATTCAAAACTTATTCTTATAGGAGATATAGCACAACAAACAATTTCTAGGCTTGATCCAGATAAATCAGGTCTTTATGCAGCAGTTGAGTGGTTAAAAGAATTGCCAGAAACAGCACATATTACATTGAATAAAGTGCATAGAAGTGAGTTTGTAGAGAAAGCAAGTAAAATATTTGATGAAAATATATTTGGATAGAGTAAAGAAAGATCTTTACTCTTTTTTAATTTATTTAAAATAATATTAATAATTTATAAGTAAAAGCTATTAAAATGATTATAAAAATGATATAATTACATATATAAATTAGAGGTGAAGATAAATTGGAAAGAAAATATATTTATGAAAAAGTAAAAAAAAATATAGAAATTTTAAATAAAGGGCTAGTAGAAAGAGAAGAAATAATATCATTAGCTATACTTGCTATATTATCAAAAGAAAATATTCTTTTGATAGGACCACCAGGAACTGCTAAAAGTGAAATATCACGGCGAGTATCATCTGTAATAGAGAAGAAAAAATATTTTGAATATTTATTAACAAAATTTACAACTCCTGAAGAAATATTTGGACCAATATCAATTAAAAACCTTGAAAATGATATATTTAAAAGAGTAATAAATGGATATATGCCAGATTCGCATATAACATTTTTAGATGAAATATTTAAAGCTAATTCATCTATATTAAATGCATTACTTACTTTATTAAATGAAAAAATATACCATAATGGAAATAATATAGAAAAATCTAACCTTATTTCAATAATAGCGTCATCAAATGAAATCCCTTTAAATGAAGAAGAATTACAAGCTTTGTATGATAGATTTATTTTAAAATTAACAGTTGAATATGTAAATGATTTAAAAGAACTAGTATTTATAGATGAAGATGATTATAATGAGAAAAACATAAAAAAATTTACTTTAAAAGAGATAGAAGAGATAAATAATTTATCGAAAAATGAAAAAATATCAGATGAAATAGTAGAAAAAATCATTAAAATAAAACAAGAAATAGAAAAAGAATATGAGAATAGTAATGAGGTTATAAATGAAAAAATATCAGATAGAAAATTTGTAAAAACAATAAAACTTTTAAAATTAGTTAGTTTTTTAAATAATAAAGATGAAATAACCATAGATGATTTAATTGTTTTAAAAAATATATTTTGGAGTGATCCTAAAAATATAAATAGAGTAAAAACTATAATTATTAATAATATTTGTTTAACAGGAAAAAATTATGATAAAAAAATAAATATGATATATAATTCTTGGGAAGAAAATTTTGAAGAAATTTTTAAAATTCAAGAAAAAGATAGTAATGGAAACTTATTATATTTAGATATTAATGGAGAAAAAACTACAGAAGTAAAAGGGAAAATTCATTTAAAAGATGAATTTGGAGATTTTTTATTTTTTAAAGGACATAGAGAATATATAAAAATAGCAAAGCAGTTATCATCATGGGATCATGATTATGAAGATACTGGGATTATTACAATAGATGGTAGAAAAATATGGAAATATGAATTTTCAAATATTCAAATAATAAAAACAAATAAAAATAATGTTGAAGGTTATGAAAAATTATTTGAGATCGGGAAATTAAAACCTTTGTTATTAAGTGGCTATAATGAATTCATTAAAAAAAATTTAAAATTATCAGAGGATAAAAAGGAAAAACTAGAAACAATAACTATTAATATAAAAAAAGAGTATAAAATAGTTTTTGAAAAGTATAATGAAATAAGTAAAATATATAATGAAATAAAGAAATACATATATAATAATTTATTTATTGTAGAAAAAGATAAAGATTATGTTATAAAGAAAATAGAAAATAATAAAAAAAATATAGAATTGATAGTAGAAAAATACAATAAATTATTAGAAAAAATAAATATGGTGAAAAAATGAAAAATATAGAGAATTTAACAAAAATAGAAAAAATAAAAGAGATGTTTAATAATGAAATTGCAGATGATAACGAATTTAATAATGTAATCTGGATAAATTATATTGAGGATAGAGAAATCAGAGAGAAAGTGGCACTCAATCAGTTTATAAAATTATACTTAGGTGAAAAAAAAGATTTTATAGAAGTGGATTCAATATTAAATAGAGGTATAATTATATTAGACAAATTTTTTGACTATACAAAAAATAATTTAGAATTTACAAAAAAACTCATAAAAGATTTTTTTTTTAAAATAAAAGAAGATATAATAAAAAATAATATAAATTTTAATATAGAAGAATTTATTAATAAAATTGACAAAACAAGATATAATTATAAGAAAAAACAATTTGATAAAATGAAAAATTTATATTTAAATAATGAATTGACTATAGAAGAAATAGAAAAATATAAATTACAAGCTCTAAAAGATATAAAAAATATAAAAGATAGTAGCAAAATAAAGAATTTGTATGAAAAAATAAAAGATAGTAAAAATAAATGGAGTGAAATATTAAAAAAATATGAAGAGTTTTATGAAGATTATTATAAAAAAATAGAAAAATTAAAAGAAGTATGGGGAAATAATAGTATAACAGCTTCATTAGGATGGGATTTAAGTAACTCAGATTTTTCTATGGAAAATATAAATAACTTAATTAAAATAGAAAAATTTATAAGAATAGAAGATAATAAAGAAATAAATAAATTATTAAAAAAATTAGGAAAAAGTAAAGTAGATACAAATAAAATTAAATCTAATAGAATAAGAAAAAGGATTAATTTTAGAAGTAATAATGAAATATTAGGAATAACTAGAAGTAGCGATATAACAAGAGTTCTTTCTTCGGAATATACATTATTAAATAATAAATTATTAAAATATTATTTTTATCAAAAATATATAGAAAGTGAATTATTATCATATCGATTAGCTGATAATAAAAATGAAGATAATAAGAATAATAAAAGAAATGAAGGGCCTTTTATTATTTGCTTAGATACATCTAGTAGTATGGAAGGATTGCCAGAAATTTTATCAAAATCAATAACAATAGATATTATAAAACAAGCTAAAAAACAAAAAAGAGATATTTATTTAATAATGTTTGGAAGTATTGATGAAGTAATAGAATTAAAAATAGATTACACAAAAGAAAATAGTATCAGATTATTAAAATTTCTACAAAAAAAATATTATGGTGGAACAGATTTTGTAACACCAATAAAAAAATCATTTGAATTAATTGATAATAAAAAAATAGAAAATGCAGATATACTTATGATAAGTGATGGACTTGTAAAAATTCCTAATGATTTTATAAAAAAAATAAATGAAACAAAACAAAAAAGAGATATAAAAATTTATTCATTAATTATAAATACTGAAAAAATAAAAGATAAATTTAGTGATGAAGTATATTATTATAAATATAAAAATAGTGAGAAAAAAGTTGATAGAAAGGTAACAAGAAGAGAAATATCATTTTATGCAGATGATTTATCATTATTTATTGATTAAAAAAACTAGATATTAATATATCAAATTAGAATTTTCTTGACTAAATATATTTTATATGATTTAATACATTCGCTTAAAAGCAAAAAAGATAAAAAATAATGGATAAGTAAAATTTTTATTGTTAATTTTAATTGTTTTTATTTTTTAAAGACAAGTTTAGAGTGACTTTAATAAGATTTAAGAAAAAAATCAACTAAATAATTCTTGACTAAAAAAGTTAAATATAGTAATATGAATTATTAATATATATCTCCAGGGGTGCTGTAAAAGGCTGAGAATATACCCTCAAACCTGATATAGATAATGCTATCGCAGGGAGTGAGTGTAAAAAAACACTTCTTCATAGCAAGAAGTGTTTTTTGTTTAAAGAAATATAATTATTTTAAAGAAAGGTTATTATGAAAAAAGCTATTATAGTATTAAATAATAAATTTGATATAAATATAAATTTTGATAATTATGATGTGTATTGTGCTGATGGAGGAGCAAATTATTTATATGAAATAAAAAAAATCCCTAAATTAATAGTAGGAGATATGGATTCTATAAAAAAAGAAATATTAAAATATTATATAGAAAAAAATGTAAAAATAGAAAAATATCCAAAAGATAAAGATATAACTGATGGAGAATTAATAATAAAAAAAATATATAATAAATATGAAGAAATAATAGTTTTAGGTGCTATTGGTGGGAAAAATTCACATTTTCTAACAAATCTTTATTTGTTAGAAAAATATCCTAAAATAAAATATTTTAATAATAACGAAGAAGTTTTTATTATAGAGAAAAACTGTATTTTAAAAAATTATCAAAATAAAGAGATATCTTTTATACCAATTGATAAGATGATAAAACTTACTCTTAAAGGGTTTAAATATAATTTAAATAATAAAGATGTTGAAAGAGGGAGCTCTCTTTTAGTGAGTAATATAGGAATTTTAAACGAATTAGAAATAAAATTTGAAAAAGGTAAAATGATATGTATAATTAATGATTTTATATAAAATATATAAGACTAAGGAGGAGATTAAATGAAGAAAATATTATTAATATTTTTATTGTTATCTAATTTTATATTTGGAGAAACGTTAACTGTATATATACCAGATGCAATGAAATGGATGGAAAAAGAGATAAAAGATAGTTTTGAATCACAATATGGAGTAGAATTAAAGTTTGTAAAATTTGAAGGTGCAGCTAAAATAGTATCAAGGTTAAAACTAGAAAAAATAAATCCAAAAGCGGATATAGTAGTAGGACTTAGTAGTTCTACATTAGCACTAGCTAAAAAAGAGGAAATATTAAAGCAATACAAGCCAGTAAATAGTAATAAAATAAAAGATATAGGACTTGTAATAGACAAAGATTATTTTGCAACTACATTTGATTATGGAGGACTTGCGATAATATATGCACCAGATAGATTAAAACAAGTACCTACTAGTTTTAATGATATAATAAAATTAGATAAATCTTTGATTGTAGAAGACCCAAGAACATCTACAACAGGACAAGATTTTTTATTATGGACAATAGCAATATATAAAGATAATTGGAAAGAGTTTTGGGAAAAATTAAAACCAGCTATTCTTACGATAACACCAGGATGGAGTGAAGCGTTTAATAAATTTGAGGCTAAAGAAGCGCCTATGATGGTAAGTTATGCTACTGATGGAGCTTATTCAACATATTATTATGGTGGGACATCTTATAAAGCACTTATACCAAATGAGGGTGGATATGTACAGATAGAAGGAGCAGCTATAATAAATAAAAAAGATATAAAAGACAGTGCATATAAATTTATAGAATTTTTATTATCAGATGAATTTCAAGAAAAAATACCTTTAAATCAATGGATGTTTCCTGTAACTAATGTAAAATTACCTGCAGCATTTGATTATGCTGAAGAGATAAAAAATCCTGTAACTGTATCTGGAGAAGATATTTCTAATAATCTTGAAAAATGGTTAAAAGAATGGGAAGAATTAATGAAAAAATAGGATATTTAACCTCTTGTATTACAAGAGGTTTTTTATTTATAAAATTATAGTATATATTTAAAAACAAAGTAAAAATAATAAAATTAAAATAATAAAATTTGTGATATAATATAAAAAAATTATTTGTAAAATAAAAAAAGAATTGGATGTGAATTAATGAAAAAAAGGTTTAATAAATTGAATCTAATATACCTCTTACTATGGATTATACCTTTTTATATATTTGGTAGAGATTTTTTTAAATTTAAAAGAATAGATAATAGTACAGTTAATGTGATATTATTTACAGTATATCAAGCATTTATTTCATCAGGATTTGCATTTTTAATAGCAATATTTCCATCTTATTATGTAGCATCACATAATAATAATATATCAAAATTAATAAAAACAACCCTTTTTATACCTTTTTTATTTCCAGTAGTATCAGCAATTACAGCATTCTCTATTATTGGAAATTTTATGATTTTAAAAAAAATAGGATTTTTATATAGTTTAAAAGCTATAATTGTCGCAAATGTATTTTATAATACACCAATATTTATAAAATATATCTCAATAGCAATTCAAAGAATACCGAAGAATTTAGAAGAAACATTGGAAATAGAGGGAATAAAAGGTATAAAAAAATTTTTATATATTGATTTACCATTAATTTTGCCCTCTGTTTTTAGAGCTTTCTTTTTAGTTTTTACTTATTGTTTTACTTCACTTGGAATAGTTTTAGGACTTGGTGGAATAAAATACAGTATTTTAGAGGTAGAAATAGCTACAATAATGATGTCTAGTTTGGATTTTTCAAAAGCTTTTTTACTTGGAATCATTCAATTTATAATATTATCTTTTATAAATGTAATAAATAATATTATTCCACATTATGAATTGGAAAAAAGCGAGATAAAAAAATATAAAATAAATATATTAGGTAAAATTATAGTAATATTATTTATAATTTTAGAATATATTGTATTAATAATTTCTTTTTTATTTTCAGTATATAATTTTTATGATAATAAATTTACATTAAGAGGAATAAAAAATCTTTTTAGTAAAGAATTTAATATTGATTATAAAATAATTGATGCTTTTAAAAATACAACACTAATAGCGATAATAACAGCAATTATAGTAATAATTTTCACTTATGTATTTATAAAAAATGAAAATAAATATAGTAATTTTATACTTATGGGAACATTTGGTATATCAAATGCATTTATAGCAATAGCTCTTATCTATCTTAATATTTTATATAATATTCCATATATAATATTATTAATAATAGGATTTTTCTATATTACAGTACCACTTGCATATTCATTTTTACATCATCCTATTAAAACTATAAAGAATGAGATAATAGAAGCAAGTAAAATAGATGGAGCTAATACTTTTGATTTGTTTTTTAAAATAGAGTTTCCTATATTAAAAAACAGTTTTATATCAGTATTTATACAGATATTTGCTATAATTTTTGGAGAATTTTCACTTGTATATACTATGCAAATAAGTGATTACTTTCCTGTAATATCAGTAGTGAACTATTCTTTAGCTAGTGATAAAAAAATATTTGAAAGTATGGCATTAAGTAGTATAGTTTTATTGATTATATTTACATTATTTTATCTTTCTGAAAAATTGAGTGATGAAGAAAAAAGATAAGAACTATTAATATATCTATAATAAAATAATGTATTGTTTATAATAAAAAATAAAAATGAATAAAAAGTAGGAGGTAAAAGATGTATCCTTTAGTTTTTAAAAAAGTACTTATTAAAAAAATTTGGGGTGGAAGGGCCTTTGAAAAAGAATTGAACTTTAGGTTAGAAGATAATGATAAATATGGAGAAAGTTGGGAAGTAAGTAGCCATCCTAATGGAATGTCAGTGGTAGAGAATGGGGAGTTCAAAGGGAAAACTTTACAAGAATTATTAAGTGAATATAAAGGAAAATTAGTTGGAGAGAGAATTTATAAAAAATATGGAGATAAATTTCCTTTATTGATAAAATATCTTGATATTAATGATAGACTTTCTGTACAAGTTCATCCAGATGATGAGTATGCATTAAAAAATGAGAATGAATATGGGAAAAGTGAAAGTTGGTATGTATTAAAAGCGAGTAGTGACGCTAAATTAATACTTGGAATAAAAGAAGGGATAACAAAAGATATATTTAAAAAGAAAGTAGAAAAAAATGATTTTAATGATTTATTTAATATAGTAAGAGTAAAGGAAGGCGATTTAATAAATATAAATCCAGGAACAGTTCATGCATCATTAGAAGGTTCTATACTTATTTGTGAACCACAACAAAATTCTGATTCAACATATAGAATATATGACTTTGATAGAATAGTAGATGGTAAAAAAAGAGAGCTTCATATAGATAAAGCACTTGATGTAATAAAATTTGATGAAAAAGCAAAAATAATTAATGAAAATAGTGTGGAAAGTATAAAAAAAGAGAATTTCATAAAGAAAGAGTTAACAAAGGATAAATACTATGATCTTGAAATATTAGAGATAAAAAAAGAATACAATGAAAAAGCAGAAGATTTATTTAAAGTGTATATGATATTAGAAGGTGAAGGGGAAATAGAGTATGATAATAATAAATATAATATAAAAAAAGGTAAAAGTTATCTAATACCTGCAAATTTAGAAATTAATATAAATGGTAAAGTGAAAATATTGAGAATTATACCTAAATAATATATTTTTTAAATAAAAGGAGCGAATGCTCTTTTTTTTATTTGAAACATAAGATAATTAAATTTATTTATCTATTAAAATTAAATAAATATACTAAATATATATAAAAATTTATTTTTATATATTTAATTAATTCGTATAATTGTGTTAAGATATCATATATAATTAAAAGTAAATTAATTGTATGTAAAAAAAGGAGGGGGTTATAATGTTAGGATTAGCTGAAAAAGAAACATTACTTAATATTGAAGAAAAAATAGAATTATCAAGTTATTTTCAACCGATAATTTCATTAAAAGAAAATAAAATTATTGGATATGAATTATTACTTCGTGGAATTATTAATAAAGAAGTAATATCACCAGAAAATATATATAATGTTTTTGAATCAAATAATGAACTTATTGACTTTGATTTTAAAGTAGTAAAACATCATATAAAGGAGATATCAAAAATTTATAATGAAAATTATTTATATTCAGTTAATATTAGTTTTCCAAATAAAAAATTATCTACTATAGATGAAACTATGTTAAAAATAAATATAAATGAAATAGTAGAAAAAATAAAAAAATACAGAATGGACACTAAAAATATTATTATAGAGATAAGTGAAAATGAGGTAGTTTCTACAGGAGTACAAATAGCATTTGTAAATCAATTAAAAGAAAAAGGGTTTTTAGTAGCACTTGATGATGTTGGTAAAAATAATAGTAATTTTTCTAAATTGGTAGATTTAAAACCAGATATTTTAAAAATAGATAAAAGTCTAATAAAAGATATAGAAAAAAGTGGATATAAAAGTTCTATAGTAAAAAATATAATATCAATAGCAGAAGAAACAGGAAGTATTGTAATAACAGAAGGAGTAGAAAAAATAGAAGAGCTTGAAAAAATTACTTGGCTTGGTTGTGATCTTGTACAAGGATATTTTTATAGTAAAGCAATGGAAATAAAAAAAATAGATATCTATAACATCATTAATAAGATAGAGTGGGGGAAAAATAAAGTTATTCAATATATTGATATGAGAATGAAACAAATAATAGATAATGAAATAATATGTAATGATATTATACTACAAGCAGAAAGAACTTTTGTTTTGTTTGGTAATGAATTTGCTGCATTTTCCTATAATTTATTTAGAAAATTTTCTAAAATAGAAGCTGTATATTTATTAAATGAAAAAGGGATACAAATAAGTGATACATTTTTGAATAAAGAGATAAAGATAAAGAAAAATAAAATATTTCATCCAGCTAGAATAGGAGATAATCATAACTTAAAAGAGTATTATTATAATTTGAAATATAAAGAAATGTATGTATCTGATGTATATATCTCAAAAGCTACTGGAAATAGATGTATAACAATATCTAAAAAAATTATAAATAATATATTATGTGTAGATATAAAAATATAAAGGAGGTTTTACTCCTTTATATTTTTTTTGATGATTTTAATATTAAATAAATTTATATAATGTAAATTAATATCTCGTAATTGTATTTTGCAACAAATAATTGTATTTTATCATTTAGAAAAAGTAAAAATTTTAAAAATATAGTATTATTATATTAGAAAAGAATATATATGGAAATTTAAAGAAAAGAGGGGGAATATGAAAATAAAATTAATATGTGATGAAAATAAAAAAGAAAATTATATAAAAAAAATTATTGAAAAGGGTTTTGAAATAGTTGAAAATAGCAAAATTTTATTAGTTGAAAAAGGTTATGAAAATAAAATAAAAAATGATATATATATTGTATTTAATGAAAATAATTTTGAAAAAATATTTGAACTTATAAAAATAATACAAAATCAGAAAATAATAAGAAATGAAAAATTTATAACTGTAAAAAATGCAGAAAATTTTGAATTAATTAAATATGAAAAAATACAATATTTTGTTGCTGATAGAAACAAAATTTTTTGTGTAGTTGAAAATAATAAAAAATTTTATGAAGTAAAAGAAAAACTTTATTACCTAGAAAAAACATTAGATTCTAAAATGTTTATACGTGTTAGTAAATCTCATATTGTAAATGTTTTAAATATAAAAGAGATAGTACCTTGGTTTAATAGTAAATTAATTATAAAATTTAAAGGAACAAACAAAACTGTAGAGGTAACTCGTAGTTATTTAAAAGATTTTAAAAAATTTTTAGGAATATAGGAGGCTAAAATGAATATAAAAAATTATATAATAAATAATTTAGTATCAGCATTTATTGGGATTTGTATAGGTGGTTTTTATCTTTTAGTTTTATTAAGTAAATATATAGTTTTAAAATATTTATTAATATCACTGGGATTAAGTAGTTTAATAGGAATATTTATTGGAAATGTAGCAATGATTATTTTTTGGTTATTTAAAAAAAATATATTAAAAAAATTATGGATCGCTTATTTAATAGAGAGTATAGTTGTGATGTTATTAACAGCAATCTTTAGTTATTTAATGGGAGTAAGAGGAATAATTTATATTTTAATAATGAGTTTTATAGCAATGATATTTGCAAATACTTTTTCGTATATTCATTATAGATATTTTGCTAAATTAAACAAAAAATTAAAAGAATATCAAGAAAAAATTAGTTAAAAGGACTTTAAATTAAAAGTCCTTTTTTAAATAGAAAATTTATGACTTTTTATTTCTTCACATTTTTTCCATAACTATATTATAATATTATTATCTTTAAATATTTTAAAGGATTTTTAATAAAAAAAAGTATATTATATTCATGTAAAAATATTAAGGAGGTAGGTTATGAAAAAGCAATTAGGAATTATGTCAAGAAAAATTTTACAGGGATTATTTTTAATTTATATTTTATTTGTAAGTTTAGGACATGCATTTAACTGGAAAATAGGAGAAAATTTACATGGAATATGCCCATTTGGAGCAATAGAAACTTTTTATACTTGGATAACAACGAATAATTTTATACATCATACAGGAGTAGGAAATTATTTTATATTATTAGGGCTAGTATTTACATTAATAATTTCAGGAGCATTTTTTTGTGGTTGGATATGTCCATTTGGTACAGTGCAAGAATTTTTAGGAAAATTAGGTAAAAAAATCTTTAAGAAAAAATATAATAATATTATACCTAAAAAGTTAGATTCAATATTAAGATATTTTAAATATTTATTTTTAATATTTATATTAGTGCAAACAGCTAGAAATTTTAAACTTGTATTTGAAAATATAGATCCGTATTATACTTTTTTTAATATTTGGAGTGATGAAATAGCTATTTCAGGATATATTGTATTAACTATTACTTTATTATTGTCATTAATTGTAGAAAGACCTTATTGTAAATATATGTGTCCATTAGGAGCAATAAATGGAATATTTAATTTTAAAAGTATTATTCAGATAAAAAGAGATAATAATAATTGTATTAATTGTGGTGCTTGTGATAAAGTATGTCCTGTTGGAATTAATGTATCAATAGCTAAAGAGATTTCAGATCCAAGATGTATAAGATGTGCAGAATGTGTAGCAATATGTCCAGTTAATAAAACAAAAGATACACTTAACTTTAAAATAAGCTTATTAAAAAATAAAAAATTAAATATTAGTAAATTAATGTTAATTTCATTAATAATATTTTTAACACCTATTTTTATAGGTAGTATAACAGGCGGATTTAAAGAAGATACAAGTGATAGAAAATATGAAACTGCAAATGATATAAAAGGTTCTTATACAATTAATGAGATCTCTGAACATTATAATATCACAGCAGAGGGACTTATTCATACATTTAATATTGAAGATAATAGAGATCAAAAATTAAATGATTTATTAGAAAAAAGTGGATTTTCTATAGAAACATTAAGGGTTTATATGGAGAATATTGATAAACCATTAAAAGATGTATTAGAAGATTATCCTGAAAAATATGAGGCCAATAAAACATTAAGAGAATTAGCAAAAGAAAATGAAGCAGGTGTTATTGCAAAATTATTTAATTCATCTGAAGAAGACACTACAGTTGAAATAAAAAGAAAAACAATGTTAGTAGAAATAAAAAATATAATAAAAGATTATAATGATTTTCTAAACACATTTAATATAAATAAAGATGAACCATTAAATACAACGTTAAAAGATATTATTGATAAATATAGTATAGAAATGGAAGATATTAAAACTTATGTAGAAGATAATAAAAAATAAAAAATAGGATTTCATTTTGAAATCCTATTTTTTATCTTAAATATTTAAATATTTATTGACAAATATAAAGTTATAGAATATAATTTAAAGTGCATATGCACATTTTATTTTAGTGAGATATAATAACTTTTAAATAAACTTTAAAATGGGTAGTTGCAAGAAAGATTATTAAAAAATTTTAATTATTATAAAGAATGGAATTTTATATTAATTAAATAAGTTTAATTGTATCTTTTAATTAAAAAATATTTAAAAATTAGATAATGTTTAAATAAATATATAAATTTAAAGTAATAAAATTAATAATAGATGGTTAAAAGAGTTGAAAATTTAGAAATTTTAAGGAGGAGAAAATGCACGGAATATCAGATGAAATGCAAAAGCAATTAGAAGAAAATATGAGCAAAATAAAGCATAAAATAGTAGTAATGAGTGGAAAAGGGGGAGTAGGAAAGTCTACAGTTTCTACTAATATAGCTTTTGGACTTGCTATGGCAGGTAAAAAAGTAGGATTATTAGATGCTGATTTACATGGACCAAATATTCCTTTAATGCTAGGAATAGAAGGAACTAAATTAGGAGATTTGTCAAAACCATTTCAAGTAAACAAGAATCTTTTTGTTGTTTCTTTGAGTTTCTATATGAGAACTTCTGACGATCCGATTATTTGGAGAGGACCAGCTAAAATAGGAGCTATTAAACAAATGTTAGGTGAAGTAATATGGGGAGAATTGGATTATTTAGTTGTTGATCTTCCACCTGGTACAGGAGATGAACCGCTTACTATTGCTCAAGAATTAGGTAAAATAGATGGAAGTGTAATAGTAACAACACCTCAAGATGTAGCAATACTTGATTCGAGAAAATCAGTAAAATTTTCTACATTAGTAAATATGCCAATATTAGGAATAGTAGAAAATATGAGTGGATTTGTTTGTCCTCATTGTAATAAAAGAATAGATATATTTAAACAGGGTGGAGGAGAAAAAGCAGCTAAAGAACTAGGAGTGGAATTATTAACAAAAATACCAATGACTCCTGGAATAGTACATGCTGGAGATGATGGTAAGCCATTTATATTTAATAATAAAGGTCCAGAAGTAGAAATTATGAAAGAATTAGTAAATAAACTTATAAATAAAGTAGAAATTAATAAAGAAATAGAAAATAAAGAGAAAGAGAGTGATAAAAAAATGGGAAATATATTGAAAGTTGCCTTTCCAACTAACGATAAAACAAATGTGGAAGAACATTTTGGACATTGTAAAGAGTTTGTAATATTTGAAATAGAAGATGCAAAAATAATAAATAAAAGTTTTGTGACACCACCTCCACATGAACCAGGTGTAATTCCTAGATTTTTAGGAGAACAAGGTGCAAACGTTATAATCACTGGTGGAATGGGTCAAAAAGCAATAGATATTTTTAAATCTCAAAATATTGATGTAATATTAGGAGCTAGAGGAAGTATAGAAGAAAATTTAAAAACATATCTTGAAGGTGAGTTATATTCAACTGCATCAGCGTGTAATCATGAACATGATGAAGATCATAGTTGTAACCATTAATAATTATAATAAAGCGGAATAAATTCCGCTTTATTTTTCACAGATGTATTAAGAGAATCAAACTATTTATATATAGATATATTGTTAAAAATAATATTTTTAATAAAACATTAGAAATTTCTAATGTTTTATTTGACAAAATTCTAAAAAACATTATAATGTGCATATACACAAAACGAAGAAAAAATCAGGAGGTAAAAAATGAAGAAGATGTGGGGAACTATTGAATTTTTAAAAAAGAATTTGGCATGGTCTATATTAAGCTTTATGATAATGGGAATTTTAGCCGGAGCACTTTTTAATGTTAAAGGATTAAAAGTTTTTATAATGCCACTTACATTTTTAATGGTTTATCCAATGATGGTTACATTAAAAATAAATGAATTATTTGAAAAAGGTGGAGAAAAGGCTAATGTATTAGCATTAATAATTAATTTTTTAATAATACCATTTATAGCTTTAGGAATTGGGAAAATATTTTTTAGAGATTCACCATTATTAATTGTTGGTTTATTATTAGCAGCATTACTTCCTACTAGTGGGATGACAATATCATGGACAGGATTTGCAAATGGAAATATGCACACAGCTATAAAAATGACAGTAATTGGGCTTATTGTAGGTTCGATAGCGACACCTATTTATATAAAATTATTAGTAGGGCAAACTATGAACATTCCTTTGATCAGTGTTACTAAACAAATAATTTTAATAGTATTTTTGCCTATGCTTTTTGGTTATATTACTCAAAAATTATTAATAAAAAAATTTGGTGAAAAAAAATTTAATAAAGATATAAAACAAAAATTTCCTGTTTTATCAACAATTGGAGTTTTGGGAATAGTTTTTGTAGCAATGGCATTGAAATCAAAAACAATAATAAGTAATCCATCAATTTTAATAAAAGGATTAATCCCAATATTCATTTTATATGTTATAAATTATACTATAAGCACTTTTATTGGAAAAATGTTTTTAGATAGAGATAATGCAATAGCATTAATATATGGAACAGTTATGAGAAATTTATCAATAGCATTAGCAATAGCAATGTCAGTATTTGGTAAAAATGGTTCAGAAATAGCTTTAATAATAGCATTGTCATATGTTGTACAAGTAAAATCAGCAGTATGGTATATAAAAGTCGTTAATATTATTTTTAGTGAAGAAAAAACTTTAAAAAGAGCATAATTGTTTTTTATTTAAAATATGAGAAATATAACTATATATAAAAAAATAAAATAAATAGGAGGAATAAATATGAAAATAGCAGTATCAGCAAAAGAAGTTGGATTAAATGGGAAAATAGACGATAGATTTGGAAGAGCAGAATATTATGTAATATTTGACACAGAAACAAAAGAAGTTAAAACTGTAGAGAATAGTGCAAAAAATGAAAGTGCTGGAGCTGGTGGGAAAGCTGTAAAAGTATTAGGCGATGAAAATGTAAATATAATATTAGCACCAGAAGTAGGACCTAAAGCAATAACAGCATTAAAAGCTTTTGAAATAGAAGCTTATCTTTATGCTGGAATGGGATTAAATACAGTAGAAGACGCTATTAATGCTTTTAATGAAGGGAAATTAATAAAAGCAAATAACGCAACTGTTGAAGAGCATAGTGGATTAAGAAAAGCTTAAAATATTTTAATAAAAGAGTGGATTTTTTCCACTCTTCATTATTAATTAAAAATTATAAAAATTAAAAGTTTTTTTTATAGTTAAAAGTTTTGAAATTCACAAGAATTAAAAATAATAAAAAATTAAAAATAAATAAGAGAAGCGAGGGAAAAATATGAAAATAGCTGTTTTAAGTGGGAAAGGTGGAACAGGAAAAACGACAGTGTCTAATAATTTAGCAATAAATATAAAAAATACAATACTTATAGATACTGATGTC
The DNA here is from genome assembly GCF_004365575.1 of Hypnocyclicus thermotrophus. Classification (NCBI taxonomy): domain Bacteria; kingdom Fusobacteriati; phylum Fusobacteriota; class Fusobacteriia; order Fusobacteriales; family Fusobacteriaceae; genus Hypnocyclicus; species Hypnocyclicus thermotrophus. The sequence goes on from NZ_SOBG01000002.1 coordinate 243,481, forward strand.
GAGGAACCAAATTCACATATATTTTTAAAACCTGATATTGAAAAAATAGATTCTGTATTTATAGGGTATCCAGAAGTAGATATGAATAAATGTAATTTATGCGGTAAATGTGGAGAATTTTGTAGATTTAATGCAATTATTCCAGCTAAAAATAGTGTTGTTGTATTTAATGAAAGTTGTCATGATTGTGGTGGATGTGCAATGGTATGCCCAACTAATGCAATTACTTATAAACAAAGAGAAATTGGGAAAATATATAGCGGAAAGACAAAATATGATATAGATATGAAATACGGTGAGATAAATATTGGAGAAATGTCTGGTGTAAGAATTATTGAAGAAGTAAAAGAAAAAATAAAAAATGAAGAAATAGTAATAATAGATTCACCGCCAGGAACAGCTTGTTCTACAGTAGCTGCTGTTGAAGGAGTAGATTATGCTATTTTAGTATCTGAACCTACGCCTTTTGGAGTTAGTGATATGAAAATGGTGGTTGAAATGCTAAGAGAAATGAATATACCTTTTGGATTAGTTATAAATAAAGCAAAATTAGGTGATGATGAGATATATGAATATGCTAATAATGAAAATATTGAAATATTAGCAGAAATTCCATTTAATAAAGAAATAGCAAAATTATATGCAAATGGAGAATTATTTAGTATTCATTTAAAAGAATATAAAGAAATTTTTGAAAATATATATAGTCAAATTTTATCAAAATTATAAAAGAAAGGTTGATAATCATGAATGAGATAAATGAAATAGTTGTTATATCGGGAAAAGGTGGAACAGGGAAAACAACATTAACAGCATCAATTATTCCATATTTAGATGATGTTATAATAGCAGATTGTGATGTTGATGCACCGGATCTTAATATTTTATTTGAGTTAGAAATAACAAAATCAGAAGATTTTATTGGTACTCAAAAGGCAGTAATTGATTATGAAAAATGTATAAAATGTGGTAAATGTTATAGAAGCTGTAATTTTGGAGCAATTACAAAAGAGATAGAGGTAAATATTCCGAAATGTGAAGGATGTGGAGTATGTGAATTTGTTTGTCCTGTAAATGCAATAGAAATGAAAGATGCAGTTGTTGGGAAATTATTTGTATCAAATAGTAATTATGGACAAATAGTTCATGCAAGATTAAAACCAGGTGAGGAAACATCAGGGAGATTAGTTGCAGAAGTTAGAAAAAGAGCAAAAAAAATAGGAGAAGAAAATAATATAAAAAATATGATAGTAGATGGGTCTCCTGGAGTTGCATGTAATGTTATTTCTTCTATTACAGGAGCTAAAAAAGTTATAATTGTAGTAGAATCAACTTTTTCTGGATTACATGATTTAAAAAGAGTATATGAATTAACACAAAAATTTAGATTGTCTATAATTGTAGTTATTAATAAATATGATTTATCAGAAGAATTAACACAAGAAATTGAAAAATATTGTAAGGAAAATAAAATTGAAGTAGGATTAAAAATACCTTTTAATAAAAATATGGTAAAAGCAATAGTTAATAAAAAAATACCTTCATTAGAAGAAAAAGAATTTTTTGAACAAATAAGATTTGATAGATTTATAGATAAAATAAGAGTCTAATATAAATATAATTAAGATAAAATAAAAAAACATTTCAAACATTTTTTGGGGGATTAAAAATGGAAATAACAGTTTTAATAGAAAATTTAGTATATAATCAAGGTCTTTTTGGAGAACATGGATTATCACTTCATATATTAGATAAAGAAACGAGCATATTATTTGATACAGGACAAACAGAAAATTTTTTATTAAATGCTAAAACATTAGGAATAGATATTAATAAGGTTAAATATACTATTTTAAGTCATGGACATTATGATCATACTGGGGGATTAAAATCATTATTAGAAAAAAATAATAAAATTGAATTGATGGTTAAAAAAGATATTTTTCAAAAAAAATATTCGAATTCTACAGGAAATATAAGAGAAATTGGATTAGATAATAAAATTTCTAAATATAATAATATTAAGTATTTAGATAAAAATATAGTTAGTTTAACAGAAAATATTTTTATTATTACAAAAATTAATAACTATAATGATTTTGAAAATGATGAAAAAAAATTATTTGTTAAAGAAAATAATAAATATGTAGTGGATAAGTTTATAGATGAAGTTTTTTTAGTATTAAAAAATAATGATGATACTTTAACAATAATAACAGGATGTGCACATAATGGAATAATAAATATTTTAAAAACAACAAAAGAGTATTTTCTAAATAACAAAATTAAACAAGTAATAGGAGGATTTCATTTAAAAGGAAAATCCAAAGAAAGAATAGATAAAACTATAAATGAACTTATAAAATTAGAAATTCAAGAAATTTATATAAATCATTGTAGTGGAATAGAATTTTTTAGTGAATTAAAAAATAAAAATTCAAATATTAAAGTTATATATGCTTATACTGGAAGTAAAATTATTTCATAAATTAAAATAAAAGAAGATATATTTTTATTTCTTCACATTTTTTTCATAACTATATTATAATATTATTATATAACGATATAAAAGGAGTGAAAAAAATGAAGAAAATAAAAGAATTATATTTAAAATGGAATTGGTTGTTAATGATATTGTTTTTATTATTAGCAATAATTAATCCTTTATTTGGATTAGCAGCATTATTTTGTATGGTACCTGCAATATATGTAAGTATTAAAGAGAAAAAAAAGACATTTTGTGGTTTTTATTGCCCAAGAGGAAATTTTTTAACAAAATTATTACAAAAAATTTCATTGAATAAAAAAGCACCAAAATTTTTTCAAAGCAGTAAATTTAAATCTTTATTTTTTGCATTAATGTTTGCTTTCTTTATATATTCATTAAATAAAACGGAAGGTGATTTATTTAAAATCGGATTTGTATTTTTTAGATTTATATTAACAAGTACAATAATAGGAAGTATATTAGGAATATTTTTTAAACCAAGAACTTGGTGTCAAATATGTCCTTTTGGATATATGACAGAATTATCAGCACAACCTAAAAAAATAAAAAATTTAATAATAATTCCTAAATATATTGTAATAGGTATAATATTATTTTTAGCTGTTGTAGGAGCTAATACATTGATAGAAAAAGAAAATAATAGTTATACAAAAAATAATATAGTATATTATAAAAATAATAATACAAAGTTTTATAAAAAAAATTTTAAAAGAAACAGACAAAATTTAATACAAAATAATAAAATTATATTTGAAAAAAATATTAAAAATTAGGAGATGAGTAAAATGAAAAAAATAATTACTATGGTGTTGGGATTAATGATTTTTTTAGGGTCAGTAATAATGGCTAAAGGGAATACAAATATTGTTACAGATACTCAAAATATAATTTAACTAATAAACAAAAAGAAGCTTTAATTTATATGTATCAAGAAGAACAATTAGCAAGAGATGTATATATAAAACTTGGAGAATATTGGAATGCTAGAGTTTTTCAAAATATATCTAAAGCAGAACAACAACATATGGATGCAGTAAAAAGTTTATTAGATAAATATGATATAAAAGTAGAGGTAAATGAACAAGGAGTATTTCAAGATAAAGAATTTCAAGATTTATACGATGAGTTAATAAAAAAAGGAATGAAAAATATAACGGAAGCATATAAAGTTGGTAGGGATATAGAAATATTAGATATTAAAGATTTAGATAAAAGATTACAAGATGCAACTTTGGATATGAAATTAGTATTTGAAAATCTAAAAAAAGGAAGCGAACAACATTTAAGAGCTTTTAATAGACAATTGTAATTAATTAAAATGGAGATTATATCTAAATAATCTCCATTTTAAAATTTTTAATAAAAATTTTGTAGATATTTTTATTAATGATATAATTATAAAATAATAAAAATATTTATGAAAAAGTTGATTAAAATAGTAAATTATTATATAATCTGTATATATTATTTAGAAAGGAGATAAAATGCCAAGATTAAAGAAAAAAAGATGTTGTAGGCTACTTCCTAATGAAAAGGGTTTTAAATTAATGGGAGTAAAAGGTCAGGGTCTGGAAAAAGTAGAGTTGTCTCCAGATGAATTTGAGGTAATTAGACTTTGTGATTATGAAGGTAAAAATCAAATAGAAGCAGCTGAGATTATGCAAATCTCAAGAGGAACTATTCAAAGAATAATGAAATCAGCTAGATATAAAATAGTTGATGCTTTTTTAAATGATAAAATAATAATTATAAAAAATACTGAGGAGGGAAAAAAATAATGCATGGAATTACTGATGAATTACAAAAACAATTAGAAGAAAATATGAAAAAAATTAAGCATAAAATAATAGTAATGAGTGGTAAAGGTGGAGTAGGAAAATCAACAATTACTACAAATATAGCTGTAGGTTTATCTATGCTTGGGAAAAAAGTAGGAATATTAGATGCAGATTTACATGGACCTAATATTCCTCTTATGTTTGGATTAGAAGGGAAAAAATTACCTGATATAAGTAAACCTTATCAAGTAACAGAAAACTTATTTATTACGTCTCTTAGCTTTTTTATGAGAACTTCTGATGATCCTATTATTTGGAGAGGGCCAGCTAAAATAGGAGCTATTAAACAAATGTTAGGTGAAGTAATATGGGGAGAATTGGATTATTTAGTTGTTGATCTTCCACCTGGTACAGGAGATGAACCGCTTACTATTGCTCAAGAACTTGGAAAAGTAGATGGAAGTGTAATAGTAACAACACCTCAAGATGTAGCAATACTTGATTCGAGAAAATCAGTAAAATTTTCTACATTAGTAAATATGCCAATATTAGGAATAGTAGAAAATATGAGTGGATTTATTTGTCCTCATTGTAATGAAAGAATAGATATATTTAAACAGGGTGGAGGAGAAAAAGCAGCTAAAGAACTAGGAGTAGAAATATTGGCAAAAATACCAATGACACCAGAAGTTGTACATGCTGGTGATGATGGGAAACCTTATATTTTCAATCAGCAAGGGCCTACTGTAGAGATAATGAAAAAAATGATAGATAAAATAATATCAAAAGTAGAAGAATAATAAACCATATATAAATTTAGTGTAAAAAATATTAAAATATTGAAAAAAGGGGAGAATATGGAAAAAGCAAAAGATTTTAAACTTTTAAATCAAAATGGTGAAACTAGAAAATTATCAGATTATAAAGGGAAATGGATAGTACTTTATTTTTATCCTAGAGATAACACTCCAGGGTGTACTCTTGAGGCAAAAGATTTCACTTCATTAAAAAGTGAATTTGAAAAAGAAGAAGCTATAATAATAGGAATAAGTAAAGATTCTGTAAAAAAACATAAAAATTTTGTAGAAAAACATGATTTGAAAATTGAATTGTTAAGTGATGAAGATCTTAAAGTATTAAAAGACTATGGGGTATGGCAATTGAAAAAAATATATGGAAAAGAAAGTTATGGAATAGTGCGTTCTACATTTTTAATTAATCCAGAATTTGAAATAGTTTTTAAATGGGAAAAAGTTAAAACAAAAGGGCATGCAGAAACAGTATTAGAAAAATTAAAAGAATTAAAAAGATAGGAGAATATTTTATTCTCCTATCTTTATTTCTTTTTCCAATGAAATAAAGAAGTAAACTCTTTAAAAGTTTTAAATTTTTTAGAGAAAATAAATATAATTAAAATATAAATTAATCCAAGGACTACAATAATGCTCCAAGCATTGATAGATATAAATGCGTATAGATATATCCATAACGACCAAAAAACTCTATCAAAAATATTATAATCTGGAGAGTGTAATTTAACTAATTCATAATTAATACCTTTTTCACTTACATGAACTTTTAAATAATGATAAAAATAATGAGCTTTATCAGTTCCTGCAAGTTCTGCGCCTGCTCCACCAGTAATAATATATGGAGTGTTTCCCCATTTACCTTCATAATAAGCATGAATATGTGATGCAAAAATCATAGTAATATTATAGTTGTCAAATAATTTATTTAAATATTTAGCTTGAGTAACATTTTTTAGTGAATGACCTGGTTGGATTTTGCTTCTTGGATCAAATAATGGGACATGCATAACAATAAATTTATATTTATAATTTTTAGATTTTTCAAGTTCTTTATGTAGCCATTTCATTTGCCATTTATCTATATAATTTTCATTTGCATCATCTAAAAAGATGAAGTATGAATTTTTAGTATGAAAAGAATAATAAAATTTATCAAAAATTTTATAGTATCGACCTCTTCCATTATCTGCAATTTCGTGATTTCCAATGCTATAAAGCATAGGTTTTTTTAATTTTGAAATTTGTTTTAGAAAAAAAGTATATTTTGCTTCACTACCATCAAAGACAATATCACCACCATTTATTACAAATTTAGAATTATCGTTATTTATTAATTTTATAATTTTATTAAATGTAGTAATAGAATTTTTATTATCTCCAAGAATATCAAAAGTGAAATTTGACATGTTAGTATCTATTTTAGCTACATTGTCAAAGGTGATATTGTCTTTTAAATTAAAAAAATAATAATGTGTATAAATTTTAATAGTAATGGCAATAATTGACATGCAAATTATAGATATTGTTAAATATTTTTTCCATTTCATAATTTATTTCTCCTTATTTTTAATTTTATATAGTTTATGTATAAAATATAAATTTAATTTAGAAAAGTTATTATTATAATGTGAAATTTTTAAAGTTAAAATATTTATAATAAAACTATATTTTCTATTATATCATAAAAATAATAATTTTTAAATTTTTATAAATTTCAAAAAAAGTTAAAATTTCATCTGGATATTTGTAGAAATTATTGCTAAAATATAAATAATATATTAAGTTTAATTAAGTTCAAAAAATATTTTTTTAGAAAATATTAAAAAATTTAAAAATAGAATGATATTTAATATAATCAGTATTTATTTTTTAATTAATTATTTTTAATGTTTTATGTGATGGTTATAGAGTATAAAAATAGATTATATAAAATATTTTAATGTAAAATTTAATTAAAAATATATCAATTCAAAAAAGAAATTCGAATCATACTTTCTATCATTTACTGAAGGATGTCGTTTAGAAATGATGCAGATGCCAATTTTGAATAGTAGAAATATTGCCTTAACACATTTTACAGTATCTATAGGTAATAAATCAAAAGTAATATCACTAATAGAAGAATTACGAAAAGGCGTATAGTGAACCAAGAACAACAGGTGATGGATATTTTAAAAATATTGTAAGTAATCCTGACGGTAATCAAATTGAAATAACCATTTAATAAAATAGAATAAAATTAATGTTTGAGATAGCATATAAAAAGATGTTTTCAATATATTGAATAACAATGATTTAAGAATATTTGGAAATTAGTAAGTGGATTTAAAATTTTTTAAGAGTATAAAAACAGAATTTTTTAAATTAAATAACTATAAATTGTATTTCTATAATAACTACTAATGCATGAATGTATTTTTACAAGAAAGGAGCATGATAGTGAATACGGAAATAATAGAAAATATAATATTAGAACAATATCCGGGAGTTTTAGAAACATTATTACGTGATCATACAACTCAAAAAAATATATTTTGGGCGACCAATGACTATGAACATTTAGGCGAAGGATACAAATATAATAATCAAATTTTAATAGAGTTAATTACTGGTAATAATGGCAAGATTGTAATGCCTAGAGTGAAAAAAGATAAAATTTTACAACAAAATCGTTCGAAAAAAATGGCTGAAGTATTTACTCCTTCTTGGGTTTGTAATGCACAAAATAATTTAATTGATAATGCTTGGTTTGGAAGAGAAAATATTTTTAATACTGAAATCAAAGAAAATAATGGTAATTCAACTTGGAAAGTAAATCAAGAAAAAATAACATTTCCTAAACATAAAACATGGCAAGATTATATAAAAGATACTCGACTTGAGATTACATGTGGGGAAGCTCCTTATATTACGAGTCGTTATGACACTACAACAGGTGAATTTATTCCTATAAAAAATAGAATAGGACTTCTTGATAGAAAGTTAAGAATTATCAATGAAAATGTAAATACAAGTGGTGAATGGCTTAAAGCGGCACAAATAGCTTATAAAAATATTTATGCTTTTGAATGGCATGGTGATAATCTATTGCTTGCAAGAATATCTATGCTTATTACTTTTATTGAAAATTATCAGTATAAATTTGGGAAAAAACCAGTATTAAAATCTATTAATTATATTGCATATATTATATCATGGAATGTTTGGCAAATGGATGGAATAAAAGGAGTTATTCCGAATAGTTGTGGTTATAAAATAGAAACAAGAGTAAATCTTTTTGGCGAAATAAAAATAAAAAAAACAAAATGTGTTGGTTGTCAGAAGAATGATATTTTTCGACACAATGGAATATATTGTCTTATTAAAGATTGGACTAGTGGGAAAAAAATAAGATTTATTGATTTAATGAAAGGATATATAAAATGAAATTTACGTCATCATTTAAATTGAAACTGATATATGTATTTCGTATTAATGACGAAGCACATATGGGATGCTTAAAAGTTGGTGAAACAAGTTTAGATAATAAAAATATTTTGGGGCTTGAGCCAAATAGTAAAGTTCTTAACAAAGCTGCAAAGAAACGTATAAATCAATATACTCAAACTGCTGGTATTTCCTACGACTTAGTTTATACAGAGGTGGCGGTCTATGTAGATAAAGGTATTATTAAGGCTTTTTCCGATTCGGAAGTTCATAATGTATTGTTGCGTTCAGGTATAAAAAGAAAAATATTTGACAAAGAAAATAAAGCAAATGAATGGTTTATAACAGATCTTGAAACTGTAAAAAAGGCAATTAAAGCAGTAAAAGAGGGAAAAGAAGGCTTAAATGCCAACGAAATTACGCATGAACAAAATCCTATAATATTTAGACCGGAACAAAAAGAAGCAATTGAAAAAACAAAAAAACAATTCAAAAAAAGCAATGAAATGCTTTGGTTTGCAAAAATGCGTTTTGGGAAAACACTCTCAGCATTACAAGTGGTAAAAGAACTTAATTTTACACGAACTCTCATTTTAACGCATAGACCGGTTGTAGACAAAGGTTGGTTTGAAGATTTTGGCAAAATCTTTTACGATTCTCCTAATTTTCAATATGGCTCTAAAAACAAAGGTAACCAATTTGAAACATTGGAAAGACAATGTAAAAAAGAAAACAGTAAATATATCTATTTTGCATCAATGCAAGATTTAAGAGGTTCTGAATTAGTTGGAGGAAATTTTAATAAAAATGATGAAATATTTTCTACTCCCTGGGATTTTATTATTATAGATGAAGCACATGAGGGTACTCAAACCGAACTTGGTAAAAATGTTCTCAACGAATTAAAAAAAGAAAAAACTAAAATTTTGCATCTATCGGGAACGCCATTTAATCTGCTTGATAATTACAAAGAAGATGAAATCTATACTTGGGATTATGTAATGGAACAAAAGGCGAAAGCGGATTGGGATAAAGTTCATTTTGGCGATCCAAACCCTTATGCTTCGCTCCCAAGACTCAATATTTTTACTTATGATTTGGGAAAACTACTAAATGATTTTATTGATGAAGATGTAGCTTTTAATTTCCGTGAATTTTTTCGTGTAGATGATATCGGAGAATTTATTCATAAAAATGATGTTTTATCTTTTTTGAATTTAATTTGTAAAGAAGATAAAGATAGTAATTACCCTTATTCAACAGAAGAATATCGTGATAATTTTCGTCATTCCCTTTGGATGGTACCCGGTGTAAAAGAAGCAAAAGCTTTAAGTAAAATGCTTAAAGAACATCTTGTTTTCAGTCAATTTGAAATTGTAAATGTAGCAGGTGACGGTGAAGAAGAAGAACCAAACGAAGAAGCACTTAAAAAAGTTGAGCAGGCCATAACAGATAAAGCTCACGAAACATATACGATTACTTTATCTTGCGGACGCTTAACAACAGGAGTATCTGTAAAAGCCTGGACGGCTGTGTTTATGCTTTCCGGATCGTATAATACTTCGGCTTCTTCCTACATGCAAACCATTTTCCGTGTACAAACCTCGGCAACAATAAATGGAAAAGTTAAAGAAGAATGTTTTGTTTTTGATTTTGCCCCGGATCGTACTTTAAAAGTAATTGCAAAGACAGCAAAAGTATCGGCAAAGGCTGGTAAAACAAAAGATTTGGACAGACTTATTATGGGAGAATTTCTTAATTTTTGTCCTATCATTTCTGTCCATGGCTCACAAATGAAAAGTTACGATGTTAATGGAATGCTTGAACAACTTAAGAAAGTTTATATCGAACGGGTTGTTCGTAATGGATTTGAAGACGGCTACCTTTACAATAATGACCAATTAATGAAATTAGGCGAACTCGATTTGGAAGAGTTCAATAGTTTGAAAAAAATTATTGGTAAGACAAAGGCAATACCCAAAAGTGGTGATATTGATATAAACCAGCAAGGGTTTACTGATGAAGAATATGAAGAGATTGAAAAAGCAAAGAAAAAAAAGAAAAAAAAGAAAAAAGAACTTACTGAAGAGGAAAAAAGATTATTAGAAGAAAGAAAAAAAAGAAAGAAAAACAGAGATACCGCTATTTCAATTTTAAGAGGTATATCCATCAGAATGCCTTTACTTATTTATGGGGCAGATGTTTCCGATGAAGAAAAAAAACTAAATATTGATAATTTTACGGAGTTGGTTGATGATCAATCTTGGCAAGAGTTTATGCCCAAAGGTGTGACAAAAGAGGTTTTTGAAAAATTTAAAAAATATTATGAACCTGATATCTTTCGTGCTGCCGGCAAGCGTATTCGTGCTATGGCACGAGCTGCCGATAATCTTACAATCGAATATAGAATAGAACGAATTACAGCTATTTTTAACACATTCAGAAATCCCGATAAGGAAACGGTTCTTACTCCGTGGCGAGTTGTCAATATGCACCTTGGAGATTGTTTGGGTGGCTATGTATTTTTAGATGAAAGTCGCGAAAGAACCATAGAGCATCCCCGATTTGTATCGCATGGCGATGTTACTGATAATGTTTTCTCACCCGATGCTCATATTTTGGAAATCAATTCTAAAAGCGGACTTTATCCCTTATATATGGCGTATGGTATTTTTAGAAATTCAATAAAACAAAAGTTTCCTGGAAAGGGACCTAACGAATTGTCTATTGATGAACAACAGAAAGTGTGGGATAAAGTTGTTAAAGAAAATATTTTTGTTATCTGCAAAACACCAATGGCTAAAAGTATTACAAAACGCACCTTAATCGGTTTCAGAGATGCAAAAGTCAATACACGCTATTTTGAAGATTTGGTTTATCAAATAACTCACAGAAATGAAGACTTCATCAAAAAAATAAAAAAAGGTAAAACTTATTGGAAAACAAAGGAGAATGACGATATGAAATTTAACGCAATTGTAGGCAATCCGCCTTATCAGGATATGGGCGGGGCTGGAGGTAATAATGATGCTCCAATTTTTCAACATTTTTGTAGTATAGCAAGCAAAATATCTAATCAGTATGTTTCATTAATTATACCAGCACGATGGTTTGCGGCTGGTCGCGAAAATTTATTGGGCGATTTTAGAAAAGAAATGCTGAATAGTGAACGAATAGAAAAACTTGTTACTTATAGTGATAGTAGCAATCTGTTTTCTAAGGTTGAAATAAAAGGTGGTATCTGCTATTATCTTGAAAATAAAAGATACAAAGGCAAATGCAACTATATATTGCATAGAGACCAAACAATACAACAAGCCGAAATTCAATTAAATGTTTTTGATATTCTTATTAGAGAACCACAACTATCGAAGATTGTGGAAAAAGTTGATAAACAAAGGAGTGCCAGCAATATACCAAGCGTTGCTACAATAATTTCGTCAGATACTCCCTTTGGGATACCTTCAAATCCAAAAACAAGTAAAAAAACGCCATTTAAAGTCTATTCAAAGTCTGAACCCGACCATGATGTTTTACTATATCATATTGAAAATGGAATGAGAAAAGTTGAATATGTTAATTATAATGATATAAAAAAGAACAAAAAAGATGTAGATAAGTTTAAAATTTTTGTCACGGGTTCTGGAGGTTCCGGTGCAGATCCTAAAGTAATGGGAGATCCTGAATTTGCTCCAAAGCATTCAGTATGTTCACAGTCATATTTATATGCCTGCTTTGATTCGGAAACCGAAGCAAAAAATATGATAAAATATATTAAAACCAGATTTTTTAGAGTGCTAGTTTCAGCAATGAAAATTACTCAATCAGCACCTAGCCGTGTCTATCGCTTTGTCCCTCTTCAAGATTTCACCTCCAAATCAGACATAGATTGGAGCAAACCTATTGCTGATATTGACCGCCAGCTTTACAAAAAATATAAATTAACGGATAAAGAAATTGCATTTATTGAGAGTATGATACGACCAATGTAACTATGAATATTAAAACAACGCATAAAGCCATACATAAAATTAAAATAAGAAAAAAGAGTTGATAATAAATTTTAAAAATTAGTTAAATCCATTTCTTTTGATATCCTCTTTCTAAGTAAAGAAAGGATAAAAATTTCCTTTTAAAAAAAATGTATTAAGAGGAGTTAGAACTATACCTTAGAAAAAAGAAAATAATTTAAAATGTTTGAATAAAACAATAAAAACTATATAAAAAATAACCGATTTAGTTTTTGATTTAAATTTTAGACCAGTGTATGAGCGTGAAATTAAAAAAGTATAAATGAAATAATCAATCTTAATAAAGTTATATTAAAATTAAAAGAAATAATTAGATTTTCAAAGCTATTTAAGATAGGAGGCAAAAATGGAAAAATTATTGAAATTTATAAAAGAAAAATATCCTGAAAATACTATTGATATATCAGAAAGTATTGAGTTATTAATCGATACAATTGATAATTTACGAAAAGAAATCAAAAATATTCAAGAAAAAATTGAAGAAGTAATGGAAAAATTATCTATTGATGAAGAAAAAATAGAAGAAGTAAAGGAAGAAAACAAAAAAGATATTCCAAATTATTCTGATTATAAAGTAGATAACAATATAGAGCATAATCTTTATGAAGATTTTACATATAAAAAACCATTTGGTTTTAAATTAAATGAAAATCGTGTTATTAAAGTTAGTTCATGGAAAGAACTTTTAGTAAAAACTTGTGAAATTTTAATATCTATTAATGAAAATAAATTTATATCTTTTGAAAGTAATGATGCAATGAAAGGTAAAAAGAGAAAGGTTTTTTCAAGTGATCCTAATGAACTTAGGGTTCCTAGAAAAATTGGAGATAAAATTTATATAGAAACTAATCAAAGTGCTAATTTTATACGAGATTTAATAAAAAAACTTCTTAAAGAATATAATTTTAAAACTATTGAGTATAAAGTATATCTTAAAGCAGATTATACAAATTTAAATAAATAAAAAAATTAAAATAATATAAAAGTTAAAAAAATTAAAATATATGTATAAATAAGCTGGATAAAATTATCCAGCTTATTTATACATAAACTTTATCATCTGAATGAATATCAATTTCTAATATTGCACCACAGCCAGTGCAATGAATAAAATATTTATTATTTTTAGTAATAATTTCTACTTCATCACCTTTCCAAAATACTTTATGACAATAAGGACACTCTATATCTTCACCTAATGTTTTTTTCATAAAAACCTCCAAATATTAATAATAATTTCTAAAAATTAATACAAAAAATATTAATCTAACGTTTTTTTAATCTACTTCAAATCCTCTAGAAGCATCTAATATTTTAAACCATTGTTTTCTTGTGAGTTTTATATTTGTGGAATTTATAGCAGATTGTATCCTTTCAAGATTACCACTACCACATATAGGCATAATATTTGCAGGATGATTTATAAGCCAAGCATATGCAATTTCATCAATTCCGTTAGCACCAATTTCATTTTTTATTTCATTAAGTGTATTTCTAAGTCTAACATATTTTTCTTCATTTGAAGTAAATAATTTACCACCAGCAAGAGGTGACCAAGCCATAAGCTTTACTCTATTTTTCATTGCATTATCAATGGAAAAATTTTTAAAATTATCATAACATGCAACTGAAATTTCTAATTGATTTACAACTAAAGGGAATTCTAAATATGATTTTAGCATTTCAAATTGTTCGGGTAAAAAATTTGATACACCAAAATTTTTAACTTTTCCACTATTTTTTAATTCTGTAAATGCTTTATTTATTTCTTCGGGATTCATATACATATCAGGTCTATGAATAAGTAAAAGGTCAATATAGTCAGTATTTAAACCTTTTAAAGATTTTTCTACTGTATACATTATATGTTCATAACTAGTATCATAATAATGACCATCATTTTTAGGCATGTTAGGATGAATAAATTTAATTCCACATTTAGTAACAATTTCTATTTTCTCTCTAATTTCAGGCTTAGTTTTTAAGACTTCTCCAAAAAGCTCTTCTGCTATTCCGCCACCATAAATATCAGCATGATCAAATGTTGTAATTCCATTTTCTATACATTTTTCTATAAATTCTACTCTTTCATCTAAAGATTTATTCCAATATTCAGCTCTCCACCATCCATGTATAATTCTTGAAAATGATAAATCGTTAGTTATTTTTATTCTTTCCATGAAAACCTCCTAAATTTTTTAGTTTTATAAAAAAATATAAAATTTTTATAAAAATCTCTGTACAAAGTATACTTATTAAAGTATACTTTAAGTCAAGGAATAAAATCAAATATTATAAATTTTATTTTGAAAGGAAGAAAAGTGAAAAAGTATAGTATAAAAGAAATAAGTGAAATGTTTGATATAAAAGCTTCTACTCTTAGATATTATGAAGAAATAGGAATACTTGAAAATGTAGAAAGAATAAGTGGAAAAAGAGTATATAAACAGGAAAATATTGATAGATTACACGCTATATTTTGTTTCAAAAGAGCAGGAATGACTATGGATAAACTTCAAAAATTTTTTGAATATGAAAAAAAAGAAAAATTACATATTGATGATATGTTAAATTTATTAATTTTACAAGAAAAAGAAGTAAAAGAAAAATTAGAACAATTAGCAAAAGATTATGAACACGTAAAGAAAAAAGTAAGATTTTATTCTAGTATAAAAGAAGCGATAGAAACTAATAAAGAAATACCAACTTGGGAAGAATTTATAAAAAAATATAATAAAAAATGATTATAAGAAATGTTTTATTTATAGAGGATTTAAAAATAAATAGAGTATAATATAAAAAAGGGGGATACTGAAATGAATTTGGATCATTTTTTATTAATTATATCATTTATTTTAAATTTATTGGCTATTCTTACTATTATTTTTTATGAACGAAGAAAACCAATAAATGCACTTGCATGGGTATTTATACTTAGTTTTACATCGTATATAGGTTTTATTTTTTATTTATTTTTTGGAATGAGTTTTAGAAAAAAAAGAATTGTTAAACAAAAATTTAGAACAAAATCATTTAAGAAATTAACAATGATAGAAGAATTATCTGATAAGCTCGAAATTTCAGAAGAAACATTAGAATTTATTACTTTTTTAGAGGCAAATAGTTATTCATCTTTTTATTTAAATAATAATTTAGAGATATATACAGAAGGTAAAAAATTTTTTTCAGAACTCATAGATAAAATAAAAAATGCAAAAGAGTATATTCATATGGAATATTATATATTTAGAGATGATAATATTTCAAAATGTATTTTAAAAGAATTAGAAGAAAAAGTAAAACAAGGAGTGGAAGTAATACTTATATTAGATGGGTTTGGTAGTAGAAAAATAAAACCAAAATTTTTTAAAAAATTAAAAGAATATGGTGGACATGTATATATGTTTTTCCCTTTATTTATACCTTTTTTAAGTCTTCGGGCAAATTATAGAAATCACAGAAAAATATGTATTATCGATGGCGAATATGCTTATATGGGAGGATTTAATGTAGGTGATGAATATCTAGAAAATTGGAGAGATACCCATATTAGAATAGAAGGTGATGCTATATATGATATACAACTTGAGTTTTTATTAGATTATGAATTTGTATCAAACAAAAAAATAAATAGAGAAAAATATTTTAAAATAAAAAAAGAGTATTTAGATTTACCTATGCAAATAGTAGGAAGTGGACCAAATTATTCTTTGCCAATTATAAAAAGTTCATTATTAAAAATGATATATACAGCTAAAAAATCAGTACTTATTCAAACACCGTATTTTATACCAGATGATGCACTATTAGATATATTAAAAATACATTTAATGAGTGGGAAAGAAGTATCCATAATGATACCAAATAAACCTGATCATATTTTTGTATATTGGGCAACATATTCTTATATAGGAGAATTATTAGAATATGGGGCTAAATGTTATATATACCAAAAAGGGTTTTTACATTCTAAAGTTATAATAATAGATGATGATATTGCTACAATAGGTTCTACAAATGTAGATATGAGGAGTTTTTATTTGAATTTTGAAATTAATGCATTTATATATGATTTTAAAAAAATTCATGAATTAAAAACTATCTATTATAAAGATATAAAAAATAGCAAAAAACTTACTTTAGAAGATTATAATAAAAGAAGTAAAATAATAAAAATGAAAGAATCCGTATCAAGGCTACTTTCTCCAGTGCTATAAAAAGGAGATGATTAAAATGTTAGAATATTCAAGTATTAGTTATGACTTGTTATCTTATGCTAAGCAAGATGTTATGTTAAAAAACAGTTATATTGATTTTCATATGCATACTACAGCTTCAGATGGATTTTTATCAAAAAAATTTCTTGTAAATTTTTTAAGAAATAAACCACATTTGATATCAGTTACAGACCATAATGAAATACGAAAAAGTATAAAAATAGTAGAGAGCACAAATATTAATATCATACCAGGAATAGAGCTTGGGGCAAATGATGGAACTGAATTGTTAGTATATTTTAAGCATGAAGATGAGTTAGAAGAGTTTTATAGAAAATATGTAGAACCAAATAAAAGTGTATTTAGAATGGTAAAAACTAAAAAAGATATTTTTTATTATCTTGATAATTTAGTGGTATATGATGTATTTATATCTATACCTCATATTAATGGATATGCCCATAAAAATTATTTAAATAAAAAATATATAAAAGAGTTAATAATGCAAGTAGATGCAATAGAGACATTTAATAAACCAATGGGAAAAAAGAAAAATTTAGTAGCTAAAAAAGTGAGAAAAGAGTTTAATAAGTATGCAACTTTTGGAAGTGATGCACATTTACCACAAGAAATTAATGATTTTTATAATTTTCAATTACATGAATTAGAAAAATTAAATAAATTAAATGAAAATATATTAAAAATGTATACCTTGAGTTATATTTTAACAAAGCATACAAAATATTTCTTTTCAAAATAAAAATTTGGATTAAAAAGCAGATATAAAGGGAAAGATAAACCTTATATCTGCTTTTTAAATTATTTTATTATTAAACTTCTTCCATTATTTTTAGCAATATATAGTTTTTTATCAATACATTCATAAATTTGATTAACTGTAGGAATTAAAAATTCGTTTATATCACACATTCCAGCAGAAAATGATAGTTTTATTATTTCATTATTATAAATAAAATCTTTTTGGAGGATAAAATCAAGAATTCTATTTAAAATTTCATACATTTCATTATTACCTACATGTAATAAAATTAAAATAAATTCTTCACCGCCATATCTTCCAAAAATATCATATGGACGAATATGAGATTTTATTATTTTTGTAAATTCTTGAAGTATAAAATCACCAGCTAAATGGCCATAATTATCATTTATATTTTTAAAAAAATCAATATCTAATATTGCAACAGAAAATATATTATTTTCTCTTTTATTTTCTAAAATCAAATTTTTTAATTGTTCATCTAAATAACGGCGATTGTATATATTTGTTAAGGGATCCCGTATTGAATTTTCTTTTATAATGGCTTCAAATTTTTTCTTTTGTGTAATATCAGTATGAGTACCAAACATTTTTAAAGGTTTATTATCAAAAGACCATTCTATAACTTTTCCTTTAGCAGATATCCATACCCAATGCCCTTTCTTATGTTTCATTCGAAATTCAGATTCATAATAACTAATTTTTTTTTCAAAATGTTTTTGTAAAATATTTTCAGTTTCTTCTTTATCATCGGGGTGAATAAATTTTTCCCAAGTTTTTATAGTAGTAGGTTCTAATTCTTTGAGTGTATATCCAATCATATTTGCCCAATATTCATTAAATATAGTTTGATTAGTTACAAGATCCCATTCCCATGTTCCAAGTTCGGTTCCTTCTATTATATTTATTAGTTGTTTTCTTTGAGTATCCAGTTTTTTATTTAAAATAACTTGCTCTGAAATATCTAGCATAACTAGTAATAATAGATTTTTATCTTTATCATCGATTAAGTCCCCAGAAATAATTAAGTAAACAGTTTTTCCAGATTTTGTAGTAACTTCAACGTTAAGATCACTTATATTATGAATCCGTTTTAAACTAGTTATCATTTTATTTTTATCAATACTATTATTAAATAAATCTAATTCAGTAATGTTTTTATTTAAAATCTCTTTTCTATTAAGTTCTAATTTAGATAAAAAAGCATTATTTGCATCTAAAATAGTTAAATTACTATAATCAATTATCATCATCATAATTATTTTATTATTAAATAATTTTTTAAAATTTTCAAAGGCCTTTTGTTTTTGTATTTTTTTTGAAATAAAAATAATAACTTCTGAGTTATTCCATATTCCATATAGAATAGAAGTAGCTAATTCAATAAAATTTCCTTTTTTATCAAGAATTAGTAAAGAGTATAAAGAATCTGCATTAGCTTTTTTGTTATGAATATTATCTATTAAAAAACTTGTATCTTTTTTTGAATAAATATCAGTAATATTTTTATTTTTTAATTCTTCAAAAGTATATCCTAATTTATCGAGAGTTATTTTATTACAAAAAATAATTTTTCCGTTAGTATCAGTAATTATTAGTAAATCATCAATATTTTCTAAAAATTTGTTTTGTTCCAATTGAATCACCTACTATAATAAAATTTTTGTTCTATATAATATATTACTAGTTATTTAAAAAAATCCTTTTTTTATAGTTTTTATTTGCAATTTTTTATATTATATTTTATAATATTGCAGAAAGACTATAATTAGGAGGATATTATAATTGGATACAAAATTTAAAAGAAATTTTTCTATTATTGCTCATATAGACCATGGAAAATCTACATTAGCTGATAGATTGTTACAAATTACAAATACTGTATCAGAGAGAGAAATGAAAGAGCAGCTTTTAGATTCTATGGATTTGGAAAGAGAAAAAGGAATTACAATAAAAGCACAAGCAGTAACATTATTTTATGATGCAAAAGATGGAAATAGATATGAATTAAATCTAATAGATACTCCAGGTCACGTAGATTTCATTTACGAAGTTTCTAGATCACTTGCAGCTTGTGAAGGAGCTTTGTTAGTAGTAGATGCTGCACAAGGAGTAGAGGCTCAAACACTTGCAAATGTGTATTTAGCACTTGAGAATGATCTTGAGATACTACCTGTTATAAATAAAATCGATCTACCGGCAGCGGATCCTGAAAAAGTAAAAGAAGAAATTGAAACAGTAATAGGACTTGATACAGATGAAGCGGTACTTACTAGTGCAAAAAGCGGAATAGGAATAGAAGAATTATTAGAAGAGATAGTTAAAAAGGTACCTAGTCCTAGTGGAAAACCAGAGTCACCATTAAAAGTATTAATATTTGATTCTCATTTTGATGATTTCAGAGGCGTTATTACCTATGTAAGAATAGTAGAAGGGACTCTAAAAAAAGGTGATAAATTAAGAATTTGGTCAACTGGAAAAGACATAGAAGTACTAGAGTGTGGGATATTTTCACCAATTATGAAACCACAAAATGAACTTACAGCAGGTAGTGTAGGATATATTATATCAGGAATAAAATCTATACAAGATACAAGAATTGGAGATACAATATTTAATCCTAAAAATCCTATAGAAGAACCATTAGAGGGATATAGACCTGCGCAATCTATGGTATTTGCTGGAATATATCCAATATCAACCGAAGATTATGAAGATTTAAGAGAAGCATTAGAAAAATTACAATTAAATGATGCATCACTTAGTTTTACTCCAGAAACATCAACTGCATTAGGTTTTGGATTTAGATGTGGATTTTTAGGACTTTTACATATGGAAATAATAGTAGAAAGACTTCGTAGAGAATATAATATAGATCTTATTTCTACTACTCCATCAGTTGAATATAGAATACATATGGAAAATGGAGAGATTAAGATAATAGATAATCCAGCAGAATTTCCTATAGTAGGGAAAAAAGCTGTAGAAGAACCTTATATAAAAGGTACAGTAATTACTCCAAAAGATTATGTTGGGAATGTAATGGAACTTTGTCAAGAAAAACGAGGAATATATGTAGATATGCAATACCTTGATGAGACAAGAACAATGATTACTTATGAACTTCCGTTAGCAGAAATAGTACTAGATTTTTATGATAAATTAAAATCAAAAACAAAAGGTTATGCTTCATTTGAATATGAAATGATAGGATATAAAGAATCAAAACTTGTAAAAGTAGATATTCTTGTTAGTGGAGAGCCAGTAGATGCATTTTCTTTTATATGTCATAGTGATAATGCATATTATAGAGGTAGAGCTATTACTGAAAAATTAAAAGATGTAATTCCTAGACAAATGTTTGAGATACCTATTCAAGCAGCTCTTGGAAGTAAAATTATAGCTAGAGAAACAATAAGAGCTTATAGGAAAAATGTACTTGCTAAATGTTATGGTGGAGATATTAGTAGAAAGAAAAAATTATTAGAAAAACAAAAGCAAGGTAAAAAACGTATGAAACAAATTGGAAATGTAGAAATACCACAAGAAGCCTTTATATCAGTATTAAAATTAGATAAATAAAAAACGCACCCTTATTTAGTGTTAGACAATTTTTTTGCCTGCTAAATGGGGTGCCTTTTCTTTTTTATTTATTAAATAAGTTTATTTGTTTACTTGCAGTAGTCAAAATATTCATTACATTAATAGAATGTTCGAGATAATTATAACATTTATTATAATCTTTAGTAATAAAAATATTGTAAAATGCAATAAATTCATAAACCATTCTATTTTCATATTCGTTATAGTTATAAGAAATTAGATTATTATCAATTAATCCTTTTATTGATTTACATTCATTTGGTGGACCATCAATTTTTAAATACCCTTTTTCTCCTTGAATAGTAATAAAACTAGGACTAGAGGAATCTTTAGCACCAATAGATATTGCAATAAAATTGTCATAAATTATAGTAAGAACTCCAGAAGTATCAATACCATTAAAACCTAAATTAGCATTATATTGTACTGAATTTGGCATTCCAAATAAATTGTTTATAATATGAATATTATAAACATTTATATCATAAAGAGCTCCGCCGTTTAATTCTGGATTGAATGCAGGAAGAACAATTTTATTTAAATAACTATCATATCTACTAGAATATTGAGAGTAATTGCATTGAATTATTTTAATTGGCCCTATTTTGTCAATGTTTTTTTTTAGATAAATAAAATTTGGAGAGTATAATGTAGTTATTGCTTCAAATAAAAATAACTTTTTAGATTTTGCTAAAATAGTTAAATTTTTTAATTCATCATCATTATTTGTGAATGGCTTTTCACAAATAACATTTTTATTGTTTTCTAAAGCTTTTTTAGTGTATTCATAATGCAAATTATTAATGATTCCAATATAAATAAAATTAATATTAGAATCATTTAACATTTCGTCATAATTAGTGTATATATTTTTTATATTAAATTTTTTTGAAAGTTCAAAGTCTTTATAATAACTTTTTTCTCGTACGCAAATAGCAGTACACATAATGTTTTTAATATTACTTATAGCTTCTAAGCATGTATTAACAATCTTTCCACTACCGACAATCCCGATATTCAAAATAAAACCTCCTTATAGTATACTTATAGCTTCTATTATAGTATAATTTATAATTAAATAAAAAACTATTAAATTTAATAGTTTTTTATGATAAAATATATAAATGCAGAATCTTTTAGTTAATTCTAAAAAGAGTGGTAGCAAAACATTAAAAAAAATTATAATAAAAGGTGATTTAATTGAAAAAATTATTTATGTATATATTTAGTTTAATGATTTTTATTAGTTGTGGGAAATATCAAAATGGAGAATATTATGTAATTCAAAAAAAAGATTATAAAGGCTGGAAAACATTTTTAAAAATAGAAGTAAAAAATAATAAAATATTTAATGTAGAATTTAATAAAATAAATAAAGAAAATAAATTAGTAACAGAGAATGAAGAATACAATAAAAAAATGAAAGAAAAATCAGGAATAGACACAATAGAGTATACTAAAATTTTAGAAGAAAATTTTTTAAAATCTAATGGAAATATAAATCAAATAGACATTATAGCAGGAGCAACACACTCAGTTGTAGAATTTAAAAAAATGAGCAAATTTTTATTAAAAAAAATAAAATCAGGAAAAATAGGTAAATATGAAATAGATTAAAATAAGACATCTGGATATAAATATTTTTAGATGATTTGCAAAAATTAATTAATTATAATATAATTTTAAATATCAAAAAATAGGAGGTTTATTATGAAAAAAATTGCATTAGGAGCAGACCACGGAGGATATGAATTAAAAAATATTGTTAGAGAATATTTAAAAAATAATGGATATGAAGTAATAGATTTTGGGACAAATTCAAGTGATAGTGTAGATTATCCAGAATTTGCGCATAAAGTAGGGGAAGCAGTAGTAAATAAAGAAGCAGATTTTGGAATTGTGGTATGTGGAACAGGAATAGGGATTTCAATAGCAGCTAATAAAATAAAAGGAGTAAGAGCAGCATTATGTCATAATGTATGGACAGCGAAATTAACGAGACAACATAATGATGCAAATGTACTAGCAATGGGAGGAAGAGTAATAGGTCCAGGAATTGCGTTAGATATGGTAGAAGCATTTTTAAATACAGAATTTGAAGGTGGAAGACATACAAATAGAGTAAATAAAATAGAAGAGTGTTAATTAGATACTTTTAATAATTAGCTCTTTTATAATTAAATTATAAAAGAGCTATAAAAATAATAAAATAGAAAAAAATAAATATACAGGGAGGGAAAGATGGCATCTATATTTACAAAAATAATAAATAGAGAAATACCAGCAGATATAGTATATGAAACAGAAGATATAATAGCTTTTAATGATATAAATCCACAAGCAAAATACCATATATTAGTAGTACCTAAAAAAGAGATTTCAACAATAAATGATATACAAAAAGAGGATACAGATTTAATAGGTAAAATATATCTAGCAATAAAAGAGATAACAAAAGAATTAGGAATCGATAAAACAGGATATAGAGTGATAACAAATTGTAATGAAGATGGTGGGCAAGAAGTATTTCATATTCATTTTCATATATTAGGTGGAGAAAAAATAGGACCGATGCGATCAAAGTAATATTTTAAAGAAAGGTGAAAATGAAAATAATAAGTAGTAAAGAAAATAAAATATATAAATTAATAAAAAAGATAAAGAAAAAAAAATATAGAGAAAAAGAAAAATTGTTTATTGCAGAAGGTAAAAAATTTTTAGATTTTGAGTATAAACCTAAATATTATATTTTAAATGAAAATAATATAGGGCTATACAGTAAATTATTAGAAAAAGAAGAAACTTATATTTTTTCAGAGGATTTATTTTATGATATAACAACGCAAATTAATTCTCAAGGAATAATATTAATATATGAATATATTCCAAGTTGTATAGAAAAAATAAAAAATAATATAGTTATCTTAGATAAGATACAAGACCCAGGAAATTTAGGTACAATAATACGACTAGTAGATGCAGTTGGATTAAAAGATATAATATTAACAAAAGGTAGTGTAGATATTTATAATGATAAAACAATAAGAAGTAGTATGGGTTCAATATTTAATTTAAATATATCGTATTTAGAGACAGATAAATTAATAAAAATATTAAAACAAAAGGAATATAATATAATATCGACTGCTTTAACTAATGAAACAATAGAATATACAAAAATGGAATTAAAAGAAAAAAATGCATTTGTTTTTGGAAATGAAGGAAATGGAATTTCAAAAGAGATATTAGATATAAGTACTGCAAAGATAAAAATCCCTATATATGGAAGTGCAGAATCATTGAATGTAGGAGTTGCAACAGGAATAATATTGTATAAATATATAGAAAAAGTAAACTCATAAATAGAGTTTACTTTTTTTTAAAATACTTGACTTAAAGTGTACTTTAAGTTGTATAATACATCAAGTAAAAAAAGAGTTAGGATAAAATGTGGAGGGAAAAATGTCAAAAAATAAGAAGCTAAATTTTATGAGTCTAGCAGTACCTATATTTATTGAAATGCTTTTGTGGACTACATTTAATAATGTAGATACAATAATGCTTTCTAGGTATTCAGATGTAGCAGTAGCAGCGGTAGGTAGTACCGGACAATTAGTATTTTTTATAATGTTATTTTTACAAATAATAGCAACAGGTACAGGAATATTAATCTCACAAAATCTTGGGAAAAGAGACTATGAAAAAGCAGAAAATAGTGCTAAAATTGCACTTTATTTTAATTTTTTAGTAGGAATTTTATTGAGTATATTAGTATTTAAATATCATTTTCAAATGGTAAAATTTTTAGGTCTTGAAGATAAAGCTCTTTTAATGGGAAGTAGATTTTATAAAATAATAGGAACATTTACTTTTATTCAAGCAATAGGACTTATTAATACAACAATACTTAGAAGTTATAGGTTCCCAAAATATTCTATGTACATAAATATTTTTTCGAATATATTAAATATTATTGGGAATGCAATTTTTATATTTGGATTATTTGGTATGCCTGTACTTGGAGAAGTAGGAGTGGCTATATCCACTGTATTTAGCCAATTTATAGGTATAATAATATCATTTATTATAATTAAGAAAAAATTAAATATACATTTACTTTCAAATATAAAAATAAAAGAAAATCTATATTTATTAAAAGAAATAGGAAAAATAGGGATTCCATCAGTGGCTGAAAATTTATTATATAATACCTCTCAAATAATGATAATAAAAATGGTAGCAACATATGGAACAGATGCACTTACAGCGAGAGCATATATATTTACTTTGCTTAGATTTGTATTTATAATAAGTATATCGTCAGGGAGTGCAGCTCAAATTATTACCGGATTTTTAGCTGGTGCAAATAGACATAGAGTAGCTAAAAAAGCAGTAATTAAAATATATCTTCAAACAGTTTTATTAATAATAATAGTAGCTACGACACTTATAATATTTAGAGAAAATTTAATTAGAATATTTACAACAAATGAAGCAGTTATATTACTTGCAAAAGATGCATTTTTAACAATATTATTTTTAGAAACAGGACGAACTCTTAATATAATATTTATTAGTTCTATGAAAGGAGCGGGAGATGTTATTTTTCCTGTTATTATGGGGGTAATATTTATGTGGATTGTTGGAGTAGGTGGCGGATATTTATTAGTTATAAAATTTGGATTCGGACTTTTTGGAGCTTTTATAGCTACAGGGCTTGATGAATGGAGTAGAGGAATAATAATGTTTATTAGATGGATTCGTGGTGATTGGATAAAAATAATTAAAAAGTAACTCTTAAATTATAATGAATAGAAATAGAAATTTTTTTAATTTTAAAGTTAGAGATAAATATAAAAAAATTATAGGAATAACATTAAACGAAATAGATATAGCATAAAATAATTCTTGACAAATGTGTTTGATAAGAGTAAACTTATTTTGTAAAAATAAAATAAAATAAAACTGCTAGGGGAGCTTATGAAAATTTTTATTTTCAATAGCTGAGAGGAGAAATCCGACTCTTAGAACCTGATCTGGTTAATACCAGCGTAGGGAAGCGGTAAATATATATATTATAAAATAGTAAAATATTACTATGTTTAAAAATAATAATTTATTACCGTATAACTATGTTGGTTATACGGTTTTTTTTATTTATTTTAATTAGATTTAATTTTTAATAGATTAAATATAATTAATAACATAATTAAAAGGAGGGATAAACTTGAAAATAAAATTAAATGGAAAAGAATATGAAACTAGTAAAAATATAACAATTTTAGATTTAATTAAAGAAAAAAATATTTCAAAAGATCAAGTAGTAATTTTAAAAAATGGAGATATTGTATTTAAAGAAGATTTAGAAATGAATTTAATAGAAAATGATGAATTAGAAATTTTAAGATTTGTATCAGGAGGATAAAAAATGGATAAATTAATTTTAGGAGAAAAAGAATTTAATAGCAGATTATTTACAGGAACTGGAAAATTTTCAGATAAATCACTTATTAAACCAATGCTTGAAATGAGTAAATCAGAAATGATAACATTAGCACTTAGAAGAGTAGATTTTGATATGCCACAAGAAAACATATTAAATTATATTCCTAAAAATGTAACATTGTTACCAAATACTTCGGGGGCAAAGACAGCGGAAGAAGCAGTTAAAATAGCAAGAATTGCAAGAACTGTTGGATGTGGAAATTTTATAAAAATTGAAATTATAAATGATATGAAATATTTATTTCCAGATAATGAAGAAACAATAAAAGCAACAAAAATATTAGCAAAAGAAGGGTTTATAGTATTACCATATATGATGCCAGATCTAATAGCGGCTAAAAGACTAGAAGATGCGGGAGCTGCTGCGATTATGCCTCTTGGTTCACCAATTGGCTCAAATAAAGGATTACAAACAAAATATATGATTGAAATACTTATAGAAAATTGTAAATTACCAATAATAATAGATGCTGGAATAGGTAGACCATCTCATGCAGCAAAAGCAATGGAGATGGGAGCTGCTGCAGTACTTGTAAATAGTGCTATTGCATGTAGTGAAAATCCAATTAAAATGGGAAAAGCGTTTTCACTTGCAGTACAAGCAGGAAGAGAAGCTTATTTAGCAAAACTTGCAGAAGAAAAAAAATACGCAGAAGCTTCTTCACCATTAACTGGTTTTTTATTTGAAGAATAAAATTATAAAATTAATTAAATAAAAAAGGGGGAAAAATGTCATTTTATGATGTAATAAAAAAATATGAAGATTTTAATATAAAAGAATATTTAGAAAATGTTTCGTATGAAGATGTAGAAAAAACTATAAATAAAGAAAATTTAAATGAATTTGATTTTTTAAATCTTATTTCAAATACATCTTTAGAATATATAGAAATTATAGCTAGAAAATCTCAAAAACTTACAAAGAGATATTTTGGGAATACTATTTCATTATACGCCCCTTTATATATTTCAAATTATTGTACAAATAAATGTACATATTGTGGATTTAATAAAGAAAATAAAATAAAGAGAAAACATTTAAGTTATGAAGAAATAGAAAAAGAAGCAAAAGAATTAGCAAAAACAGGAATAAAACATGTATTATTTCTTACAGGCGAAGCAAAAGAACTAGTAAGTTTTGAGTATATAAAAAATACATTAATAATATTAAAAAAATATTTTAAATCGATTTCTATAGAAATATACCCTCTAAAAGAGAATGAGTATAGAAAACTTAAAAATTTAGGACTTGATGGAGTAACTATATATCAAGAAACATATGATCTCGAAACATATAAAAAAGTACATTTAGAAGGACAAAAAAAAGATTATTTTTATAGATTAGACACTCCGGAAAGAGTAGCTAGAGCGGGAGTTAGACAAATAGGAATTGGTGCACTATATGGACTTAGTGATATTTATAAAGATGCATTTTTTAGTGCACTTCATGCAAAATATTTAATGGATAAATATATAGATTGCGAAATAAGTATTTCTTTACCAAGAATGAAATATTCTGAAAGTAAATTTAAACCCTATCAAAAATTAGATAATAAAAAATTTATTCAAATAATGTTAGCTTTTAGATTGTATTTAAAGTATATAGGAATTAACATATCTACACGAGAAAGTGCAGAATTCAGAAATAATTTAATTGGACTTGGAGCAACTAAATATTCTGCAGGATCAAAAACTGATGTAGGTGGATATACCAAAGAGAACAAATCAACACCACAATTTGAAACAGATGATAAAAGAGATGTAAATGAAATTTGTAATGCTATAAAAAATAGAGGGTATCAACCAGTATTTAAAGATTGGGAGTTGATAATATGAAAATAGGAATTGCTGGAGCGGGAGGACTTGGTTCAAATGTTGCAATGAATTTAGTTCGTACAGGAGTATTAAATTTAAAAATAATAGATTTTGATAGAATAGAAGAATCAAATCTTAATAGACAATTTTATTTTTATGATCAAATAGGAATAACAAAAGTAGAAGCATTAAAAGAAAATTTGATTAGAATAAATAATAATCTAAGAATTGAAATAATAAATGAAAAAATAGAAAAAACAAATATTAAAAAATTATTTGAAGATTGTGATATTGTAATAGAAGCTTTTGATAAAGATATATATAAAAAACTATTTTTTAATACTTTTTATAATAAGAAAAAATTATTAGTTTCTGCCTCTGGAGTAGCTGGAAATACAATAGATAATTTAGAGATAAAAAAGATTGGAAATAGTTTTATTGTAGGTGATTTTCAAAAAGGAATAGATAAACATAAAACATATTCAACAAAAGTATCTATGGTAGCTGCAATGATGGCAAATATTGTTTTATTAGAAGGTGGTTTTTGTAATGAAGATTAACGATCTAGGAAAATATAGAATATTGGACGCTAACGTTAATAGAGTAGCAGAAGGTATCAGAGTAATAGAAGATATAGCTAGATTTGACTTAGAAGATAAAAAATTGACAGATAAATTAAGAAATATTCGGCATATTTTAAGAAAAAATTTTCAAAATCTTGATAAAAAATTTATTTTAGCAAGAGATAGCGCACATGATATAGGGAAAGAAATAAGTAATTTAAATGACAATGACAAAAAATTAGATGAAATTCAAATTATTTTAGCAAATTTTAAAAGAGTAACAGAAGGATTGCGAGTAATAGAAGAAATTACAAAATTAATTGATTATAAAAAATCAAAAATTATAGAAAATATTAGATATGAATCATATTATTTAGAAAAAGAGTTTAATTTAAAAATTTTTAAAAATACCAAAAAAAAAATACCAAAAGGAATTTATGGAATAACTGCTGAAAATTTTTCTAATGGAAGATCAAATATTGAATGTGTAAAAGAAATGATAAAAGCGGGCATAAAAATAATTCAATATCGTGAAAAAAATAAAACAATAAATGAAAAATCAAGAGAAGCATATGAAATAGCAAAGATTTGTAAGGAAAATAATGTAATTTTTATTGTAAATGATCATATAGAGATAGCAATGTTAGTAGACGCTGATGGAGTACATTTAGGTCAAGAAGATTTAGATATAAAATCAGCTAGAAAAATTTTAGGTGAAAATAAAATAATAGGAATTTCTACTCATGCAATAGAAGAAGCTCAGAAAGCTAAAAAAGATGGGGCTGATTATATAGGAGTAGGGCCTATTTTTCCAACAACTACAAAAGATAGAAAAGCTGTAGGATTAGAATATTTAAAATATATAGTAAATAATATAGATATTCCTTTTGTAGCAATAGGAGGGATAAAAGAGCATAATATTGATAAAATATTAAATATAGGAGCTTATTCTATATCGCTTGTAAGTGAAATAGTAGGAGCAGATAATATTATAAAAAAAGTAAAAATAATAAATGAAAAAATAGAAAAATATAATAATTTTAATAAATGAAAAAATTAGGATTATAAATTATTGAAAAAATTTTGTCTTTTAAAAAGGGAGGAATAAAATGAATTATACTACTCAAATGGATGCAGCAAAAAAAGGGATTTTTACTAAACAAATGGAAGAGGTAGTAAAAAATGAAGCAATATCAAAAGAAAAACTTATACAAAAGATAGCAGAAGGGAAAATAGTAATACCAGCTAATAAAAATCATAAAAATCTTATAGGAATAGGAGTAGGAGAAGGCCTTAAAACAAAAGTTAATGTAAATATTGGAGTATCAGAAGATGAATATAGTGAAATAAAAGAACTTAAAAAAGTAGAAAAAGCACTTGAATATAAAGCAGATGCAATAATGGATCTTAGTATATTTGGAGATACTAAAAAATTTAGAAAAAAATTAATAGAAACTTCACCAATAATGATAGGGACTGTACCTATGTACGATGCAGTTGCAAAATATGGGAAAAATATAAAAGATATGACAGTAGATGATTTATTTGAGGTGGTAGAAGAACATTGTCAGGATGGAGTGGATTTTATTACAGTTCATGCTGGGTTTAATAGGATATCAGCAGAAAGGCTTGATAATAATAAAAGACTTACTCATGTAGTTAGTAGAGGAGGTTCTATACTATATCAATGGATGAAACTTAATAATAAAGAAAATCCATTTTATGAATATTATGATAGACTTTTAGAAATATGTAAAAAATATGATGTTACTTTGAGTCTAGGAGATGGACTTAGACCAGGAAGTATAAAAGATTCAACAGATCCATCTCAAATACAAGAATTATTATTTTTGGGCGAACTTACCAAAAGAGCATGGGAGGAAAATGTACAAGTAATGATAGAAGGACCAGGACATATACCATTACACGAGATTGTTACAAATATGCAGATAGAGAAAAAATTATGTCATGGAGCACCATTTTATGTACTTGGACCAGTAGTAACAGATATAGCACCAGGTTATGACCATATTACAGCAGCAATAGGTGGAGCGATAGCGGCATCAAATGGAGCAGATTTTTTATGTTATGTAACTCCAGCAGAACATTTAAGACTTCCAGATATAGATGATATGAAAGAAGGACTTATAGCTACAAGAATAGCAGCACATGCAGCAGATATAGCAAAAGGAATAAAAGGTGCAAAAGATTGGGATAATGCAATGAGTAAAGCTAGAGGAGAGTTAAATTGGGCAAAAATGTTTGATTTAGCTATTGATAAAGAAAAAGCTATTGAATATAGAAAATCATCTATGCCTGAAAATGATGAAGTATGTACAATGTGTGGTGATATGTGCCCAATTAAAAGAATTAAAGAGGTTGAATAAATATGGAAGAGGAGTATTTAATGTATTATAAAAAAGGTGTTGAATTTAGCAAAAATACCAATTTTAAAGCAGATTATATAGTGCCAATAGATAAAAAAGATAAATTTTTTGCTTTAGGATATAGTCATAATACAAAAATACCGTTTAGAGATATTATTTTAGAGAAAGAAAATCAAATATTAAAATACAGTTTTGTAAAAAGTATAATAAAAAATAAATCCATAATTTTAGTCACGATTAAAGTTATAGACGAACATCTAAAATTATTAAATAAAATGAAAAAATACACTCAAAATATAGTTTTAATATCATTGTACTAAATTCGAATATATAATCGCATTACTATATAAAAAAAGATATCAAATTTGTTAAAAAAATATTTTTATTAAAACATATTGACAATTTTGCTCTTTATTGATACTATAAAGATGATTTTAAAATAATATTAAGAACGAAAAGCGAACATAAATTTATAGAAGAAAGTATTTAGAGAATATTTCTTTAACTTTCTTCTATAAAAAAATAAAAACACTCATATAATTCTGTAATATGGTCAGAAGTCTCTACAGGTTACCGTAAATAACCTACTATGAGTGAAATATATTAAGCTATTTTTGTATTATTATGTTTATAAAAGTGCTTAAGAGTGTATTTCACTTATAGAAATATATTCTTAAGCATTTTTTAATTTATAAAATATTTTTAGGAGGAATCAATGAACTGCAGACTTTTTGTAGAAAAGAAAAAAGAGTTTGGTGTAGAAGCTAATAATTTGCTAAATGATTTTGTTGAAAATTTGCAAATAAGGAGTATTGATAATGTAAGGGTATTAAATATATATGATATATTTAATATTGATGAGACTACATTAGATAGAGCTAAGTATACAATTTTTTCAGAACCTGCTGTGGACAATATTGTAAATGTTGAATTAGATAAATTAACTAATTTTTTTGCAACTGAATTTTTGCCAGGGCAATTTGACCAAAGGGCTGATTCTGCGGTTCAATGTATAAAATTAATTAGTGATATTGAAGATGTAGAAGTAAGAAGTGGAAAACTTTTAATATTAGAAGGAAATATTACAAAAGAAGAATTAGAAAAAATAAAATCATATTATATAAATCCTGTCGAAACAAGAGAAAAAGATTTATTCTCGCCTTTAAATATCGAATCACAACCTATTCCAGAAGAAGTATGCACTTTTACAAATTTTATAAATTTCACAGAACGAGAATTAGAACAATTTAGAATAAATAATGGATTTGCTATGTCATTTGAAGATATTAAATTCATACAAGAGTATTTTAAAAATGAAGAAAAAAGAGATCCAACAGAAACAGAGATAAAAGTGCTAGATACATATTGGTCTGATCATTGCAGACATACTACTTTTGAAACAGAAATTTTAAATGTAAAAATAGAAGATGAAGTAATAAAAAAAGCATTTGAAAATTATTTAAATGATAGAGAATATGTACATAATAATAAAAAAACTATGTGTTTAATGGATTTAGCCACTCTTGGTATGAAAAAAATGAGAAAATTAGGTTTGTTAGATGACTTAGAAGTATCAGATGAAATAAATGCATGTAGTATAGAGATAAAGGTAGATGTAAATGGTAAAAAAGAGGATTGGTTATTAATGTTTAAAAATGAAACTCATAATCATCCGACAGAAATAGAACCATTTGGTGGTGCGTCTACATGTATAGGTGGAGCTATAAGAGATCCTTTATCAGGAAGAGCATATGTATATCAAGCAATGAGAATAAGTGGAGCTGCAGATATTACAGAAAAAATTGAAGATACTTTGAAAGGAAAACTTCCACAAAGAGTAATAACAAAAGAAGCAGCTCATGGATATAGTTCATATGGAAATCAAATAGGACTTGCTACTACTTTTGTAAAAGAGATATATGATGAAGGATATAAAGCAAAAAGAATGGAAGTAGGAGCTGTAGTAGGAGCAGTAAAAAAAGAGTATGTAAGAAGAGAAAAACCAAATCCTGGAGATATAGTAATTTTACTTGGAGGTAAAACAGGTAGAGATGGATGTGGAGGAGCTACTGGTTCATCAAAAGAACATAATATTGATTCAATAGTTGAATGCAGTGCAGAAGTACAAAAGGGAAATGCTCCAGAAGAGAGAAAAATTCAAAGATTATTTAGAAATCCAGAAGTAACAAAACTTATTAAAAAAAGCAATGATTTTGGAGCTGGAGGAGTATCAGTAGCAATTGGAGAATTAGCAGATGGACTTGAGATAGATTTAGACAAAGTACCTGTAAAATATTCCGGTTTAAATGGAACAGAGCTGGCAATATCTGAATCACAAGAAAGAATGTCTGTTGTAATAGAAAAAGAAAATTTAGATAAATTTATAAAACTAGCTAATAATGAAAATATAGAAGCAGTTAAAGTAGCAGAGATTACCGATACAAATAGACTTGTAATGAAATGGAAAAATATTACAATAGTAGATATTTCAAGAGAGTTTTTAAATACTAACGGAGCAAGAGCTAAAACAGAAGTTATAGTAGAAAAAGTAGATTATAATAATAGTCCATTTAATATTAATAAAGGGAAGGAACTAAAAGAGAGATTAGTAGAAACTTTAAAAGAATTAAATATAGCGGGGCAAAAAGGACTTGTTGAAATGTTTGATGCAACAATAGGAGCAACAACTGTACTTATGCCATTTGGTGGTAAATACCAATTAAGTGAAACAGAAGGAAGTGTACAAAAAATACCTGTAATAGAAGGAGATACAAATACTGTAAGTGTAATGACATTTGGATATAATCCTAAAATTGCAAAATGGTCACCATATCATGGGGCAGCATATGCTGTAATAGAATCAATAGCAAAAGTAGTAGCTCTTGGAGCGGATTATAAAAATATTAGATTTTCTTTTCAAGAATATTTTGAAAGACTTGGGAAAGATGCAAAAAAATGGGGTAAACCATTTAGTGCTTTACTTGGAGCATTAGATATGCAAAATGCATTTAATTTACCTGCAATAGGTGGAAAAGATAGTATGAGTGGAACTTTTAATGATTTAAATGTGCCACCAACACTTATATCTTTTGCAGTAACAACAACTGATGCAAGTAATATTATTTCTACAGAATTTAAAAAAGCAGATAATTATATATATTTAGTAAAACATAATAAAAATGATGATTTTACTCCAAATGTAGAGGAATTAAAAGAAAATTTTGATTTTATATATAAAAATATAATAAGTAAAAAAATTGTTTCAGCATTTTCTATTAAACATGGAGGAATAGCAGAAGCAATATGTAAAATGAGTTTTGGAAATAAATTGGGAGTGGAAATTAATACAAATATAGATCTATTTGAAATGGATTATGGAAGTATTGTAATTGAAGCTACAGAAAATTTAAATTATAAAAATTTAATTAAATTAGGTAAAATAGTAAATAATAATAAAATAAATATAAATGGAATAGAATTTGATATAGATGAATTAATAAATATATGGCAAGGTAAAATAGAAAAAGTATTTCCTATTTATACTGATAAAAAATCAGAAAAAATAGAAAAAATAGATTATTCTAAAGAAATTTTTATAAAAAAATCATCTAAAGATATTAAACCAAAAGTTTTTATACCTATTTTTCCAGGAACTAACTGTGAATATGATTCTATGAAAGCTTTTGTAAAAGCGGGCGCTGATGTAGAAACTATGGTGTTTAGGAATAGAACACATAATGATATAATTGAATCAATAAATGAAATGAAAAAAAACATAGAAAATTCACAAATAATTATGTTTGCAGGAGGATTTTCTGCAGGAGATGAACCAGATGGTTCAGGTAAATTTATTGCAAATATTTTATTAAATAATGAAATAAAAAGCAGTATAAATAAATTTTTAGAAAAAGATAGCTTAATATTAGGAATATGCAATGGATTTCAAGCACTAGTAAAAAGTGGATTATTACCATATGGAGAAATAGGAAAAATAGATTCAAAAAGTCCAACTCTTACTACAAATAATATAAATAGACATGTATCACAAATGGTTTATACAAGAATAGCATCAACTAAATCACCATGGTTAACAAGTTTTTCTATTGGTGATATTCATAGGATAGTTGTATCACATGGAGAGGGTAAATTTGTAGCATCTAAAGAAATACTAGATGAACTAGTAAAAAATGGTCAAATAATTACACAATATGTAGATTTAGAAGGAAATCCTACAATGAATGGAATATATAACCCAAATGGATCATATATGGCAATTGAAGGGATAATAAGTAAAGATGGAAAAATATTTGGGAAAATGGGACATTCTGAAAGAATGGGAGAAAATTTATATAAAAATATAGATGGTAATAAAGTACAGAATATTTTTGAAAATGGAGTGAAATATTTTAAATAAAGTGAGGATAAAAATGGGAAAAGTAGGAATAATAATGGGAAGTGATTCTGATTTACCAGTAATGAAAGCTGCTGCAGAAATATTGGAAGAATTTAATATTGAATATGAATTAACAGTAGTTTCTGCACATAGAACGGTAGATAGAATGTATGAATATGCAAAAACTGCAGAAGAAAAAGGAATTGATGTAATTATAGCAGGTGCTGGAGGGGCAGCACATTTACCAGGAATGGTTGCAGCAATTACTAATTTACCTGTAATAGGAGTACCTGTAAAGAGCTCTAAATTAAATGGGTTAGATTCTTTACTTTCTATAGTTCAAATGCCAGGCGGAGTACCTGTAGCTACTGTTGCAATAAATGGAGCTAAAAATGCAGGTATATTATCAGCAAAAATAATAGGAATAAAAGATGAAAATATAAGAAAGAAAATAAAATTATATAGTGAAAACATGAAAAAAGAAGTTGAGGAAAAAGCAAAAAGATTAGAAAATATTGGTTTTAAAGAATATTTAAAATAGGGGGAAAAACCTTGAAGACGATTGGTATTATTGGTGGCGGACAATTAGGGAAAATGACAATTTTAGAGGCAAGAAAGATGAGCATCCCAACAATAGTATTAACTACAGAACATCCTTCACCAGCTAGTGAAATTTCAAATGATTATATAGTAGGAGATTTATATGATGATGAAAAAATTTTAGAATTAGCTAACAAATGTGATGTAGTTACATATGAAATAGAACATATCAATGTTAAAATATTAAAAGAAATAGAAAATCAAGGTAAAAAAGTTTATCCAAGTTCTAATGTAATAGAAATTATTCAAGATAAGTCAAAGCAAAAAAAATTATTAAATAATTATAATATTCCTACATCTTATTGGGAATATGTAGATAAAAATAATTTAAAAATACAAATAGAAAAATTTGGTTTTCCAGTTGTACAAAAAAGTTGTACAGGCGGATATGATGGAAAAGGAGTTTTTATACTAAAATCAAAAGATGATATAAAAAATATAATAAAAGAAGAAAGTTATTTTGAAAAATATATTAAATGTAAGAAAGAATTAGCAATTATGATAGCAAGAAATACTAATGGAGAGATAAAAACTTATCCAGTAGTAGAGATGGCCTTTGATGAAAAAACAAATATATGTGATACAGTAATAGTTCCTGCACAAATCTCAAAAGAGATTGGAGAAAAAGCAAAAAAAATTGCTATTGAATGTATAAAAGCACTAGATGGTATTGGAATATTCGGAATTGAATTTTTTCTAACTGAAGATGATGAAATTTTAGTAAATGAAATAGCTCCAAGACCTCATAATTCAGGACATTATACAATTGAAGCATGTACAACATCTCAGTATGAACAATTTTTAAGAGCTATTTTAAATTATCCTTTAGGAGATACTACACTTTTATCTAATGCATGTATGATAAATATATTAGGAGAAGATGGATATCATGGTAAAACTAAAATTAAAAATGAAGAAGAAGTTTTTAAATTACCTAAAACATATTTGCATATTTATGGTAAAAGAGAAACAAGGCCTTTTAGAAAAATGGGACATATAACAGTATTAAATAAAGATATTAATAAAGCAATATCAAAT
Organism: Hypnocyclicus thermotrophus; assembly: GCF_004365575.1. Lineage (NCBI taxonomy): Bacteria > Fusobacteriati > Fusobacteriota > Fusobacteriia > Fusobacteriales > Fusobacteriaceae > Hypnocyclicus > Hypnocyclicus thermotrophus. The sequence continues at coordinate 280,939 of NZ_SOBG01000002.1, forward strand.
GCTAAAGCAGCAAGAGAAAAATTAAAAATTATTAGTGATTCACTTGGTTAAAATAATTTGGGAGGAATAATGGAGATTATAAAAAAAGAAATGTTATATGAAGGTAAAGCTAAACAAATATTTGCTACAAATGATGAAAATTTAGTAATAATACATTATAAAGATGATGCTACTGCATTTAATGGAGTAAAAAAATCTCAAATAAATAATAAAGGAATTTTAAATAATAAAATAACAGCAATATTATTTGAACAACTTGAAAAACAAGGGGTAAAAACACATTTTAAAGAAAAATTAAATGATAGAGAACAATTATGTGAAAAATTAACTATTTTTCCTCTTGAAGTAATAACAAGAAATATAATAGCTGGAAGTATGGCAAAAAGAGTAGGGATAAAAGAAGGAACAAAACCTAAAAATATAATATTTGAAATATGTTATAAAAACGATGAATATGGAGATCCTTTGATAAATGATCATCATGCAATAGCATTAGGACTTGCAACCTATGATGAATTAAAAGAGATATATACAATTACAGCTAAAATAAATAGGTTATTAAAAGATATGTTTGATAAAGAAGGAATAACATTAGTTGATTTTAAAATTGAATTTGGTAAAAATAATAGAGGTGAAATTTTATTAGCAGACGAAATAACACCAGATACTTGTAGATTATGGGATAAAGAAACAGGAGAAAAATTAGATAAAGATAGATTTAGAAGAAATCTTGGAAATGTAGAAGAAGCTTATATTGAAATTTTAAAAAGATTAGGTGAGTAATATGTATAATTTAACAGATGATAAATTACAAGAAGAATGTGGAATTTTTGGGATTTATTCAAAAGAAAAGAGATCAGATATAGCATCATTGATGTATTATGGTCTTTATGCCTTACAACACAGAGGACAAGAGAGTGCAGGAATTACAGTATTTGATGGTTCCGAAATAAAAGTACATAAGGGAATGGGAAGAGTGGCAGAAGTATTTACTACGCCAAAGCTTAATGAGATGACAGGAAATCTTGCTATTGGACATGTAAGATATTCTACTTGTGGAGATTCTTCTTTAATAAATGCCCAACCATTAGAAGCTCATTGTAAATTAGGATATATTTCAGTTGCTCATAATGGAACTTTAGTAAATTCTAAAATTATAAGAGAGTTATTTGAAGATACGGGGACAATATTTCAAACAACAATAGATTCAGAAATAATATTAAAATTAATATCAAGAAAAGCAAGTAAAGGAATAGATGAAGCGATTCTTGATACGGTAGGAGCTATACAAGGTTCATACGCACTTATTATTGCAAAAGAAAAAAAATTAATAGGGATAAGAGATCCATATGGAATAAGACCTCTTTGTTTAGGACAACTTGAAGATGGGAGTTATGTTCTTAGTTCTGAAAGTTGTGGACTTGATGCAATAGGAGCAAAACTTATAAGAGATATTAATCCAGGAGAAGTACTTATAATAGATGAAGATGGACTACATTCATATCAATATGCAGAAAAAAGTTATAAATCACCTTGTGCATTTGAATATATATATTTTGCTAGACCTGATAGTGAAATGGATGGAATATCAGTATATGAAGCTAGATATCAAGCTGGTAGAAAATTATATGAACAACATAAAATAGATGCAGATATAGTTATTGGTGTACCTGACTCTGGGATTCCTTCAGCTATTGGATTTGCAGAAGCATCAGGTATACCTTATGGAATAGGATTAATAAAAAATAAATATATAGCCCGGACTTTTATAGCACCTACTCAAGAATTAAGAGAAAAAGCTATATCAGTAAAATTAAATGTACTTAAAGCAAATATTGAAAATAAAAGAGTAGTAATAGTAGATGATTCTTTAGTAAGAGGTACGACAAGTAAAAGACTTGTAAAACTTCTCCGTGATGCAGGGGCAAAAGAAGTTCATTTTAGATCAGCTTCTCCAGCAGTAAAATTTCCTTGTTATTTTGGAATTGATACTGCCCATAGAGATGAATTGATTGCTTCTAAAAAAAGTGTAGCAGAAATATGTAAAGAAATAGGAGCAGATTCATTAGAATATTTAGAAATAAATAATTTATTAGATAGTTTAGAAAGTAAAAATTATTGTTTAGGTTGTTTTAATGGAGTATATCCAATATATGCACCAATGGAAAATAATAAATAATTATGGAGGATAATATGATAACATATAAGGATGCAGGTGTAGATAAAGAAGAAGGATACAAGGCAGTTGAAAAAATAAAAGATGCTGTAAAAAAAACACATAATGAAAATGTTTTAAGTGGATTAGGAAGTTTTGGAGCATTTTATGCACTTAGTGATTATAAAAATCCTGTATTAGTTTCTGGAACTGATGGTGTAGGAACAAAATTAGAAATAGCATTTACTACAAAAAAATATGATACAATAGGACAAGATTGTTTTGCTATGTGTGCAAATGATATATTATGTCATGGAGCTAAACCTTTATTTTTTTTAGATTATTTAGCTTGTGGTAAACTTGATTCTGAAGTATCAAAAATAATAGTTGGAGGAGTAGCAGAAGCATGTTATAAAGCAGAATGTGCGTTAGTAGGTGGAGAGACTGCGGAAATGCCAGGATTTTATAAAGAAGGTGATTATGATATAGCGGGATTTTGTGTAGGAGCTGTTGAAAGAGATGAAGTAATAACAGGAGAAGAAATATCAGAAGGGGATACAATAATTGCTGTAAAATCATCGGGAGTACATAGTAATGGATTTTCGTTAGTTAGAAAAATAGTTACAAACTACTATGAAAATTTTAATGGAAAAGAGATATACAAAGAATTGTTAAAACCTACAAAAATATATGTAAAACCTGTATTAGAAGTATTGAAAAAAGTAAAAGTAACTGGTCTTGCACATATAACAGGTGGAGGACTTGTAGAAAATATACCTAGAATTATTCCTGATGGACTTTGTGCTGATATAGAAAAGTCAAATATTCAAATACTTGAAATATTTAAATATCTTCAATCAAAAGGTGTACCAGAAAATGAAATGTGGGGAACATTTAATATGGGGGTAGGCTTTGTAATAATAGCAAAAGATAAATATAAATCTGAAATAATAGAAATATTAAAACAAAATAAAGAAGAAGCATATGTAATAGGGAAAATAATTAAAGGGGAAGAAAAAATATGCTTAAGATAGTTGTACTAATATCAGGTAGTGGTAGTAATCTTCAATCAATAATAGATGCAATTGAAGAAAAAAAACTTAATGCAAAAATAGAATGTGTGATTTCAGATAGAGAAGCATACGGAATTGAAAGAGCTAAAAAACATAATATAAAAACATATTTATTTAATAGAAAAGAATTAAAAAAAAATCTTTTTAATGAAATAGAAAAAGTTATTTCAAATGATATAGATTTAATTATATTAGCTGGATTTTTATCAATTGTATCATCTGAATTTATAAAAAAATGGGAAAATAAAATAATAAATATTCACCCATCACTTTTACCAAAATTTGGAGGAAAAGGTATGTATGGAATGAATGTACATAGAGCAGTAGTTGAAAATAAAGAAATTGAATCAGGATGTACAGTGCATTTTGTAACAAATGAAATTGATGGTGGAGAAATAATAGCCCAAAAAAAAGTACCAGTATATGAAAAAGATACAGCAGAAGATGTACAAAAAAGGGTATTAGAAAAAGAACACGAGTTATTAGTGGAAGCAATAAAAATACTTGAAAAAGATAAAAAAAAACGATAATATATAGATAAATAAAATCTTGTATGACCGGCGGATAATGTGGGAAAAACTCACAGGGATTACAAGAGGATATATAAGAGCCGACCGCCTGGGCAAATTCTAGTAGAGAATTTCTGCTGTTTTTGTCTAGGCGGTTTTTATTTATAAAAAAGTAATTATAATAAAATCAAAATATATTTTTATGAGTGTAAAATAAGTTTATTAATTTTTAATATTAAAATATAAATTTAGGAGGGATACAATGAGAGCTTTAATTAGTGTATCAGACAAGACTGGTATAGTCGAATTTGCTAAGGAACTTGCAAATTTAGGAATTGAAATAATTTCAACTGGAGGAACATCTAAAAAGCTAGAAGAAGCAGGAATAAACGTAATAGGGATATCAGAAATAACTGGATTTCCTGAATGTCTTGATGGTAGAGTAAAAACTCTTCATCCAAATATTCATGCTGGACTTTTAGCAATAAGAGATAATAAAGATCATATGAATCAAATTAAAGAATTAAACATAACTCCTATTGATATTGTTGTGGTAAATTTATATCCATTCAAAGAGACTATATTAAAAGAAGGAGTAACCAGAGAAGAAGCAATAGAAAATATAGATATTGGAGGGCCAACGATGCTTCGTTCTGCTGCTAAAAATTTTCAAGATGTATCAGTAATTGTTGATCCAAAAGATTATGCAATAATAATAGGGGAATTAAAAGAAAATAAAAAAATATCTAAAAAAACAAATTTTTATTTAGCTAAAAAAGTATTTGAACATACAGCTCATTATGATTCATTGATAGCTGATTATTTAAGAAAAGAATATGAAAAAGAAGAAAATAAAAAAGAGTTTCCAGAAACAATTACTTTAACTTTTGAAAAAGTTCAAGATATGAGATATGGAGAAAATCCTCATCAAGCAGCAGCATTTTATAAAGAAGTAGTAAGAGATAAAGGTTTTTTAACAGATGCAATTCAATTACATGGAAAAGCATTATCATATAATAACATTAATGATACAAATGGAGCACTTGAACTATTAAAAGAATTTGATAAACCTACAATTGTAGCTTGTAAACATGCTAATCCATGTGGTGTAGGAAGTGCTGATGATATTTATGAAGCATATATGAAAGCATATAATGCAGACCCAGTATCAATATTTGGTGGAATAGTTGTATCGAACAGAGAGATAGATGAAAGAGTAGCTACAGAAATTAATAAGATATTTATAGAAATAGTTGTAGCTCCTTCATTTACAGAAAAAGCACTTGAAATATTAAAAGCTAAGAAAAATATAAGATTATTAATTCTTGATAATATTACAAATAAATATAGCACTGATGCATATGATCTAAAAAAAGTAGGAGGAGGCTTATTAATACAAGAAGTAGATAATTTATTATTACAAGATGAATTAGAAGTAGTAACAGATAGAAAACCTACAGAAAAAGAAATTGCTGATATGATGTTTGCATGGAAAGTAGTAAAATATGCAAAATCAAATGGTATAGCAATAGCAAAAGATGAAACTTCACTTGGAGTAGGACCAGGACAAGTAAATAGAATATGGGCATGTAAACAAGCAATAGAACACGCAGGAGAACATTTGGGAGTAGATATATTAAAAGGAGCAGCACTTGCTTCAGATGCATTTTTTCCATTTTCTGATTCAGTAGAAGAAGCAGCTAAAGCGGGAATTACAGCTATTATTCAACCAGGAGGCTCTATAAGAGATAAAGATTCAATAGAAGCTTGTAATAAATATGGAATAGCTATGGTATTTACTAAAATGAGACATTTTAGACATTAATATAAAAAAAGTTTAATCAAAAAATTTAATGCTAATTTTATGAAAATATTATAAGTTCGAAATTAGTTTCAAAAAATAAAGATTAGGAGGAGAAATGAAACTATTAGTTATTGGTAGTGGTGGAAGAGAACATGCAATTGTATGGAAAATGTCGCAAAATCCAAAAGTAACTAAAATTTATGCCTGTCCAGGAAATGCAGGAACTCAAAGTATTAGTATTTGTGAGAATATAGAGCTTATAAATATAGATGATATAATTGAATTTGCTAAAAAAGAAAATATTGAATTAACAATACTTGGTAGTGAAGAATTATTAGTTGCTGGAATAGTAGATAAATTTAAAGAAAATGGACTTGTTGCTTTTGGACCACATAAAGCAGCAGCTATACTAGAAGGAAGTAAAGCATTTGCAAAAGAATTTATGTTGAAATATGGAATAAAAACAGCAGCTTATAAAAAATTTGATAATTATAAAGCAGCTAAAAAATATTTAGAAGAAATAGAATATCCAACAGTAATAAAAGCTAGTGGACTCGCAGCAGGAAAAGGTGTAATAATCTGTGAAACTAAAGAGAATGCAGAAACAGCAGTAAAAGAGATAATGCTTGATAAAAAATTTGGTGATTCAGGAAATGAAATAGTAATTGAAGAATTCTTAACAGGAGTAGAAGCATCAATATTATCAATATATGATGGAAAAACTATACTTCCATTTATATCAGCAAAAGATCATAAAAAAATTGGGGAAAATGAAACAGGATTAAATACTGGTGGAATGGGAGTGATTGCACCAAATCCATATGTTACTAATGAAGTTTTAGATAAATTTAATAAAGATATTTTAGAACCAACTTTAAAAGGATTAAAAGAAGAAAACTTAAAATTTTGTGGATTTATATTCTTTGGATTAATGATAAATGAAAAAGGAGTATATTTACTTGAGTATAATATGAGGATGGGGGATCCTGAAACTCAAGCAATATTACCTTTAATGAAATCAGATTTTGTGGATATAATAATAGCTGCTCAAAATCAAAAACTTAATGAGATAGAAGTAGAATGGGAAGAGAAAAATAGCTGTTGTGTAGTGGCTGTATCAGGTGGTTATCCAGAAGCTTATGAAAAAGGATATGAAATAAAAAATATTGAAAATATTGATAATCTGTTATTTTTAGCGGGGGCAAAAAATAATGATAATAAAATAGTAACTAACGGGGGAAGAGTATTAAATATAGTTGCTATTGGAGACGCACTTGATATTGCAAGAAAAAAAGCATATAATGATATAGAAAAAGTTGATTTTAAAAAGAAATATTTTAGAAGAGATATCGGAATCGTAAAATAGAAGTTTTAGAATATAAAAAAAGTATAAAAAGTGGAAAATTTATAGTTAAAAAAGTATGAATACAGGAGGTAAAAGATTGAAAACTGATGTACAAATCTCTCAAAAAGCAAAATTAGAACCAATTTATAAAATTGCAGAAAAAATGGGTTTAACAGAAAATGATATAGAAATTTATGGGAAATATAAAGCAAAAATAAACTTAGATATATTAAAAAAAGAAGTAAAAAAAGATACAAAATTAATACTTACTACAGCAATAACACCAACACCTGCTGGAGAAGGAAAATCAACTACATCAATTGGGCTAGGAATGGCATTAAATAAAATAGGTAAAAAAACAGTAATCGCATTAAGAGAACCATCACTTGGACCATGTTTTGGGATGAAAGGTGGAGCTACAGGTGGTGGATATGCGCAAGTTGTACCAATGGAGGATATAAACCTTCATTTTACAGGTGATATACATGCTATAACAGCAGCGAATAATTTATTATGTTCTATGATAGATAATCATATAAAATGGGGAAATGAGCTTAAAATTGATGTAAATAATATTCTTTTTAAAAGAGCAGTTGATTTAAATGATAGAGCTTTAAGAGAGATTGTCATCGCTCTAGGAGGTAAAGCAAATGGAATTCCTAGAGAAGATTCATTTTTGATAACTGTAGCATCAGAAGTAATGGCTATACTTTGTTTAGCAGAAAATATATTTGATTTAAAAGAAAAATTGGGGGAAATAGTTTTTGCGTATGATATAGAAGGAAATCCGTTAAAAGCTAAACAATTAAAAGCAAATGGAGCAATGGCAGCATTATTAAAAGAAGCAATAAAACCAAATTTAGTTCAAACTATTGAAAATACACCAGCTATAATTCATGGGGGGCCTTTTGCAAATATAGCGCATGGATGTAATTCGGTAGTTGCAACTAAAGCAGCTATGCAACTTGGAGATTATGTAGTTACAGAAGCTGGTTTTGCTGCAGATTTAGGAGCAGAAAAATTTTTAAATATAAAATGTAGAAAAGCTGATTTAAAGCCAAATTGTATAGTGATTGTAGCTACAGTTAGAGCTTTAAAAATGCACGGGGGAATAAAAAAAGAAGATTTGAATATAAGAAATCTTGAAGCACTTGTTAAAGGAATGGAAAATCTGGAGAAACATATAGAAAATATGCAAAAATTTAATATACCTATTGTTGTAGCAATAAATGAGTTTCCTACAGATACAAAAGAAGAGCTTGATTTAGTAGAAAAAATTTGTAATGATCTTGGAGTAGAAGTAGCACTTTCTCAAGTATGGGCAAAAGGAGGAGAAGGAGGAATAGAATTAGCTAATAAAGTAGTAAATTTAATAGAAAATAAACCTTCTAATTTTAAACCATTATATGACTTAGATATAACTATTCAAGAAAAAATAGAAAAAATTTGTACTGAAATTTATGGTGCAGATGGTGTAAATTATAGTAAAAAAGCATTAAATAAAATAAAAAAATTTGAAGAACTAGGATATGGTAAATTGCCAGTATGTATGGCAAAAACTCAAAACTCAATATCAGATAAACCAGAATTAAAAGGTAGACCAAAAGGATTTAAAGTGGATATAGCTGATTTAAATATATCAGCAGGAGCTGGATTTATAGTTGTATTAACGGGGGAAATTTTAACTATGCCAGGACTACCTAAAAAACCTGCTGCTGAAAATATTGATATTGATGAAAATGGAAATATAATAGGATTATTTTAAAAAAGAGCCTTTAGGCTCTTTTTTTATATTTTCAAATATATTATAAATTGATGATAAAAGTTCAAGCATGAAATTAAATCCTAATATCATTAAGGATGATGTACCGCTCTCTAAAATAGTATAATAGAATAATATTTTTGTTGTTATTTTTTATTTTAGACTATCTATTATTTTATATTTAAAATTGTTATACGATTCATAATTTAATTCAATTATTTCAATATTCGCTTGTTCCATTATTTTTAAACCTTCTTGATCTCTATCATATTTTTTTAAAAATACAACTCGTTTTATACCAGAAGCTATTATCATTTTAGTACAATGTCTGCAAGGAGAATATTTAACATATATAGTAGCATCTTTTATAGCGATTCCTTGCCTAGCTGCCCAACTAATAGCATTTTGCTCTGCGTGAAGTTCATGAATATCACTCCAAATATGATGTTCTTTTGAAAAATTTTTTTTTGATTTGTCTTCATTTTTAAAAATATCATCACAATTATCAAGACCTTTTGGAGTACCATTATATCCAATAGATAATATTCTACCTTCTTTTACTATCATTGCAGCAACTTGTAATCTTTGACAATGTGATTGTTTTGCTAAAATTTCAGTTTGTAACATAAACATTAAATCATCATTAAATTTTCCCATATTATTTATGTATAAAACATACTCCCTTCTATAGATTTTTTATATTATAAAATATATTTGTATTTTATTCAAATAAAAATTAAGCGACAAATAAATTGTCGCTTAAAAATATTTTTAACAAATTATTTTAATTCTATTAATAATTCTCCACTTTTTACTTGTTTACCTTCTTTTATTAATATTCTATCTACTACACCAGCTGATTTAGCTGTAATATTTGTTTCCATTTTCATAGCTTCTATTACAATAAGACTTTGATTTTCTTCTACAGTATCTCCCTCTTTTACAAGTATTTTTGTAATAGTTCCAGGAATACTGGCACCAATTTCAAATGGATTATTAGGGTCAGCTATTTCAACACCTTCTATTTTTTCAAGAGTTTGTATTTCTGTGATATCTTTTATTTTAATATCTCTTCTATTACCATTTACTTCAAAAGAAACTGTCCTAAACCCTTCATTATCTATTTTTGAAATAGAAACTAATTTTATAGATAAAGTTTTACCTTCTTTAATTTTTATTTCTGTAATTTCTCCTTCGCTTAATCCATGGAAATATACATCGCTTCCTATAACAGAGAAATCACCATTTTCTTTTATATATTTTAAATATGCATCAAATACGTCAGGATATAGTGCATAACTAATAATATCTTCTTCTGTTGGCTCTATATTATGTGTTTCTTTTAGATGCTCTTTTATTTTTTCAAAATTTTCTGGTTCTAATAATTCACCAGGTCTACAAGTTATCGGTTTTTCTCCTTTTAATACTATTTTTTGTAAATCTTCAGGAAATCCAAATTCTGGTTGTCCCATCATTCCTTTAAAATAAGCAACAACAGAATCTGGAAAAGCTAAATCTTTTCCTTTTTCTAAGATATTGTTAGGAGTTAATCCATTTTGTACCATGAATATAGCTAAATCTCCGACCATTTTTGATGAAGGAGTCACTTTTACTATATCACCAAGCATATCATTTACATATTTAAACATTTCTTTAACTTCGTCAAATCTATCTCCAAGTCCAAAACTCTCTACTTGTGGTTTTAAATTAGAATATTGTCCACCAGGAATTTCATATCTATATATTTCTGTAGTACCTGATTTTAAATCAGATTCAAATTTTTCGTATACAGGTCTTACTGCTGACCAATAATCTGATATTTTTTGAATATTTTTTAAATTTACTCCAGTATCTCTATCTGTATTTTCAAGAGCAGCGACAACAGAATCAAGTGATGGTTGACTTGTAAGTCCAGACATAGCACTAAATGCAGTATCTACTATATCTACTCCAGCTTCTGTAGCCATAAGAATAGTAGCCACCCCGTTACCGGTAGTATCATGTGTATGTAAATGGATAGGGAGAGATATATTTTCTTTTAATGCTTTAACTAATTTGTATGCTGCATAAGGTTTAAGTAAAGCAGACATATCTTTTATTCCTAAAATATGTGCACCAGCATCTTCGATTTCTTTTGCTTTTTTTATATAATATTCTAAAGTGTATTTATTTTTCTTTGGATTTAAAATATCTCCAGTATAACAAATACAGGCTTCAGCTATTTTCCCTTGATTTTTAACTTCATCAATAGCAACTTCCATACCTTTTATCCAGTTTAAAGAATCAAATATTCTAAATACATCTACTCCGTTTTCAGCAGCTTTTCTAATAAATTCTCTAATCACATTATCAGGATAATTTTTATATCCAACAGCATTTGAGCCTCTTATAAGCATTTGAAGCATTATATTAGGAACTCTTTTTCTTATTTCTCTAAGTCTTTTCCAAGGATTTTCTTTTAAAAATCTATATGAAACATCAAATGTTGCACCACCCCAAGCTTCTAAAGAAAATAAATCTTTTGCAAGCATAGCGGTAGGAGTAGCTATCTTTAACATATCAATGGTTCTTACTCTTGTTGCAATGAGTGATTGATGAGCATCTCTAAGAGTAGTATCAGTTAAAAGTAATTTTTTTTGAGCTTTAATCCAGTTAACTACTCCTTCTGGACCTCTTTCATCAAGAATTTGTTTAGTACCTTTGATATTTGGCGAAAGCTTGATATCTGGAATAATAGGAACATCAAAATCTTTTTTTATTCCATGAGTTTCATTTACAACTTTTTCGCCTATAAATTTTAACATATGGTATTCATAATCTTTTTTTTCTTTAAATTCAAATAATTCGGGATGATTTCCAATGAAATTAGTATTACAAGTACCATTTTTAAATTCAGTATGGTTTAATACATTTATTAAAAAATCAATATTAGTTTTTACCCCAACAATTTTTATTTCTTTTAAAGCACGAAGTGATTTTTTTACAACATCCTCAAAAGTTCGTCCATGAGTAATCACTTTTACTAATAAGCTATCGTAATACGGACTTATTTCTGCTCCAGCATAACCATTTCCACCGTCAAGTCTTACTCCAAATCCAGAGCCAGTTCTATATACTTCAATTTTACCTGTATCAGGTGCGAAGTTATTTTTGGGATCTTCCGTAGTTACTCTACATTGTATAGAGTATCCTATTGGAACTATGTCTTCTTGAGATTTTATACCAATTTCGCTAGAATCAAGTCTATGACCTTCAGCAATTAAAATTTGAGATTGAACTATATCAATTCCTGTAGTCATTTCAGTAATAGTATGTTCTACTTGTACTCTTGGGTTCATTTCAATAAAATAATGGTCACCATTTTGATCTACTAAAAATTCCATAGTTCCAGCATTTTGATATTTAACTACTCTAGCAATTTTTAATGCATCATTACATATTGCATCTCTTTTTTCTTTACTTAAAGTAAGAGCAGGAGTAAATTCAACTACTTTCTGATGTCTTCTTTGTACAGAACAATCTCTTTCATATAGGTGCACAATATTCCCGTATTTATCCCCTAATATCTGTACTTCTATATGTTTTGGATTTTCCAAAAATTTCTCTATAAAAATATCATCTATTCCAAAAGCTTTTTTAGCTTCACTTTTAGCACTTTTAAATGCATATACAAATTCCTCTTCAGAACGAGCAATTCTCATTCCTCTACCACCACCACCAGCAGCAGCTTTTATCATTACAGGGAATTTTATAGTTTTAGCATATTCTAATCCTTCTTCTATACTTTTTACTGGTTTTTCTATACCAGGTATAGTAGGAACTTCAGCTTTATGAGCAACAAGTTTAGATTGGATTTTATCTCCTAAATTTTCCATCATTTCAGCTGTTGGACCTATAAATTCAATACCTTCTTCTGCACAACGTCTTGCAAATTCTGAATTTTCTGATAAAAATCCATATCCAGGATGGATAGCATCAACAGCTTTATGTTTAGCTAATTTTATTATTCCCTCAATATCTAAATAAGCTTCAATAGGCCCTTTATCTTTACCTATTAAATAAGCTTCGTCAGCTTTAGACCTAAAAAGTGCATTTTTATCTTCTTCTGTATAGATAGCAACACTTCGTATCCCTAATTCTTTACATGCTCTAATAACTCTAATAGCAATTTCCCCTCTATTTGCTATAAGAATTTTTTTAAATTTCCTCGCCATATTTTACCACCTTTCTTCATACTGTATCCCTGACAATTATATTAATGTTTATTATAAATATAGTATATAAAAAACAATTAAAAATTTCAAGATATAAATATCTGTCCATTTTTTTTTACTAATTATACCATTTTTTTGGAAAAGTGTCTAGTATAAATTTTACTTGATAAAAAAGTAGCAATAGGTACAACAATAACAATTCCAATACTTCCAGCAAGTCCTCTAAGCAATTCTATTAAAATAAACTCAGTATTTAAGACTCTAATTAATGGAAATTTACTATTTTGAGCTACTATTAATAATATTGTAAAAATAGAACTTCCTACATAAGCTAAAATAAGAGTATTAACCATAGTTCCAATAACATCTTTTCCTATATTCATTCCTGAGTTTATTAATTCTTTTTCATTCATTTCTGGATTTTGTTCTTTTAATTCCCAAAGTGCAGATGAAATTGATACTCCAATATCCATTACAGCTCCAAGAGCTCCTATTATTATTCCAGCTGAAACTATTTCTTTTAAATTTACTTGCCCTAATATATACATATAGCTATAACTTTCTGTATTGCTATATCCTGTTATATTTAAATATTTTACAAATATTAAAGAAATTATACCAGAAAAAATTACTCCTAATAAAGTAGAAATAATAGCTACAATTTTTTTAATACTATTATCATTATTTAAATAAATAGTAATTACAGTAGATAAAGTACTAAAAATAACAGCTAGAACAATAGGTGAATAGCCTTTTAATATTCCAGGAATTAATAATTTATATACAAATAATAATGAAATAATAAGAGCAATTATGGCCTTAATACCACTTTTTTTAGCTATTAAAACAACTAAAGTTAAAAATATACTTATTAAAATAATAATAGCTACATTATTATTAAAGCTAAAAATATAGTATTCCTGATTTTCATCTTCAGTATATTTATAAAGAACTATTTTAGATCCTTTTTTTATATTCAAATTATAAATTTTATTTTTATAAATAGGATATTTTAAAGTTATAATTTGATTTTTATAATTTTTATCAAGAATTTTAATTTTGAGGTTTAAATAATATTCGACATTTTCATCTTCTTGAGTTGCTTTTTCTTTTGATAAAATATTAATAATTTTTGCTGATAAATATTCTTCTTTGATATCATTTGCAAATGATAAAGTACTTATAAAAATTAACATTAATAATAAAATTTTTTTCATTAATCTACTCCTTTTTTATAATTGAAATAGTTACTATAAAACTATTTTTATAAATCTCTGTACTGAGATTTTTCTTAATTGTTATTGTATATTTTTTTATTTAAAAAAAGCTAAGAAAAATCTTAGCTTTTATCTTTTATATTTAAACTCTCCATCAAGTGATGATAAAACATCATATTTTTCAGGTCTTCTATCTCTAAATATTCCCCAAGAACTTCTTTTTAATTCTATTTCATCTAAATCAAATTCATGTACTAATATAGCTTCATTTGTTCTATCAGCTTCATGTAACATTTCACCTTCAGGCCCTGCAATAAATGATGAACCATAAAAAGTAATTTGAGAATCATCTATAACTTCTGTACCTATTCTATTTGATGCAATTACAGGAGTAATATTTGATGCAGCATGACCTCTCATGCACATTTGCCAATGATTTTTAGAGTCAATAGTATTATCTTGAGGTTCGCTACCAATAGCTGTAGGATAGAATATAAGTTCTGCACCGAGAAGTGCTAGAGCTCTAGCTGTTTCTGGAAACCATTGATCCCAACAAATTCCGATACCTATTTTAGCATATTTTGTATTAAATACTTTAAATCCAGTATCACCTGGATTAAAATAAAATTTTTCTTCATATCCTGGGCCATCTGGTATATGAGTCTTTCTATAAACTCCTAAAATTTCTCCATTAGCATCAATTACAGCTATAGAATTGTATTTTGCTCTGTTTTTTCTTTCATAAAAACTAATAGGTAAAACAACATTCAATTCTTTAGCTATTTTTTGAAAATGTTTTATAGCCTTGTTTTTTTCTAATTCTACAGCATATTTAAAGAAATCAGGTTTTTCTTTTTGACAAAAATATACAGTTTCAAAAAGTTCTTGTAACAAAATTATTTGAGCACCTTGATTATGAGCTTTTCTCACAAGTTTTTCAGCAGTTTTTATATTTTCATCAATATCCCAGCTACAAGCCATTTGGGTAGCGGCTACTTTTACTTTTCTCATTATTTTATCACTCCTTTTGGCATTTGTTGTGTTATACAGTGTACATTTCCTCCACCTTTAATAATAGGCATTCCATCAACCATAACAACTTTTCTATCGGGATATATTTTTTCCAATATTTCTTTAGCCTTTAAATCATATTTTTTTGCATCTCCACCAAATGTTGGCAAAATTATCCCTCCATTTACAGGATAATAATTTAAATAACTTAAAGTTAATCTTTCACCATTTATGTATCTAGCAGGTGGTTGTTCTATTTCTATGATTTCTAACTTTCGCCCTTTTGCATCAATAAAATTTCTTAAAATTTCTAAATTTTCTTGAGTAATTTCATAATTTGGATCATTTTTATCATAACATACTTGAAGAACAACAACACCAGGTTTTGCAAAACAAGCAACATTATCTACATGTCCATCGGTTTCATCACCAAATAATCCTCTTTTTAACCAAATAAATTTTTCAACGGATAAATATTTATTTAAATAATCTTCAATATTTTCTTTTTTTAAATGTGGATTTCTATTTTTATTTAATAAACATTCTTCAGTAGTAAGTAAAGTTCCTTCACCATCAACGTGAATAGAACCACCTTCAAGAACAAATGGAGCGTCATATGATTTTACACCATAGTATTCTAAGAGTTTTTTAGCTACTTGATTATCTTTATCATAAGGAAGATACTTTTCCCCCCAAGAATTAAATTTCCAATTTATTCCTCTAAGTTCACCATTATTATTTTTTATAAAAGTAGGTCCATTATCCCTTATCCATGAATCATCATGTTCGATAACTAATATTTCTATTTCATTGTCACACATTTTTTCAGCTTCTTCTTTGTCTGCTTTATTAACAATCATTACAACTGGTTCAAACTTTGAAATTGCTTTAGCAATATTTGCATATCCTTGTTTTGCTTCTAATATACCATCAAACCATATTTCTTCTCTACAAGGCCATTCCATAAATGTTTTTTCTCTTTTTTCCCATTCAGCAGGCATAAAAAAACCTTCTTCTTTTGGATACATTTCTCCTCCTTATATACCTAAATTTCTAAATTCTTAGCGGTTAATTATACCTTATAATATGTTTATTTTCAAGATTTTTTTGACTATAGATTATGTAAATGTTTTTTTGAAGATAAGAAAAATTATAATATATTATTTTAATTTTTTTTGTAAAATTTTGTAAAATAGAGAATTTTAATAATGAAATCAAAATTAATTAAATTTTTTTTATTTTTTGACGATAATTAATAATAAATTATAACTTTGTTAAAGGTGGTCCTATGAAAAGAAAAATAATTATAATATCGATTTTTATATTGATTTTTTCAAATATTTATAGTTATAACTTTAAATTAAATACAGGAATTAATCTAAAAGGAAATTTTAAATTAGACGGTAGTAAATATACAACTTCAAATTCTAGTTTTGGAATAGCAAATTATCTTATTGATTTAGGAAATAATTCTTTTATGGATACGGAAGTTGGAATGGGATTTTTAATATATAATAATAAAGAGTTTGTTGATTATGCAAATGCTGGAATAAATCTTAAATATTATAATGATTTTGATAAGATAAAAGCTTTTTATTATACAGGAGCGGGATATGCATATCCATATTTGATTACATATTATGATGGACAAACAATCGAAGAGATATCTACAGGATTTTATTGGAAAGTTGGGTTTGGGGCAGATTATGAAAAATTGACTTTTGATATAGCTTACAAGATGATGGCTTTAAAAATAAAATCAAATATAATTGATATAGATACAAGTGAGCTTGTAGAAACAACATATAATGTTATATTAAAAAATCTCACTTTATCAATTGGATATTATTTATTTTAAAAAAATACTATAATAAAAAAAGATACTTAAAAAGTATCTTTTTTTAATCTCTTAATTTAATTTAAGTTAATTAAATTAGTGTTGACTTTTTGGAATATATATGGTAATAATGTATTGTAAATTTAAGTTAGTTAAATCAAATTATATAAAAAAAAGATGGTATAGTTATTGCAATATATGAGGAATAAAGAGAAAAAAATATTGGTATATACAAATACTGTTGTTAATTTAATAAAATTAAAATATGGAGGTAAAAAATGAATAGAAAATTAAAATTAGTTGTTATTGGTGGAGGTAGTAGTTATACTCCTGAGCTTATTGAAGGAATTATAAAAAAAAGAAAAGAACTTCCAATTACAGAATTGATATTAGTTGATGTAATAGACGGTGAGGAAAAATTAAAAATAAATTATGATTTAGTAAAAAGAATGTTTAAAAAAGAAAATATTGATATTGATTTTACTTATTCATTAGATAGAAAAGAAGCTTTAAAAGGTGCAGATTTTGTATTAACACAATTTAGAGTAGGAGGTTTTAAATCAAGAATATTAGATGAAGAGATTCCATTAAAATATGGTTTCATAGGTCAAGAAACTACAGGTGCTGGTGGATTTGCAAAAGCACTTAGAACCATTCCTGTAATTATTGATATTTGCAAAGATATGGAAGAAGTAGCAAAAAATGCATGGCTTATAAATTTTACAAATCCAGCTGGAATTATAACAGAAGCTATAAATAAATATACTAATGTTAAAGCAATAGGAGTATGTAATGTACCTATTAATATGAGATATGATGTTGCAAATCAATTAGGTATATCATTAGAAAAAATAAGAGTCCAATTTGTTGGATTGAATCATCTAAGCTTTATTTCTAAAGTAATTGTAGATGGTAAAAATATAATTGAAAAAATTTTATTTGCAAATAAAAATAATGAAAATATAGTTAAAAATATAGAAAAAATAGATGATATAGATATAATAAATCAAAAGATAGGATTAATTTCATCTCCGTATTTACAATATTTTTATTTTCCACAAAAAATGATAAATAAAGAATTAGAAAATATTAATTCTGGAAAAGGAACAAGAGGAACTCAAGTAGCAGCAATTGAAAAAAAATTATTTGAAAAATATAAAGATCCAAATCTTAATGTAAAACCAAAGGAATTAGAAGAGCGTGGTGGTGCTAGATATTCTGAAATTGCAATAAATGTAATAGATAGTATTTATAATAACAAGAATAAAGAATTTGTAGTAAATACGATAAATAATGGAACTTTTGTAGAATTACCTAATAATGTGTCAATAGAAACAAATTGCATAATAAATAATGAAGGAGCTAGACCTATAAATTCTGGAAAATTACCTAAATCAGTAGCACCTTTGATTAAACAAGTAAAAGCCTATGAAGAATATACAATAGAAGCAGCAGTAGAGGGAAATAAAAGAAAAGCATATTTAGCGCTTTTTAATAATCCATTAGTAAATAATAAAGAAAAAATAGAAGAATTATTAAATGAAATTATTATTAAAAATAAGAAATATTTACCAAATTTTTTAGACTAATTTTATAAAAAAACAGGAGGTAAACAAGTGTATATTGCAGGAATTGACGGTGGTGGAACTAAAACACATTGTATAATTGGAGATGAAAAAGGAAATATTATTTCATTTGGAAATGGTGGTCCTGCTAATTATCATAGTGTCGGGATAGAAAGAAGCAAAAATTCATTAAAAGATGCTATTAATGAAGCTTTATTAAATAGTAATCTTAGTTTTGATAATATAGATTTATTTGTTTTTGGTCTATCAGGAGCAGATCAAGAAGATGATTTTATTGTAATAAATAAATTTATAAAAGAAATAATAGGAGATAAAAAATATAAACTTTATCATGACTCGTGGATAGGGCTTCGTAGTGGTAGTAAAGATTATACAGGAATAGCAGCAATTTGTGGTACAGGAACAGGATTTTCTGGTAGACGTAAAGATGGAAAAGAAGTAGTTCTTAGAAATCTTGATTATAAACTTGGAAATAAAGGTGGTGGAGATGAGTTAGCTATTGAAGCATTACATTTTGCATTTAGATCAGAAGAAGGTACATTTTGTAAAACAGAGTTAGAAAATGTAATTCCTAAACTTTTTTCAGTAAAAACAATGGAAGATGTATCTAAGATTATCAAAAATAATAATGTACCAGAAGAAATATTAAAACAAATTCCTATTGAAATTTTTAGATTGGCAAATGAAGGAGATACTATAGCACAAGAATTATTAATTGAACTTGGTGAAACTTTAGGTAGATTTTCTGTATCGGTAATTAAAAAATTAGAAATGGAAAATGATGAAATAAATGTAATTCTGATAGGTAGTATTTATAAAGGAAATTCACCTTTACTTTTAGATGCAATGAAACAAACAATACATAAAGTAGCTAAAAATGTTAATTTGATTTTACCTGATAAACCACCAGTATATGGTGCATATTATTTAGGAATAGATTTGTTATCAAAATCTGGAGGTGATATTAAATGACATGATACTTTTAGCATTAGATATATTTAATATATTAAAGTTTTTCAAAAATTTTTAAAAATTTAGTTATGAAATCAACAAAATGATTTTAATGAAAAAAATGAAAAAAGGAGGAGTTAAATTGAAAATTAAAACAAAATTTTTATTGGTTATTTCTATTTTGGTATTATTTAGTATGACATCTTTTGCAGGTCTTTTTTTTAAAAAAGAAGAAACAAAAGAGCAAAAAAAAGATGATAAAGTAGTAATTAAATTATGGGTAACTCCAGATGCAGAGCATGAAGAAGATTTACAAGCTATTTTAGATAAATTTGAAAAAAAATCTAGAATAAAAGTAGAGAAAACAGTTCTTGGATGGGATATTGTATGGGATAAATTGACTACAGCAGCAACAAGTGGAATAGGACCTGATGTAGTGGAAATAGGTGGAACCTGGGTATCTAGTATAGCTGCTATGGGTGTATTAGAAGATTTATCAAAATATTATGATGCTAATGAGGTAAAAAGTCATTTTTTAGAGCCAACTCTTAAATATAGTAAAGTAAAAGGTGTAGAAGGAGATTTAATTAGTTTACCGTGGATAACTGATGGATATTTATTTTATTATAGAAAAGATTTATATGAAAAAGCTGGGTTAGATCCAAATGAAGTATTTAAAGATTGGGATTCTTTTAAAGAAGCTATGAGAAGATTAGATAATATGGACTTTACAAATGAAAAAGGGGAAAAAATAGCAGCATTTGCACATGGTGGTAAAAATGACTGGAATATTATACATATGATGGGTGGATTTATATGGCAAGCAGGAGGAAACTACATAAATGAAGAAGGAACAAAAGCTTTAATTGCAGAAGATAATGCTATAAATGGAATAAAATATTTTACTAGTTTTGCACAAGAAGGAATAGTTCCAAAAGAATATTTAGAAAAAGATCCATCTGAAATAGAAGCGTTATATGGAGCAGGGAATATAGCAACAATATTGACAGGACCTTGGTTTGCTTCATATCTAGAAAAAACTTTAGCAGGAAAATATGACAGTGAAGCTGATGATGTAAATGCACTAAATCTTGAAAAAAATTCTTATAAAAATACAGATGTTGCTCAACCATTAGCAGGGCCTGCAGGAAGATATACTTTTTCTGGAACAAATAATTTAGCTGTATTTAATTTTTCAAAACATAAAAAAGAAGCAGCAGAATTAGTAAAATATTTAACAACAGATAAAGAAGCACAAATAGATTATTGTAATGCAACAGGGTTATTTACAGTATCAAAAAATGTTGCAAATAGTCCTTATGTAACAGAAAATCATTTTAGAAGTGCTGTAAAATATGCATTTGATCATGGCTATATAAAAGTATATCCAGCTGTACCTGCATGGGGTCCAATTGAAACTGTATTAACTAAAAATTTAGGAATAATATGGGATTTAGTGTCTGGAGTAGAAGGTGAATATACAGAAGAAAAATTAATTGAAAAAATAAAAGAAACAAATACTGAAATGGAAAGAATTATTAGTCAAACAGGGAATAGATAATTTATATAAGTTTTAGAAAGCTTGCCAAAATTGGATTGATTATACTCCCTTTCCAAAGAAACTTTATATAATTTATATCCTAATATTTTGGCAAGACTTCTTTTATAAAATGGAAGGAGCAACAAATGAAAAAAACAATAAAAAAATATAGCTTTGCATATCTTTTAATACTCCCATCAATTATTTCTTTATTTATTGTCCAAGTCATTCCATCATTGCAAGGATTATATATATCATTAATAAAATTAAATCAATTTACATTTAAGGATTTTTTAAAAGCTCCTTTTGTAGGATTACAAAATTATTTTTTTATATTATTTGATCCAAATAGTATGGTGCGTGTTGGATTATTAGGAGCAATAAGAAATAGTGCAATTTTTACAATTTGCGTAATATCAGGAACACTTGTAATGGGATTAGGGTTAGCGATTTTACTTAATCAAAATTTTAAAGGAAAGGGATTAGCTAGAACTTTACTTCTTCTTCCTTGGATAATACCTACATATATTGTTGGGTTATTAGCATCTTTTATGTATAGTTATGATGGAATAATAAATAGAGTTTTAGTTAATATATTACATATTTTACCTGAGCCATTATCATGGAAAGTTGGACCATTGACATTAGTCAGCATTATTTTAATAACAATATGGAGATTTTTTCCTATGACAATGCTTATGTATCTTGCAGCACTTCAAGGAATATCAAAAGATTATTATGAAGCAGCAGAAATAGATGGAGCAAATGATTTACAAAAATTTTGGTATATAACATTGCCATTTTTAAAACCTGTAACGGCAATGATGATTCTTTATGGATTAATTCAACACATTTATTCATTTAATATAGCAGCAATGATGTTTGGGCTTGGTTCTGGATATCCAGGGAAATGGGGAGATCTTATTATGACAAATCTAATGAGGAATTCATTTAGTTTATGGCAATACGGTCCTGGTGGAGCTGCATCAATTGTATTAATGTTATTAGTATTGTTACTTGTTATGGTTTGGTTAAAAATATTTAAAGATTCAATTACAATAGAATAAAGGTGGGAATATGGATTATAAAACTAAAAGAAAAATAAAAAGAATAGCTTCACAAGTACTGTTGTGGATAGCTGTAATAATAGTAATTTTTCCTATTGTATATCTAGTTGCTATATCAGGTTCTACAAGTAATAGTATACGTACAGGAACAGAATTTCAGCATATATCGATTCATAGATATATAAAAAATTTCATAGAAATGCAAAAAAATGCTAATTTTTTTAATTATTTTAAAAATAGTTTAATAGTAATAACAATAACGACGTTTATTGCATTGACACTTTCTATATTTGCAGGATATGCATTAGCAAAATTTAAATTTCCAGGTTCAAATCTATTTGGGATAACTATGCTTAGTACGCAGCTTATTCCTCCAACATTAATTCTTATACCAATGTATTTAATATTCATTACTATTCAAAGAACAATAGGATTACAATTGATTGATACATATTACGGGCTTATAATTCCATATGTTGCAATTTTTACACCTATGAGTATATGGGTTATGAGAGGATTTTTTGCAAATTTACCTAGCGAGCTAGAAGAAGCAGCAAGAATAGATGGATGTAGTAGATTTCAAGCATTTAGACTTATTATGTTGCCTCTTGCAACACCAGGAATTATAGCGACAGGTATATTTATATTTCTTACTGCGTGGGATGAATTGATGTTAGCTAGTGTTCTAACAACATCTGCAAAAGTTCAAACAATACCTATTGGTATAAGATTATTTATAGGAAGAATTCAAAATAGATTTGATTTGACAATGATGGCTGCTTTAGTAATAACTATTCCAGTTGCTATAATATTCTTTGCACTTCAAAAATATTTTGTACAAGGAATGACAGCTGGAGCTGTAAAAGGATAGAAAAGGAGCTTGTATGGACCATGTAATAAAAAAAAATATAAAAAAAAGTAATAAATTTAAAAGAAAATTAATTGTAAAATTATTTATATTATTATTAAGTTTTTTTATTCCAATATCATTTATTACATTAAGAATTGTTTCAAATAATATAGAAAAAAGTATATATAACTCTAATGATAATAATATTCAAAATATTAATACTTTATTAAATACCACTATTGAAAATGTATCTACAATTGCTACTTTAGTAGCAAATAATCCTATAATATCTTCGTTTCAAACATTAGATATGGGAAAATTAACATTAAAATATACAGAAAAATTTCCATATATTTCCAATATAGTAGTATTTAAGTATTCACTTAATAAATTAAAAGAAGTAAGTAGAGTAAATGGTTCAGTTAAAGCAGATTTTTCAGAAAAAACAATAGATGCAATGTATGATAAGAAAAAAAATAAAATTTTTATTTTGATTTCAAAAGATACAAATAAACCTTTATTATTATTAACAACACCTATTTATAAAATGAATTTTTTGGGAATGATTGGAAATGAATTAGGTGGAGTATTAGTTTTTGTACTGGATATAAAAAAAATACAAGAGACTTTATTCTTAAAAAATAAAAATAAAGAGTTTGTAGTCAATGAAAATGGAGAAATTCTATTTTCAAATAGTGAAATACCTATTCTAACTAATTATTCACATAAAGAGTCAGTTAAAAAAGTTTTATTAAAAAAGCAAGGACATATTAGCTATAAATTTAATAAAGAAAAAGTTTTGGCATCATATAGTTATATAAAAAATCTAAATTGGGGAATAATTATAGAGCAAAATTATAACACAGCATTTAAAGAATTAAATAGCTTAAAATTCTTTTTTATAACATTTATTTTTATAATATTTATTGTAGGTGGTATATTTGCTACATTTTTAGCGAATGAAATAACGACACCTATTGAAATACTAAATAAGAATTTTGAAAAAATAAAAAATGGAGATTTAAATATCCATTTTGAAAAAAAACATATAAAAAGAAAAGATGAATTTGGAGAATTATTAAATTCTTTTTTATTAACTATTAAATCAATAAAAAATATTTTAAATAGTATAAGCATGAGTTCAAATACTTTTCAAGAGAGTTCTAGTAAGCTAAATATTGTTACAAGTAAAAATAATGAATCCATAAATGAAATAGAAAAAATAGTTTCTAATTTAATAATAAGTTCTAAAGAAAATGAATCATTGACATCTGAAGGAAAAAATATTTTAGAAAATATATTAAAAAATTCAAAATCTATTTCTAAAAGTTCTGAAGAGATAGAAAAATTAGTAAATGATGCAATTTATATATCAAAAGAAAGTAGCGAAAATATGGAAAATAATGTAGAATTAACATTAAAAACCTATAATTCATTTGATAATATAAATAATAAAATTAATCAATTAAATAATTTTTCAAATAATATAACAGGAATAATAGAATCAATAAAAAGTGTAGCAGAACAAACAAACTTATTAGCACTTAATGCTGCAATAGAAGCAGCAAGAGCAGGAGAAGCAGGTAAGGGGTTTGCAGTAGTAGCAGAAGAAATACGAAAATTAGCTACTAATTCAAATGATTCAGCAGAAGAGATAACAAAGCTTATTTTAATGATACAAGATATGATAAAAGATATTAAAGAAATTTTTGAAAATAATTATAATGAATTTAATTATTTAAAAGAAAATAGCTTAAATACAAAAGAAAAAATAAATACTATTTCAAATAATTCTATTTTTGTTATAAAATCTTTACAAAAAATGCTTGAGTTATCACAAAAACAATTTATATATATATCAGAAATTTCAAATAATTTTAACAATTTAAGTAAATCTACAAATGAAACTTTTACTTATTCTAATATTATAGAAAGTAATATAAAAACTCAAAAAGAAAATAATGTAGAGCTTGATAAAACAAGTAATTTAATGACCTCTCTTTCTAAAAGTTTGAAAAAAACATTAAGTAATTTTAAGAATTTTTAGTTATTTAGTATTTGACTACTTTAAAAAATAACTATAAAATATATGTATACTTTCTAAAAACAATAAAATTTTAGAGTGGAAATTATTTGAAATTAGGGGGCAAAATGCAAACTGTAGGTAATCAAGCATATGCAAAACAAAGAAATAAAAAATTGATAGTAGATATTTTAAGAAAAGAGGGACCTTTATCAAGAGCTGATATAAAAAAATTTATTAATTTGAGTTCACCATCTATTTCTACAAATGTTGAAAGATTGTTAAATGATAATATACTTAAAACATTTGGTAGAGCAAGCTCCATGGGTGGAAGGAAAACAATTTTTTATAATGTAAATTATAATTATGGATATATTATAGGAATAGACCTTTCTTTAGATTATATTTATGTAGGAATTTCAGATTTGAAAGGAACAATTTTAGATAAAAAACGTATTGAAATAACATCTAAAAAATATAAAACAAATTTTAATAATATGATAAATGTTTTATATTCTTTATTAGATGAAAATGATATTTCTAGTGAAAAAATATTATATATATGTGTATCATCTCCTGGAGTATTAAAAGAAAATGGAGAATTAAAATATGTAGATTCTGAAGATTGGTTTTATGAAAGTTCTATATTTAAAGATTTAGAAAAAACTTTTAATAAAAAAATATTTGTAGAGAATGATGTTAATTTAGCTGTTTTTGCTGAATTTAAAAGAGGAGTAGGAAATTCTTTTTCATATTTAAGTTATATAAAAATTGATAAAGGACTTGGAGCAGGAATAATATTTAATGGAGAGATTTTAAAAGGAAAAAAAGGAGAAGCAGGAGAAGTAGGATTTTCTTTACTTAGAAATAAAAACGGAGATATAATTAGTTTAGAAAAAGAATTACATTTAGAAAGAATTTATAAGGAGATATCAGAAGATATTAATGATGGTCAAAAAACAATAATAAGTGAATTAGTAAATGGTCATTTAGAAAATATAGATATTGATATAATTGCAAAAGCTATTACATTAAATGATGAATATATTAAAATAAAAATAAAATATTTTGCTGAAGAATTAGGGATATTTATATCAAATATTATGTCAATATTAAGTTTAGAATCAATAATTATAGGAGGTTCTATAAAAAAAATAGGAAAATATTTTTTAGATGAAGTACGGCAATTTGTAAGTGAAAATTTACCATTTGAAGTAACTATTCTTTATTCAAATTTTGATGATGAAACAGGATTAATAGGAGCTTTTGAAATGGGAATCGATTATTTTTTTAATAATTTGTTTAAAGAATAAATTTAAGAAAGGAGTTTTATTTGAAAAAAAAATTATTTTTGATATTATTATTTTTAAATGTATTAGGATGTAATAATTTAAAGATTAATAATCACAAAGATTTAGAAATAATAAAGCCAAATTTAAAGTCACAAAATGAATTAAATAAAGATATAATTGATTTTTATAAAAAATGGGAAAAATTATATATAAAAAAAGTACAAAATACAAAACAAAAACAACTTTATTTAGACTATGGTATAGAAGCTAGAAAAAATAAAGAGGCATTGTCAGAATGGTTCATTCCTTTTAATGCAGTAACTACCTCAGAATCTCATGGATATGCCATGGTAGTGGTAGCTTCTATGGCAAATATCGATAAAGAAAATTCATTAAAATACAAAGAAAAATTTAATTCTTTATATAGATTTTTTAGAGCACATCCTAGTAAATACAGTAAAAATTTAATGAGTTGGCAAGAAGTTGGAATAGGATTAAAAAAAGAAAATGGTATAGTTATAGGGGAAATAGAAAAAATATTAAATACACCAAGTGGTGCTGATTCAGCAATTGATGGTGATATGGATATTGCTTATTCGTTATTAATAGCGGATAAAATATGGGGAAGTAATGGAGAAATTAATTATAAATTAGAAGCAATAAAAGTAATAAATGCTATAATGGAAAATGAAATAAATAAAAAATCATATACTCTTTTACTAGGTGATTGGGTAAGAAATGGTGCTAGTGGAAATAGAAAGTATTTATGGATAACACGTTCTTCAGATTTTATGTTAGATCATATTAGAGCTTTTTCAGTAATAGATAAAAAATATTCTAATGAATGGAAAAAAGTATTAGAGAGTACTGAGGAAATAATAAATTATAATGTGAAAAAATTTAGTGATAACACAGGTCTTGTAGCAGATTTTTTAGAGAGAGATAATAATAAGTTTATCCCTGCTATTGGGAATGTATTAGAAGGTAAAAATGATGGTGATTATAATTGGAATGCTTGTAGAAATCCTTGGAGATTTTCTGTAGATGCTATTTATAATGGCTCAACTAAAATAAATTCATCTATAATTACATTAAATAAATGGATTAGAAAAAAAACAAAAAACAATCCAGAAAATATAAGGCCTGGATATTATATAAGAAACGGAAAAACAGGTGAAATTATTGGAGATAGAGAGAGCTGGGGAGAAGATATGTCATTTACGGCACCATTTTTAGTAAGTGCATGTATAGGAAAAGAAAATCAAAATTGGTTAAATAAATTGTGGGAACATGTAGTGGATACGCCATTAGATGAAGCAGAATATTTTGGAAATGCCTTAAAAATGCAAGCTTTAATTATAGCATCAGGTAATTGGATTAGTATAAAATAAAAACTGTCTAGAAACTTCTAGACAGTTTTTATTTTTTTATTAATCACCAAAACTTATTCCAGTAGCTTTTGCAGATTTTATTGCTATATTATCAACAGGAACTATTTGTACCTTTTCTGCTACTTCTTCAAGAGGAATAGATACAACATTAAGACCTTTTGCTGCTACCATCTTATTATATTTTCCTTTTGCTAAAAGTTCAGCGCCCTTTACACCAAATTGAGTTGATATAACTCTATCGTATCCAGTAGGAGTTCCTCCTCTTTGAAGATAACCAAGAACAGAGACTCTTGACTCAAAATCTGAAATAGCATTAAGTTCTTTTGAAACCCTATATCCAGCACTTAAACCTGATTTTTTTCTTTTTTTCTTTAATTCTTTTTTAGTTAAATTTGCTTCATCAATTGATACAGCACCTTCTGCTACTGCTATTACACAGAACGGATTTTTAGAAGACATTCTTTTTTCTACATGTTTTTTTATTTTTTTTATATCATATGGTATTTCAGGAATAATAATGACATCAGCACCTCCTGCAAGTCCAGCATATAGAGCAAGCCATCCAGCAGAATTTCCCATAATTTCAGCTATTAAAACTCTTTTATGAGAGCTAGCAGTAGTATGGAGTCTATCAAGTGCATCTGTACAAAATTCTAATGCAGAATGGAATCCAAATGAAATATCATTGCCATAAATATCATTATCAATTGTTTTTGGGAGTCCGATTACATTACAACCTTCTTTACTTAGCCAATATCCTCTTTTTTGAGTTCCATTACCACCAAGAACAACAAGGCAGTCTAATTCCCATTTTTTATATGTTTCAACCATTTTTTTAACTTTTTCTGGATCTTTAAAAGGTCTTTCTCTTGACGATCCCAAAATACTTCCACCTTTGTGGAGAATACCAGAAAAATCAGTTTCAGTCATAAGTTTCGCATTGTTATTTACCAAGCCTCTATATCCTTCGTAAAATCCAACTATTTCCATATTATATTTACCCATTGCTGTTTTAGCAAGTCCTCTCATAGCTGCATTTAATCCTGGGCAATCACCACCAGCAGTTAATACTCCAAATCTTTTTGTAACAGATTCCATTCTATCCCTCCTTAAAAATAATTGCTATATAATTTATACAATAAAAAACCTAAAATCCTTTTAATTTTTTAAAGGAATTTTTTATTATATTAGTATAGTAATTATGGAATTATTTTTAAATTAAGGAGGTTTATATGCTAACAAAATTTTTTCAAAAACAACTTATGATGAGGAAAGTACTTTATTCTTTAATACCTATTTTTATTTATTCTATTTATTTACATGGACTCAAATTTCTAATATCAACGATTTTCATTTTTTTATTTGGTTCTATTACTGAATATTTTTTTACAAAAATACAAAATAAAAAAATATCAGAAGCAGTACTTGTAAGTTGTGCTTTATACGCATTATCGATACCACCATATGCACCTATTTGGATAAGCAGTATAGGAATAATTTTTGGTATTACTTTTGCTAAAATGGTATTTGGGGGATTTGGTAGAAATATATTTAATCCAGCAATTGCTGCAAGATTATTTGTATATATATCATTTCCAGTAGCATTTAATTCTTATACACTAGATACAGCAGTAGGAGCAACTCCACTTAGTATATTTAGAAATGGATATACATTTTCTAAAATCAGATTGTTTTTAGGAAATTATTTAGGTACTTTTGGAGAAACATCAACTTTACTTATTATTTTAGCAGCAATTTATTTGATTTACACTAAAACTGCCAATTGGAAGCTTATGTTTTCCACTTTACTTTCTTTTTCTATTTTAAACTCAATATTTTATTTTACAAATATTATAAATATAGATCCATTATCATCTATATTTGCAGGAAGTTTTTTATTTGTAATAGTATTTATGGTAACAGATCCTGTTACTGCACCTAAGCAAAAATTGTCTATATGGCTTTATGGGACATTAATAGGTTTGTCAATATCTCTTATAAGAACTTTTTCACTATTTCCAGAAGGAACAAGTTTTGCAATACTTTTAGGAAATAGTTTTGCACCTTTATTTGATGAATTTAGTAAAAAAATAAAAGAAAGAAAGGAGGCAAAAGCATGAAAAAAGATAATATAGTTTATACAGTGATATTTTCAGTAGTTATTACTTTTATCTTTGTATTTCTTTTGTCTCTAACATATCAAGCTACAAAAGGAAAAGTAGCAAAAAATGAAAAACTTTTTGAAATAAAAGCATTTTTAAATTCGGCAGGTTATGACTTAAACACTATAAATAATTATGAAGAGTTTTTTAATGAAAATTTTAAAGAAGAAAAAACTAATATATGGTCAACAAATAAAAACGGGGAAAAAATAATAATTTATAAATTTTCTGGTAATGGATTATGGGGAACAATTTATGGAGTTATAGCATTTAATAAAAATTTAGATAAAATAATAGGGCTAGAGATAACTTCTCATAGTGAAACTCCTGGGCTTGGAGGAAGAATTGAAGAAGAGTGGTTTAAAAATCAGTTTAAAAATCAGCAGATTAACGATAAATTTAAAATTGTAATGGGTGATGGAAAAGGTGATTTTGAACCAAATGATAATAGTGTAGATGGAATAACAGGAGCAACTCGTACTACTGAGTCACTTCAAAAAATTATTGTAGATGCATATGAATTTGTAAAATCAAATCGTTAGGAGGGAACTATGAGCATACTTAAAGAAAACTTATGGGAAAACAATCCTGTTTTTGTACAAATATTAGGGATTTGTAGTACACTAGCTGTTACAAATAATCTTACAAATACATTTATAATGACAGTAGCTCTTATATTTGTTACAGCATTTTCTAGTTTAACAGTATCTCTATTAAAAGAGTATATACCAAAAAAAGTAAGAATGATAATTCAAACTTTAATTATAGCATTTTATGTAATATTTGTAGATATATTGCTTCGTGCATATTTGCCAAATATAAGTAAAGCACTTGGGCCTTATGTTGGATTAATTATTACAAATTGTATTATCATGGGAAGAGCAGAAGCTTTTGCACAATCAAATCCACCGATTTTATCATTTTGGGATGGATTTACCTCAGGATTAGGTTATATGTGGGTACTTATGATAATAGCATTTTTTAGAGAGTTTTTAGGCTTTGGAACACTGTTTGGTATAAGTGTGGCACCTAGTGGATTTACAACATGGACAATTATGATAATGGCTCCGAGTGCTTTCTTTTTATTAGGTACACTTATTTGGATTAGTAAAACTATTATGCTTAAAAAGGAGGTTAAATAATGAGTCCAGATATTAGTCCGATAGTATTATTTTTTGCTTCAATATTTACAAGCAATATTTTATTAGCCAATTTTTTAGGAATGTGTTCATTTATATCTATATCAAAAGATATGAATTCATCAAATGGTCTTGGAATGGCGGTAACTGCTGTTCTTACTATTACGGCAGCTATTAACTGGGTAGTTATTAATTATATACTTATTCCTTTTGATCTTTTGTATTTACGATATATTGTATTTATTGTAGTTATTGCAGCAACTGTGCAAATATTAGAAATGTTAATTGATAGATTATCACCGAGTCTTTATATGGCTCTTGGGATATTTTTACCGTTAATTACGGTAAATTGTGCAATATTAGGAGTATCACTTTTTATAGAAATAAGAAAATATACTTTTATTCAAACTCTTTTTTACGCTTTTGGAGCTGGACTTGGATGGTGGCTTGCTATAATGCTTCTTTCTGCAATACAAAAGAAAATAGCTAATGCACCAGTCCCAGCAGGATTAAAAGGGCCTGGAATAACATTAATTACAATAGGGTTTATGGCAATGGCATTTATTGGTTTTTCTGGAATGCTTATTGTACAATAACATAAAAGGAGGTAAATTATGGAGTTTATTATAGCACCTCTAATTATATCAATTCTTACTGGAATATTAGCAGCTATTATTTCGATTACAGATAAAATTGTAAATAATTATGGTGAAATTACTATTTCTATAAATAATGGTAAAAAGGAAATAAAAATAGATGGAGGAGAAAATCTTTTAACAACATTATCTTCTAAAGAAATTTATCTACCTTCTGCATGTGGTGGAAGAGGAAGTTGTGGAGCCTGTAAATGTAAAGTAACAAGTGATGTAGGAGAATATTTACCAACAGAGATACCGTATCTTACAAAAGAAGAAATGAAAGAAAATATAAGATTAGGATGTCAAATAAAATTAAAAAAAGATATTTCAATAGAAATTCCGGATAGTTTATTTAATGTAAAAAAATATGAAGCTGTTGTTGAAAAAATAGTAGATGTAACACATGATATAAAAGAAGTACTATTTAATTTAGGAAATGAAGAAATAAACTTTACTGCAGGAATGTATATGCAACTATGTATACCGCCATATGATAAAATAAAAAATGAAACTCAAAGAGCATATTCGATATCATCAAAACCAAGTGATAAACATCATATTGAACTACTAATAAGACTTGTTCCTGGAGGAATTGCGACAACATGGGTACATACATACTTAAAAGAGGGAGATAAAGTGAAGTTAATAGGCCCATTTGGAGAATTTGAAGCAACACCTACAAATAGTACAATGATATGTGTAGCAGGTGGATCTGGTATGGCGCCATTTAAATCTATGCTTTATCATATGTATGAAAATAACATTAATGATAGAGAGATATGGTACTTTTTTGGAGCTAGAACTAAAAAAGACTTATTTTATTTAGAGGAATTAGCAGAATTACAAGAAAAATGGCCAAATTTTCATTTTGTACCGGCATTATCTGAACCAGAAGGTGAAGAATGGAAAGGCGAATCAGGTCTTATTACAGATGTTTTAGATAGATATTTAAAAACAATAATTAATTCAGGATATAAAGAGGGATATCTATGTGGAAGTCCAGGAATGATAAATGCTTGTAATAATGTAATGACTGCAAATGGAATAAAACTTGAAAATATTTATTATGATAAATTTGCTTAAGGAGGTAAAATAGATGAAACTTTCTCCAAAATATGAAAAAGCAATGGCAAATATGCAAGTAGGAATAATATCAGCACAAGGTTTTTTAGGTGATGAAGAAATAAATTTAGTTGATATTATTAATAGAGATGAAAATGAATTTAATAAATTAGGATTAAAGTTTGATGAGGTAGCAAAAAAACTAAAATATTTATTAGAAAAAGGTCAAAAAGGGTTAGGAGAACCTATTACAGTTGATGAAAGATGGTTAGTACAAGTATATGAAGCAAAAGGGAAAATGCCATGTCCATTTGAAGATTACATGGCTCAAAAAAGCGTAGTAACTTTAACAGATAAAAATACAAATCATAAATTAATGTATACAGATTTATCAATACATTTAATTGAAAAGCATCATTTTTTAGAAGGAAAAGGAAGTACTTTTAGACTTGAACCTAAGATATTAAAAAAAATATTATATTAAAAAAAGAGCCGTACGGCTCTTTTTTTTATTTACATGATGTAATTAAAACACCTTTTTTAGCAAGATTTTTTTTATTTTTTTCCTGCTGTTTTTTTAAATATTTTTCTTTTAATTTTTTTAAAGTTTCAGTTTCTTCTCTTAAAACACCCATTGATTAAGCCCCCTTGTAATTTTTATTTTGAAATCATTATGCCCTCTAATATATCGTTTTCAGATACTAAAATAACCCTTTTATTAAAATATTTCAATAATATTTTTAATATTAAAGTACCTGCTACTATAACTTCTGCTCTTTTAGGATGTAGTCCAACAATTTTTTTTCTTTCATCTATTGATTTTGACATAAATAATTCTAAATTATTTTCAATATCTTTTATATTTAATAAATAATTGTGTATTTCTTTTGTATCATATTCTTTTAATCCCTTTAAAACTGATACTTGAGTAGTTACTGTACCAGCTACTCCAACTAACTCATATTCATCAAAATTAAAATATTTTAATTTGGTTTGATCTAACATATTATAAACAAAATTTTTCATTTTTGCAATATTTTCTTTATATTTATCATTTTTAAAAAATTTCTCTTTTATACGTACAGAACCAAAGTTAAAACTTTTTATAAAAGAAATATTGTCTTTAGTTCCAATTATTATTTCAGTACTTCCACCACCTATATCAATAGCAATAAATTTTTTATTATCTTTAATTTCAGATAAAATACCGTTAAAACAGTAAATTCCCTCTTGTTCGCCTGAAATACATTTAATGTTTAAGCCAACTTCATTTTTTACTCTTGAGATAAATATATTTTTATTACTAGAATCTCTTGTAGCAGATGTTGCACAGGATTTAACATCACTTATTTTGTATTTATCAATTATATATTTATAATTTTTTAAAACTTCAATAGTTCTTTCTATGGCACTATCTTTTAAAAAGCCATTTTTATCAACATCTTCACCAAGTCTTGTTATTTCCATAAGTTTTAAATACTTTTTATTAATATATCCATTATAAAGTTCAGCAATAAATAATCGAACACTATTAGTGCCTATGTCGATTATAGCACGAAGTTTTGTATCAGTTATTTTATCATATAATTCTTTTAATTTTTCTATTTCTAAATCAATAAATTTTACTGTACCAAGTTTTGGACATATAACAAGTCTTAGTTTTTCACTTTTATTTTTTTTATCTT
This sequence comes from Hypnocyclicus thermotrophus, assembly GCF_004365575.1. Taxonomy (NCBI): domain Bacteria; kingdom Fusobacteriati; phylum Fusobacteriota; class Fusobacteriia; order Fusobacteriales; family Fusobacteriaceae; genus Hypnocyclicus; species Hypnocyclicus thermotrophus. Next base: position 315,252 of record NZ_SOBG01000002.1, read on the forward strand.
TTTTAAAAATCTTTATCATTGTTTCAAAATCATATTTTGGTACTAAATATGACATGTTTAATTTTTGAAATAATTCTATTTGTTTATCAACAACTTCTTTTTCTACAAGGCCTAATTCATATCCAAGTTTATTAACAAAATTCATACCAAGAATTACTGCTTCACCGTGTGTATAAACTTTATAATTAGTTATTTTTTCAATAACATGTCCATAACTATGCCCATAATTAAGTGCAGCTCTTATTCCATTTTCTTTCTCATCTTTTGATACAACCGCTGCTTTTGTTTGACAGCTATGAAATATCATTTTAATAAAAGTATCTTTATCAAAATTATTTATTTTTTCATAATTTTTAAAGATGAAATCATAAAATTCTTTATTAAAAGTAGCAGCCATTTTAATTATCTCTCCAAGGCCACTTTTTATTTCTCTTGTTTCTAATGTTTTTAATACACTAATATCTACTAAAACTAATTTTGGTTGGTAAAAACTTCCAATTATATTTTTCGCTTTGTAATTTACAGCAACTTTACCACCAATACTAGCGTCTACCTGTGAAAGAAGTGTTGTGGGTACTTGTATAAAATCAATTCCTCTCATAAAAGTAGCTGCTACATAACCGGATAAGTCACATACAACTCCTCCTCCTAGTGATATAATAAGACTTTTTCTATTAAAATTATTTTCGAGCATAAAATCATATATTGGAAGTACAGTATCTAATTTTTTATACTCTTCTCCATCTTCTATTGTGAATGTAAATATATTATCTTTTTTTTTAAAAGAATTTAAAAATTTTTCTAAATATAAAGGTCCAACAGTAGTATTAGTGATAATAAGTATTTTTTTGTAATCATTTATATAATTATTTATCTCATTAAAAATATTCTCTCCCATTAAAATATCATAGCTTTTTTCTTTTAAATCCACCCTTAGTTTTTCCATATATCCTCCTACATCTCTTCTATATAGATTTTTTTTATAATATCAGTAATTTCATCAAGATCTTCATTTTTATTATATACTTCAAAATCACAACTATTTTTATAGATATCTTTTCTATCATTTAGCAATTTTTTTATTTTTTCGTATGTATCTTTACAAATTAGTAAAGGTCTTTTATTTGGTCTTCGCATAACTCTTTTATAGATATTATCTATACTAGTTGAGATAAGACAAATATTAGCATGTTTTCTTAATGAAAGTAAATTATTTTTATTTAAAATAGTACCTCCTCCAGTAGCAATTATAGTATTACTCATTGTTTCACATTCTTTTATTATTTCTTCTTCAAGATTTCTAAAATAGTGTTCTCCTTTTTCTTTAAAAATTTCATTGACTTTCATATTTTCTCTTTTCATTATTTCATAGTCTAAGTCAAAAAAATTCATATCAATTTTCTTTGCTAAAACTTTACCTATTGTGGTTTTTCCTACCCCCATAAAACCAATTAAAGCTAAATTCGTTTTCATAGACTTTACCTCGTTATTTTATTTTACATTTAGTATATCATTTATTAGTTATATTTTTCAAGTAAAAGGGTAAATTAGATTAATAAAATTATACTAATTTTATTAAAAGTAAATTACTTATATCTGCCAACTGAAGATATACGGAATGAGTAAAATAGATATAGGTTTTCTAAAAGAGTAGTTAAAGTTAAGAGTTCTTTTAATTTTTGACAAGCGAGTGATAGTAAATATTTTAATTTTTTTAATTATATTTTTTTTAATTATCATTTGATTAAAGGTAAAAATTTAAAAAATTAGAATACAGCGAGGTTTAAAAGTATTATAACAATTAGAGTAAAATTAAAATTGACTTATTTAAGAGAGATATGATGATAGAATATTTATTAGAGGAGCATAAAAAAATCCAGGAATTTAATCCAGGATTTTAATCTTACTTTATATATTTTCTCTTTTCTTAGGAACTATTATATACTTGATATAAAGGTTATTTCTACTTAATTTGTTAAAGTATTTTTTGATTTTTATTATATTCTATTAAAAAAAATTAATCTTTTTTATTAATATTATCAAAACGCTTTTTCTTTATCTATTATAATTATTTCTAGCTATTAGTTTTGGGTTACTACTGGGATATTAGTTTTTTTAATATAAACTATCACCTTAAAATAATTTTTATTTATTTATTTCATTTTCATATTTACCATGAGATAAAAATAATAGATCCATTACAAGTATTTTTTTTGCAAATTTTTTTATATATTGACGAAATTTAATATTGTTTTTAGTTTTTTCATTGTTAATAATAATTCGTGTAGAGAAAACCAAAAGTTTAAGTAACTTATCTTCAAGTATTTTTTGTCCTAATTTACTTTTGATATAAAAATATATGATTAATGTAACAATTAATATGATAATTATATTCATAATTATCACCTCCTTGTAATAAAACTTATTAATGGTAAAAGATATTTTATATTATTATTATCGTCAATTATTCTCCTTCTATTAATCCAAAATCAAAATAATTATTATCAGATTCATCAGATTCATCCCATACAAAACTTACTTGAGATAAATTCATATCTAAAAATTCAATTGAAAATTCGGTAGGACCTTCATTTGCACCAACTAAATTATATAATTTACTTAGTAATTTTGTTTTAAATTCATTGTTCTCTTCTAGAAAATTATTAAAAAATTCATTTGAGAGATAAACAGCAACTTTTTTATCATTATTATTTATATGCAAATGAACTTTACCAATATCTCTATTTTCATTATTCACTTCAAGTAATATAGTATATATTTCAGAATCAGATGTTCTATATCGTCTTAAAAATTCAATAGTGTATTTCATTTTATCACATCCTTTATCACTAGCTATATTATAATTTACTTGAAATTTTTAATTATCCTTTTATTATTTATAGAAAAAATATACAAAGCAGCCCTCTTCACGATATAGGGAAAGTAGGAATTCCTGATAAGATTTTATTAAAGCCGGGAAAACTTACAAAAGAAGAATTTAAAATAATGAAAACACATACAATTATTGGTGCTAATATATTGAAAAGTTTTAAAGAAAACATAAAAAAACATGATATAGATATTTTTGATTATGCAATAGAGATAGTTAATTTCCATCATGAAAAATGGGATGGAACGGGATATCCAAAAGGGTTAAAAGCTAATGAAATTCCTTTAGTTGCAAGAATAGTTTCTATAGCAGATGTTTTTGATGCACTTACTAATAAAAGAGTTTATAAAAAAGCTTTTTCATTTGAAGAAAGTATTAAAATGATTAAAGAAATGAAAGGAATAAATTTTGATCCTTTAATAGTAGATGTTTTTATAGAATCATTAGCAGAAATAAGAGACGTTTATGAAAAATTAAAAGAAGTTTAAAATATTTTATAAATTATTATTTTTTTTTAAAAAATTATTGACAAAATATAATATTTATGATATATAATTATTAGCAGCTAGATACATAGAGTGCTAATAAAATTTTAAATTTAAAGGAGGGATTTTTATGAGAAACTTAATTACAACAAAAAAATGGAATCCATTTTTAAGAGAAAAAGACTATTTTGATAGTATTTTTGACTCGTTTGATTCTTTTTTTGGATCGCCTTCTTTATTTAGTGATAATTTTCAAAAATTTAGTACTGACATATCTGAAACAGATAATGCATATATTATTTCTGCTGATTTACCTGGGGTAAAAAAAGAAGATGTAAAGTTAGAACTTCATGAAGGGTATTTAAAAATTTCTGCTGAAAGAAAAGAAGAAAAAGAGGAAAAAAACAAAAAATTCTTTAGAAAAGAAAGAATATATGGAAGCTTTGTAAGAAATATTCCATTACCTAATTATCTAAATATTACAAAAGAAGAAATAGAAGCAAAATTTGAGAATGGTGTATTAAATGTTACTATTCCAAAAAAATTAGATGAAAATAATCAAAAACAATATCAAACAATTGAAATTAAATGAATTTAAAATGAATTTAACTAGTAGAAAAGACCTTATTTCATTTAGGAAATAAGGCCTTTTCTATTTATAAAAATATTTAAAATTTATCTGGATAAGCTTCTAATGAATGAATTGCTAAATCTGCTCCTTCAATTTCTTTTTCTTCTTCTAGTCTAAATCCAAATAATTTATCTATTACTAAATATACTATAGAACCACCAAATAAAGCTATTATTATTGCTAACGAACTTCCTATTAACTGTGCAAAGAAACTTACATTTCCAAGCCCACCAAATAATGTAGAGCCAAATATTCCAGCTGCAATACCGCCCCAACTACCAACAACACCATGTAGCACTACTACACCTAGCACATCATCTATCTTTAATACTTCTGTTTCAAAATGAAATCCATAAACAAATATTGCTGCAGCTATTCCACCTACTACAAAAGCACCAATAGGATGATATATTGCAGAGCCAGCACATACTGCTACAAGTCCTGCTAATGCTCCATTATGTATAAATATTGCATCTCTTTTTGATAGTAATAGCGATACTAAAATACCACCGACCATAGAAGCTAAAGAATTTATTGCTACAAGACCAGATATATCTTTTAATTCCACTGCGCTCATTACATTAAATCCAAACCATCCAACAGATAAAATCCAACTTCCTAATGCTAAAAATGGCACATTACTAATAGGTATAGGATTATTACTATTATATCTATTTTTTCTAGGCCCTAATATAAGTATAGCTGGAAGAGCTAACCATCCTCCAAAAGAATGTACAACTACAGACCCTGCATAATCTACAAACTCAAAACCAGTGATGTTTTTTATTAATCCTTGTACAAAAGTTGAATTTATCCCCCATATTATTGATTCAAAAAAAGGATATAATATTCCGGCAAATATAGCTCCGGCAAATACTTGTGGCCAAAATTTTGCTCTTTCTGCAATTCCCCCAGATATTATTGCGGGTATACACGCAGCAAAGGTTAAGAAAAAGAAAAATCGTATTAAATCAAACCCCATGTTATCTCCTATAAGTTTACTAGCAGGTTTTAAAAAACTAATTCCTCTTGCCATTGGAAAGCCTATTAAAAAATAAACAACAGTTGATACAGCCCAATCAGAAATAATTTTTACTAATGCATTAATTTGATTTTTTGTTCTAACAGAACCTACTTCTAAAAAAGCAAATCCTGCATGCATAGCAAATATCATTATTGCACCAAGTAATAAAAATAATACATTTGAACTTTTAATTAAAACTTCTAAATTCATAGTAATCCTCCCTTTTTAATATTAAATATATATATATTAATTAAAAAATTTATTTTATAAATGTTTTTATTAATATAATATATATATAAATAATGATTGTTTTATTAATAATGATTATATACTATTATTCAGAAAAAACAAATAAAAAAAATAAATGATTTTTAATATTAATATATATAAATGATATTTTATATATTTTATTTATAAAATGTATATATGTTATAAATAAAAGATCTTGAATAGTTATATAACTATCCAAGGTCTTTTATTTGTTTTATAAAAAGGAATAAAAATATTATAATGCATTTTTAAAAATATTTTTTATTTCTTCATGTGTTGCTTGTTTAGGATTAGTTAATCCACAAGCATCTTTTAATGCATTTGTAGCTAAAATATCAAAATCTTCTTCTTTTGCTCCTAATTCTTTTATTCCGCTAGGTATATTTATATCTCTTGATAATTTTTTTATTGCTTCGATTGCAGCTTTAGCTCCTTCTTCTGAAGTCATTTTAGATACATCTAGTCCCATAAATGAAGCTATATCTTTTAATCTATCAGCAGCCACTTGAGAATTATATTCTTGTACATGAGGAAGAAGTATTGCATTACATACTCCGTGAGGTAAATCATAAAATCCTCCAAGTTGATGAGCCATTGCATGTACATATCCAAGAGATGCGTTATTAAAAGCCATTCCTGCTAAAAATTCTGCATATGCCATCATGTCTCTAGCTTCCTCATCTTTACCATTCTCTACTGCTTTTCTTAAATATTTACTAATAAGTTCTATAGCTTTTTGTGCACATGCATCAGTTACAGGAGTAGCAATAGTTGACACATATGCTTCTACAGCGTGAGTTAATGCATCCATACCAGTAGCTGCAGTAAGAGAACTAGGCATATCTAACATTAATAAAGGATCATTTACAGCCAATATAGGCGTTGTATTTTTATCCACAATAGCCATTTTTACATGTCTTTCTTCATCAGTAATTATACAAAATCTAGTCATTTCAGATGCAGTTCCTGCAGTAGTATTTACAGCAACTAATGGAAGTTGAGGTTTTTTAGATACATCTACTCCTTCATAATCTTTTATTTCGCCACCATTACTTGCTACTAATGCAATTCCTTTTGCACAATCATGAGGAGAACCTCCTCCAAATGATATAACGAAATCACAATTATTATTTTTTAATAACGTTAATCCATCTGCTACATTTTTTGTTGTTGGATTAGGTTGAGTTCCATCAAAAATAACATATTCTATATTATTATCATATAATACTTTTGTTAATTTTTTTACAAGTCCAATATCATTTAATACTTTGTCAGTTACAATTAATGCTTTTTTAAATCCTAATGCTTTAATATCTTTTCCAGCATCTTCTAAACAGTTTGGTCCCATTAAATTCACTGAAGGCATAAAAAATTTTAATCCAGCCATTTTTAAATCATCTCCTTTAATAATTTTGATAAATAATTAACATATTTATATTATAGATTATTATGATAATTTTTTCTAATCATTATTTCAAAAAAAATAGTCTATTTTTAAAATTGTTTTATAAATAAAATAATTAATAATAAATATAAATAAGAAAATTATTCTTTTTAAACTATCTCATATTAGCTTAAGTTATAATTTCACTTTTTAAAATTGAAATAAAGTTAGCAATATGGTATTATAAAATTAGACGAAAATAAAAAATGGTGGTGTAAAATGTTAAATAATTTTAATAAAATTGCAGAGAATTATGATAATGTTGAATCAAAATATTTAAAAATTTTATATTATGATTTATCAAAAGGATATAAGGATACATATAAGTCCTATAATAATTATAGATTATGTACTATACTATCTGGAAAGAAAAAAGTTTCTGTAAATAATAATACTTCATTCACATATAATTCTTCAGAATTTTTATTACTTCCGCCAAATTCTAGTGTTAATATGGAAATAAATACAGACACTAAAGCAGTCGTATATGAATTTAATTCTCATTTAATTGAAAAAATTTCAAATAAAGTTGAAAAAAAATTTGCAGATATTGAAAATATAACAAAATTAAATCTTTCCAATAATTTATCTTATTCAATTAATAATCTAAAAATAAATATAATGAGAAATGAAAAAGAAGCAAAATTTTTTATGGACTTATATGCACAAGAACTTGTTTTTCAATTACTTAATGAGATTCCAAAAGAAAAAAATATTCAAAATAAATATAATCCTGCTAAAATCGCAAAAGAGATTATTGAAAAAGATGGTAACGAAAATTTATCTATTTATGAAATAGCAAAAATTTTAAATATGAGTCAGTCAAATCTTGATTACTATTTTAAAATGGAATATGGGATAACGCCTAAAAAATATCAAAACAAAATAAAAATTAAAAAATCAGTTAATTTACTTTTAAAATATTCTGTTACTGAAACTGCAATGATATTAGGATTTGATAATATATCTCATTTTATTAGACTTTTTAAACAATATTATAATACTACACCAAAGCAGTATATAAAAAGGTTTGGAAAATAATAGATAAAAAGTAAAAAGACCGTTATTATACGGTCTTTTTAATCAAAAATATATCTATTTTTGCCTAATTTTTTAGCTTTATATAATAGTTTATCTGCTCTAATAAAAATTGAATTTATTTTATCCTCGGGAAGTAATTTTGTTATACCACAACTAATTGTTACTTTTTCATTATCATTTCTTATAAGTGAAAGTACTCTATTAAATAATAAATCCACTTTTCTATGAAGTTTTACATATGGTAAATTTGTTATGATTGCAAACTCATCTCCACCCCATCTTGCTACAAAAGAATAATTACCTAAATAAGTATTAATTGTATTTGAAATTGTTTTAATTATTCTATCTCCTTCATCATGTCCACATTTATCATTTATCAATTTAAAATCATCAATATCAATTAATATTAACCATATATCATCATATAAATGTTCTTTAGATTTTAATAATGACAATAATCGATCATCAAATGCTCTTCTGTTATAGACATTTGTTAATGAATCATACATTGCAAAAGTAGTTAATTGTTCATTTGATTTTTTTAATAAAATTTGATTTTTTTTATAAATATTATAAAAAAGATTTAATAGAAAGCAATTAAAAATAAGAACCAAAAAAATCTGAAAAATAGTATCATAACTTTTTAAATTTTTATGATATATACGAAAAATATTTGAATGAAATAAATGTATATTTATAATGATACTTGTAGCTATAAATATACAACTTATTAAGCAACACTTTGCTTTTTTTTCAAATAAATATGTTATTAAAAATAAAAGCATATAAATATATGAAATAGATATAGCTAAGTTTCCTCCTGAATCAATAAATCCAATTGGTATAAATAAAAGAATAATTACTACAAAATAGAGAAAATACATTAAAAAACTATCATAAATTAACACTATTAAAGAACTAAATATAATTATTAGCCATTTCAAATTTATTATTAATTCTAATTTGAAAATTAAATTAATAATAATTGATAAAATAGATAAAAAAATAGATCCAAAAATAAATAATCTAGAAAATTTCCCTTTTAATTCTTTTTCACTACACATATTATTAACCCCTCAATAAATTCAACATAAATTTATTATAACTATATTTTTTATTTAAGTCAATAATTAAAAAAATTGTATATTAATTCTATTTTTTATATAATCTAGAAAAAAATAATTATTTTAAATTTAAAGGAGGAAATTTATGAATAAAAATATTAATTTAATTTTATTTTTTATAATTTTTTTACAAAGTTATTCTCTAGAGATGATATCTCCGCCGAAGCTAAATTGGGGAGATACAATTATGATAATTGCTCCTGGAACAAACGCATCTATTGATAAATTAGAAAAAATAGAAAAAAATTTAAAAACTTTAGGTTTTAAAGTGAAATTTGGAAAAAGTTGTTTTATAAATTATGGATATCTAGCTGGAAATGATAAACTTCGATTAAAAGATTTACATTCAGCTTTTCTTGATGATGAAGTTAAAGCCATAATTGCTCTTCGTGGTGGATATGGTAGTATTAGATTATTAGATATGATTGATTATGATATGATAAGAAGGCATCCTAAAATATTTGTAGGATATAGCGATATAACAATATTACATATTGCATTAAATCAAAAAGCAGGGCTTATTACGTATCATGGACCTATGGCAGCATCTGATTTTTACTATGGGCTTGATAAATTTACACATAATAGTTTTTTTAATACAATTTTAAAAGGAAGAAAAAAAGTTAAAATAAAAAATCCAGAAGGAGAAGAAATGAAAACCCTTGTTTCTGGACAAACTGTTGGACAAGTTGTTGGAGGAAATTTAACTATGATTGTTGCTACATTAGGTACTCCATATGAAATCAATACAAAAGATAAAATATTTTTTATAGAAGAATCAGGTTCAAAACTTTATAAGATAGATAGAATGTTAAATCAATTAAAATTAGCAGGTAAATTTAAAGATGCAAAAGGAGTTATTTTTGGTGATTTCAAAGAAACGCATGAAGAAGATACTCTTTTTAAGCTAAAAGAGGTATTAAAAATAGCAATAAATGGAAAAAAGCCTATTATTTATAACGTAAAAATAGGCCATTCTAAACCTAAAATAACTTTTCCTTTAGGTGCTAAAATTTATTTAGATAGTGAAAAGAAAATAATTAAAATTATTGATGATATTTAATCAATAATCATTTAAAGACCAATTGTAATTAAGATATTTTATATTGCTATTTTCAGGAAGATTTAGATACTCGTTAATATTTCCAAAATCTTCCTGAAACCATTTAAAAATTTTTGAAATATATATTTTATTCTTTTTCTTTACAAATCCTTTTGTTTTATTTTTTAAAAAATCATTTTTAGACTTTTCGAGTTGTGCATCAAGTTTTTCAGCATAATATGGTTTATAATTTAAAGTAGGACAAGAAAGAGAAGCACATACAATTGCAAAATGAATTTTAGGATCATCCATTTTTCTCAAGATGTTATTTTCTATTTCATCCAAAGAATAACTTTTATTTTTAATATTAATAACTTTTCTGTCCCAAACTGATTTAAAAAGTGTAGTTTTGTCTTTTATGCTTTTTATTGGGTAATTATCTGTAATTATTTTTATTGCTGAGATATTATATACATTTATCCAAAATGCTTTTTTTTCATTATTGCTTTTTAATGTTGATACATCAAAAGTTTCTATTAAATTTATTAACTTTTTATAATCACTATCTGTTTTTAAATTTTTATAATCTACTAAACGTGTTTTCACATTATCTTTAATACCTACTTTAGTGTGATTTTTCAAAATTTTTAAATAAAGATTATTAACCTCTATAATGTTTGCGTTAGCAATTATCGAAAAAATTAATAATAAAAAGAATATTGTTTTTTTCATAAAAACCTCCTATATTTTTTTAACTAATATAATATTAAAAAAATATGGAATAATCCTTTTTTTTATATTATTTTTTTTAATATTCTTCCACTAAAAGAATTTATTTTTATTTCTTTTTTATTTTGTAAATCCAATAGTTCATTATTATTCAAAACATCTATATATCTCCCTTTTGGTATTTTTTCTTCATTAATTGTTACATTATTTTTAGATGAATTAAGTATTATTATTGTTTTTTCATTATTATACTCTCTTTCAAAAGCAAATTGTTCAGACTTTACAAAAATTTCTTTATAGCTCCCATATTTTATACTATTTAAATTTTTTCTTATTTGTGATAGTTTTGAAATATAATTTATCAAATCAGTTTCATAATTAGAATTCATATAATTAATATCTAATTTTGGTCTTAAACTTATATCATTTCTGCTCCCTTTTTTACCTTCGATTTTCCATTCACTACCATAATATAAAGAAGGAATTCCTGGTATTGAAAAAAGTAATAAATGTAAATTAAATAAATCTTCTTTATTTTTTATTATAGTAGATATTCTTTCTACATCATGATTATCTATAAAACTAAATAAAGACATATTTTCATAAATTCCACCTTTTGCAAATTGTCTTTTTAATGAATGTGCTATTTCAAAATAATTTTTATCATTATGAGAAGAATATAATCCTTTATAACATTCATAATTTGTTACAGAATCTAATCTAGCATCATTTATCCATTTACTATAATCACCATGAACTACTTCTCCCATTAACCAAAAATTTTTTTTCATATTTTTTACTAATTCTGATAGTTCTTTCATAAAGGTAAAATCAAGTACATCAGCTGCATCCAATCTTATTCCATCTATATTAAATTCATTAATCCAATATTTTACAGCATCAAACAAGTGTTCTTTTACTTCTTGATTTTTTAAATTTAATTTTACTAAATTATAATGTCCATCCCATGTATTATATGTAAAGGGATCATTATAAGGACTTTTTTTACTAAAATCTACTCCATTAAACCAATTTATATATTTTGATTTTTTTTTGTGATGTTGTAAATCTTTAAATGCAAAATGATTTCTTCCTACATGATTGAATACACCATCAACAATAACAGAAATTTTATTTGCATGTAATTCATTAACAACTTTTTTAAAACTATCATTTGTTCCTAATCTTCTATCAATTTTAAAATAATCAACTGTATCATATCCATGTTCTACTGATTCAAATATAGGACCTAAATACAATGCATTTATACCAAGATATTTCATATGTGGTATCCATTCTATTATTTTTTCTAATCTTTCTACGGGTTTAGAATAAAAATCATTATTTTCAGGAGCACCTGAAAATCCTAGTGGGTAAATGTGATAAAATATTTTTTCATTGTATAAATTCATAATTCCTCCTTTTATACATACCGTTAGGTATATAATTTATTTATAATAAAAAGGGTTTTTATACCCTTTTTTGACTAACTAAAAATTCCATGCATAAATTGTTTGCACAATATCTGTGCATTAATAATGTTAAGTTCTTGTTTGTTTTTTGTATGAAAATAATATGTAATAGCAGAATTAATTATCCCCAAAAAACTATAAGAAAACATTTTACTTTTACCTTTCATATTTCCGTGCTGTTTTTCTGCTTCTAAAAATATATTTTCAAGAATTAAATATTCTTTTTTTAAATATTCTGCAGTTAAATTATAAGCTTGGCTGTTTTCAGGTGCAAAAGTCAGATTTAATATAATTCTATAAAAATTTGAATTTTGTTTTGCAAAATCAAAATATTTAAAAATAATATTTTCAAGTGTTAAAACAATATCACCATTATAGTTTATTTTTTTTAATTCATTTAAAAATGGTAAAAATTTTTCTGTGAGTATAGCGTCTAATAATCCTTCTTTACTTTTAAAGTAATAATATAATGTAGGTTTTTGTACTCCTACTGATTCAACAATTTTTTGTACTCCTACATTATCATAACCTTTACTTGCAAATAAATTTAATGCTGATTCAATTAATTCTTCTTTTTTAGACATTTTTTCTCCTAAATCTTAATAAGTACTATTTACATATATATTATACCTATCGGTATATAAAAAGTCAAGAAAATTTTAATATTTGACTTCTTATGAGTTTAAAAGTAAAATACATTTAAGAAAATATATTCAAAGAAGGGGATAAAATGGGATTTTATGATATTAAAGATAATGTTATTGAGTATGAAAAAATGATGAAAGAGTATAATAATGATTTTATTATTTCTAAATTTAAAAAGTTTATAAATAAAAATACTAACATACTTGAAATTGGAAGTGGTGTAGGGAAAGATTTTGAAAAACTAAAAAAAGAATATAAAATAGTAGCATCAGATAATTCAAAATTATTTGTTGAGTTATTAGTAAATAAATATCCTACTGATTTAGTTTTAAAGTTGGATGCAAGTGATTTACAAACAGATAAAAAATTTGATGTTGTTTATTCAAATAAAGTACTACAACATTTAAAATACGAGGATCTAAAAAATTCGTTTAAAAGACAACATGAAATTTTAAATGAAAATGGAATAATTTTTCATACATTTTGGCTAGGAAAAGGTAGTGAAGAATATAATGGTTTACTTTTTAATTATTATAATCTGATTAACTTAAAAGATTTTTATTTAAATTATTTTGAGTTAATTGAATACAATGAATATTCTGAAGAGGTAGATGGAAATAATATTTCTAAAAATGATTCGTTTTATATAGTATTAAAAAAAATAAAATTTTAATAATTTTTTTATATTATTACTATATTATATAAATAATATAATTAAAATCAAAAGAGGTGGTAAAATGAATTATTTAAATATGAAATGCCCTAATTGTAATAAAAAAATTAAGTTAGATAAAAAATATATTAATAATAAGTTAAATTGTATATATTGTGGAAAGGAGATTATTTTGAAAGAAATAAAAGAAATCACTACTGAAACATATTTAGATGAAGTTATTAGAGTTGATAAAGCGGTTATTTTAAATATTTATAATAAAAATTGTGATAACTGTAAAAAATTAGAAGAAACTTTAAAAGAAGTAAATAATGAATATAAAGATTTAAAAATTGTAAAATTAAATGCAAAAGAAAACATGAAATTAGTTTCTGGGTTTATGATACGTGCTGTTCCTACTATGATACTTTTTTTAAATGGAGTTCAAGTTGATATGCGAATAGGTGCTATAGATAAAAATGCTCTTCAAAGATGGTTATCTATGTATAATTTGTTACCAAGTAATTATTAAAAACTATTTAGCCACTTTTAGTGGCTATTTTTTATATATAATTGTTAAATAAAAATACTATAAATATAGTTAAGAATACTATAATTAAATTATTTTGTTTTTTTAATATCATTATACTTGCTATAATTAAAGCAATAATAATAGATAATACATTTTTTCCACTGGAAAAAACATCTGGAATGAGAAGAGCAGCCAAAGCTGTATAGGGGACATATCCTAAAAAAGATTCTATATATTTATTATTTTTTATATTTGGTATTAGCATAGGTACTGCTCTTAGTAAAATATTTATAATAGCCCCTGTTATAATAATAATTAAAAATTTAATATTCATTAATAACTTCCTCCATTTTATAGTTGTTTTCTTCTATTGGGATAATAATTGCTGCTATAATAGCTGACAATATAATAGACAAAATTATTCTAAAATATCCTATCATTTCATTGATAAAAGGTGTATATTTAAAAAAAATACTAAATGATATAGATATAATTGCTGCTATTAAATATTTTGAATTTGATGTTATTTTTGGAATTAATAATGTTAAATACATTATATAAATAGAAATTCCTGCAGCTTCTATTATTTGTATAGGTATAAAATCCGCTAAAATTATTCCTACTATTGTACCTAAAACCCAAGCAAAATAAGAATAAAGTTGAGCTCCTAATAAAAAAGATTTTGATAATTTATCTTGAGTAGTTGCTAAGACAAATATTTCATCAGTAATACCAAAACTAAATAATAATTTTTCTATAAATTTAAATTTTGACATTTTTTGAGAAATACAAAAGCTCATCAAAAAATATCTACTATTTATGATAAAAGTTGTTATTGCAATGTTAAATATACTAAAATTCTTTACTAGCATATTTGCTGATATAAATTGTGTGGCCCCTGTAAAATTTGTCATTGACATTAATATTGCAAGAATTCCATTTAAATTAAAAGATTTTATAATTAATCCAAATGTTATTGAAATAGAAAAATATGATAAAAAAATTGGTGTTGCAGCCTTAACTCCTTTTAAAAATTCTTTGTTTTGCAATCCAATCACCTTCTTTGTATGCTTTTTATAATACATTATATCTGAAATTATTGTTTTGTCAAGTTAAATAAATTTCAAGGAAATTTATGAGAAAGTTAAATAAATTTCAAGGAAATTTATGAGAAAGTTAAATAAAAAAAAGACTGCTAATGATATAAGCAGTCTTTCGGTAAATCATAATAAAAGTTATAACGTAGTTATACTAATTACATCATAACCGGCATCATCTATTGCAGCTTTTATAGATTCATCATTTATATCGCCTTCTATAACGGCTTTACCTATTTCTACCTCAAAATTATTTATTCCTTTTAATTCTCCTAATGCTTCTTTTACATGCATTACACAATGTCCACAACTCATTCCTTCAATTTTTACTTCTTTTTTCATGTTTTACTCATCTCCTTTTTTTATTTTTCTTTTTTATTATGAAATTTTATTAATTATCTTTTATGGGATGGCTTAAATCTCTTTAATCTTAATGCATTTGTTACTACTGATACAGAACTAAACGCCATTGCAGCTCCTGCTATCATAGGATTTAGTTTAGGACCACCAAAGGCGTATAATAATCCAGCAGCTACCGGAATTCCTAATGTATTATAACCAAAAGCCCAAAATAAATTTTGTTTTATATTTTTTATTGTAGCTTTACTAAGCTCTATTGCTGTTACTACGTCTTCAAGGTCACTTTTCATAAGTACTACATCTGCAGATTCCATAGCTACATCAGTACCGCTACCTATTGCCATTCCTACATCTGCTTGTGCTAAAGCTGGGGCATCATTTATTCCATCACCAACCATAGCTACTTTATCACCTGTTTTTTGAAGTTTTTTTACTTCATTTGCTTTATCTTGTGGTAATACTTCAGCTAATACTATATCTATTCCTACTTGTTTTGCTATTGCTTCAGCTGTTTTTTTATTATCGCCTGTTATCATAGCTACTTTTATGCCTAAATTATGTAATTTTCTTATAGCATCTTTACTAGAGGGTTTAACTGTATCAGCTACCGCTATTATTCCTTCAAGTTTTCCATTAATAGCTATATACATAGGAGTTTTTCCCTCTGTAGCTAATTTATTAGATTCTTTTTCAAAAATTATTTCTATATCTTTTTCAATCATTAATTTTTTATTTCCTAAATAGATATCTTTATTTTCTATAATTACTTCTATACCATAACCAGGTATAGCTATAAATTTATCAACTTTTTTTAGTGAAATATTTTTTTCTTCTGCTTTTTTTACTATTGCTTCTCCTAAAGGATGCTCTGATCCTTTTTCAGCTGATGCAGCGATAGATAATATTTCTTCTTTGGAATAAGTATCTGTAACAATTATATCTGTTACTACTGGTTTTCCTTCTGTTATTGTTCCTGTTTTATCAAATATTATTGTATCTAATTTATGTGTTAGCTCTAACGCTCCCCCATTTTTAAATAACACTCCATTTTCCGCACCTTTTCCAGTTCCTACCATTATAGCTGTTGGAGTAGCTAACCCTAATGCACAAGGACATGCTATTACAAGTACGGCTATAAATATAGTTAATGAAAATACTGGTGTTGCTCCACTAAAATACCATATTAATCCTGATACTATAGCTATAGTAATAACAATGGGTACAAAATATCCTGATATGATATCTGCCATTTTAGCTATTGGCGCCTTAGAACCTTGTGCATCTTCAACAAGTCTTATTATTTGTGATAATACAGTATCTTTTCCTACTTTTGTAGCTTTAAATTTAATAGTTCCATTTTTATTAAAAGAAGCTCCTACTACTTTATTACCTTTATTTTTTTCTACCGGTATGCTTTCTCCAGTTAACATAGATTCATCAACAGATGTATGTCCTTCTACCACTATACCATCTACAGGTATTTTTTCTCCTGGTTTTACTATTATTATATCTCCAACTTCTACTTCATCTATAGGTATTTCAATTTCTTCATTATCTTTTATTACAAGAGCAGTTTTAGGTTGTAATCCCATTAATTTCTTTATTGCATCAGATGTTTTTCCCTTTGTTACAGTTTCTAGATATTTTCCAAGAAGTATAAATGCAACAATTACTCCAGCACTTTCAAAATATAAATTATTTGTAAATTCTAATTTACCGTTCATTATTTCAAAAGTTCCATAAAAACCATAAAGTATCGCTGCTGATGTACCTAAAGCAACAAGTGTATCCATATTTGGTTCTCTTTTTATTAAATTTCTAAACCCGTTAATATAAAATTTATTACCAGCTATGACTATTGGTATTGTTAGTAGGATTTGTATAAATGCAAAATTTATAGGATTTATTTCTGGATTAATTATTTTTAGTAATGGAAGCCCTATCATATGTCCCATTGCTATATACAATAATGGAATTGCAAATACTGTAGCAGTTAAAAATTTATACCATAATATTTTTATTTCTTTTTCTTTTCTTAGTTTATCCGCATCTATTTCATCAGTTTTATCTATTTCAAGTGGTGTATAACCCGCTTTTTTTATTGCTGATTTTATATCAGATAATCTTGTCATATCACTATTATAATTAATTATAGCTTTTTCTGTAGCAAAATTTACAGTTACGTTATCTACTCCTCCTAATTTTCCTACTCTTTTCTCAATTGCATTAGCACATGCAGTACAAGTCATTCCTTCAATAGGAATTATTACATTTCTTGTTTTTTTCTCTTCTTCAAGATTATAACCACCCTTTTTTACAGCATTTATTATATCTTCTTGTTTTACTTTAGTTTCATCAAAAACTATATTTAATTTTTCTATAGCAAAATTTACATTAGCGCTCTCTATGCCTTCTATTTTTTTCAAGCGTTTTTCTATATTATTAGCACATGCAGTACAAGTCATTCCAATAACATTGTATTCTTTTTTTTCGCTCATTTTTTTACCTCCAAAGTTTTAATTATATCCAAATTATAAATTTTAGTTTACTTTTAAAAGTAAACTATTTTAATGTTTAGATTTATTATTTTTTTCATTATTTTCTGCCAATGTATTTATAAGTTTATTAAATGATTTCTTTATTTTTTTTAATATTTCCAACATTCTTATCACTCCTTTAAGTTTTTAATATACCCCCTATATGTATTATATGATATTTTAATTTTATAATCAAGTTTATTTTAAATATTTATTAAAAAAATTAAAATTTCTTGACAATACTATATAATATTTTATATACTTAAGTGTAAATTAAATAAAAAAACTTCGGGGCAGGGTGAAACTCCCGACCGGCGGTGATAGTCCGCGAGCTATATTTATATAGCAGGAACTGGTGAAATTCCAGTACCGACAGTAAAGTCTGGATGAGAGAAGTAAAGTATAGTTATAGTATTTAGTAATAAATATTATTTTTTAAGTAACTATATATTTTAATATATTTTGCCCTGATTTTAATCAGGGCTTTTTTATTTATTAAATGAAAAAATTAGGAGGAGAAAAATATGAGAATATTTGAAGGGGATTTTAACGGAGAAAATATCAAAATAGGAATTATTTGTGCGAGATTTAATGAGTTTATTACTTCAAAGTTATTAAATGGAGCAGAAGATGCTCTTTATAGACATGGAATAACTAAAGAAAATATTGATATAGCATGGGTACCAGGTGCTTTTGAAATACCATTAATTGCTAAAAAAATATCAAAAACAGGTAAATATGATGCAATTATTACACTTGGAGCTGTAATTAGAGGTGCAACTCCACATTTTGAATATGTATGTGCTGAAGTATCAAAAGGAGTAGCTCAAGTAGGATTAGAAAGTGAAATTCCTGTAATATTTGGTGTACTTACTACAAACACAATAGAAGAAGCAATAGAAAGAGCAGGAACGAAAGCAGGAAATAAAGGATTTGAAGCTGGAATGAGTGCAATAGAAATGGTGAATTTAATAAAAAATTTAAATTTTTAAGAAAAAACTCTATATTTTATTAATAAAAAGGAGTTGTGATTATGCAAGAAAATAAAATTCATGAAAAATATATGAAATTAGCTTTAGAACTTGCTAAAAAAGGAGAGGGAGCCGTTAATCCCAATCCTTTAGTAGGAGCCCTTGTTGTAAAAAATAACCAAATTATAGGGAAAGGTTATCATAAATATTTTGGTGGACCTCATGCTGAAGTATATGCATTAAATGAAGCTGGGGATAATGCGAAAGGAGCAGATATATATGTAACATTAGAGCCTTGTAGTCATTATGGAAAAACACCACCATGTGTAAAAAAAATAATAGAACATAATATTAAAAGATGTTTTATTGCAATAAAAGATCCCAATCCACTTGTGAGTGGAAGAGGAATAAAATTATTACAAAAAAGTGGAATAGAAGTAAAAATAGGGATATTAGAAAATGAGGGAAAAGAGATAAATAGAGTATTTTTTAAATATATTAAAGAAAAATTACCGTATATACACATAAAAATAGCTACTACATTAGATGGAAAAATTGCAACAAAAACGGGAGATTCAAAATGGATAACAAATGAAAAATCTAGAAAATATGTACATTATTTAAGAAATAAATATATGGGGATTTTAGTAGGGATAAATACTGTTAAAAAAGATAATCCAAATCTAAATGTAAGAAATGATAGTCTTAAAAATCATAGAGATCCTTTTAGAATTATTCTTGATCCAAGTTTAAAAATAGATAAAAAATTAAATATTATAAAAAATAATAATGATGAAAAAACAATTTTAATTACTCAAATTAAAAATAAAAAAGAAAAACAAGATTTTATAGAGGAATTATCAAATAAATATAAAATTAAATTTATATTTTTAAATGAAGAAAAATTTAAATTTAAAGATATTTTTAAAGAAATATATAATTTTGGAATAGATTCGATACTTGTAGAGGGCGGAGGGTTTGTTCTATCAAATTTATTTAAGGAAAAAGAATTAATAGATGAAGGGAGTATATTTATTGCACCTAAAATTTTAGGGGATAAAGATGCATTATCATTTATAACGGGATTTGAGATATCTAAAATAAAAAATTCTATTCAATTAGAAAATGTATCATTTAAAAATTTTGACAATGATATCTGTTTAGAATTTAAAAGAGGTGAGTAATATTTTTACGGGTCTTATAGAAGAAAAAGGAAAGGTAATTACTTTAACAAAATCAATTAATGGATACAAAATAAAAATTAGAGCAAAGAAAATAATGGAAAACATAAAAAAAGGAGATAGTATAGCGGTAAATGGAGTATGTTTAACAGTTAAAAAATTTTCATTAAATGAATTTGAAGCAGATGTGATGAATGAAACATTAAAAAGAAGTAATTTAAAAAGATTAAAGATAAATGATGAGATAAATTTAGAAAAATCTTTAACTCTTAATAGTTATTTAGGTGGTCATTTAGTAACTGGAGATGTTGATTGTGAAGGGAAAATCATAAAAATAATAAAAGATGGATTTGCAATAAAATATGAAATTGAATTAGAGAAAAGATACCTTAAATATATAGTAGAAAAAGGAAGAATAACAGTAGATGGAGCAAGTCTTACAGTAATTGATAATACAAATAGAAGTTTTACAGTATCAATAATTCCTCATACTCAAGATAATATTATTTTATCAAATAAAAAGATAGGAGACTATGTAAATATTGAAACAGATTTAATAGCTAAACATATAGAAAATTTAATTAAAAATGAAGAAAAAAGCATAGAAAAGTTATTAAAAAAATTTTAAGAATAAAAAGGAGGAATAATGAGTGAATATAAAAAAACTTTAATTAATAAAATAGAAACAGCATTGGAAGATTTAAGAAATGGTAAAATGATAATTGTATCAGATAATGAAGATAGAGAAAATGAAGGGGATATAGTATTAGCAGCAGAAAAAGTCACACATGAAAATATAAATTTTATTTTAAAAGAGGCTAGAGGCCTTATATGCGTGCCAATGACAGAAGAGAGAGCTTTAAAGTTAGGATTAGATATTATGGTGAAAAATAATACTGATGAACATGGAACAAATTTTACGATATCAGTAGATTCAAAAAGAACAACAACAGGAATATCAGTAGAAGAAAGAAAGAGAACAATAAAAGATTTATCGAAAGAAGAATTAACGAAAGAAGATTTCAAAAAACCAGGGCATATATTTCCGTTAATAGCTAAAAAAAATGGTCTATTAGAAAGAAAAGGACATACAGAAGCAGCAGTAGATCTTTTGAAGCTATCCGGCTTAACCCCAGTAGGAGTTATTTGTGAAATCTTAAAAGCGGACGGAACAATGGCAAGAAGAGAAGATTTAATAAAATTTTCGAAAAAACATAATCTAACCTATATAACAATAGAAGAAATATTAGAATATATAAAACTAAAAAATGATTTAGTTGAAGAAGTAGTAAGCACAAAACTCCCAACAAAATACGGTGATTTTAATATTACAGCATTTAGTAATAAAATAGATGAAAAAGAACATATTATTATACACAAAGGAGAAATATATAATCAAGAAAATATTTTGATGAGAATTCATTCGGAATGTTTCACAGGAGATATATTAGGTTCATTAAAATGTGATTGTGGATCGCAGCTTGAAAAAGCAATGAAAAAAATAAATGAAGAGGGTAGAGGTATAATATTTTATTTACGTCAAGAAGGAAGAAATATAGGATTGTATAATAAATTAAAAGCGTATAAGCTCCAAGAAGAAGGGTATGATACAGTAGAAGCTAATAGAAAACTTGGATTTTTATCTGATGAAAGGGATTATTTTTATGTAATCCAAGTATTAAAAAAATTAAATATTTCTTCTGTAAAATTAATGACAAATAATCCATCTAAAATAAATTTTTTAGAAAGATATGGTATAAAAGTAACTAGAAAAAATATAGAAATAGAATGTAATGAGATAAATTATAGTTATTTAAAAGTAAAAAAAGAAAAAATGAATCATATATTAGAAAAAATATAATAATTTTTAAAGACCTATTTTTAAGTGAATAAAAAAGGTCTTTTTTTTTAATCATAGATAAAGTATACTATTATTAATAAAAAAATAAAAATTTAGGAGGAATTTATGGAATTTTTAAATCTTTTATATAAAAGAAGAAGTATTAGAAAATATAAAGAAGAAGAGATTAAGCAAGAAGAGTTAAATAAAATTATAGAAGCAGCATTGTTATCACCAAGTTCGAGAAATAAAAAATCCTGGAATTTTATGGTAATAAGAAACAAAGAAATAATAGAGAAATTAGCATTATCAAAAGAAAGAGGATCGGAATTAATAAAAGAATCAAATGTTATAATCGTTGTACTAGGAGATAGTTCAATAAGTGATGTATGGATAGAAGATTGTAGTATTGCATCTATAATAATACAATTAGAGGCAGAAAATTTAGGGATCGGATCTTGTTGGATCCAAGTAAGAAATAGATATCATAATAAAGAAAAAAATATTACTTCAGAAGAATATATAAAAGGGATATTAAAAATAAAAGAAGAAGAAGTTAGAGTGGAGTCAGTAATAGCATTAGGATATAAGAATGAATATAAAAAAGAATATAAAAAAGAAGATTTAAATTACGAAAAAGTAAAATTTTTATAGATATATAGGGAAATATATTATTTCAAACAAAAAGAAAAGGAAAAAACAAATGAAAAAAATATTAATAATAATATCAATATATGTTTTTATAAATATAAATATTTACTCAAAAATTTGGAATCCATATATTGGAGCATTTAATGGTCATTATGATCTAAGTGTAGGAATGCATGTATGGAGTGATAAATTAGATTTTAGAAATTTACAATTAAGAACTACTTTTGATATTTTACCAGGATTTAGATTTAATTCATTAATTCGTACAAATAAAGAGTTTAATGAGATAGAAACTTTTGAACCTGTCTTTGATGAAATATATTTAGAAAGATATTTTTTTAATAAATTTAATGAAAATAGATTAGCATTTAGTCTAAAAATAGGGAATATAAGATATTTAAGATTTCCTGAACCAGACATAATATCACAGTTTGATCAAGTGCCAGGAACTGAAGATTTAAGATATGAAAGTGCAAAAACAGGATATAAAGGAATATTATTAACGATAGAATATAATACAAAATATAACATAGGAATACATAGTACATACTTAGATAATTTCAATATAAAAAAAGAAGATAATTTTATTGAAAAATATATATATCTAAAAAAATATTTTAAATATATAAATTTTGAAAGTAGATATGGATATATGCAACTTAGACATCCAGTAGGAAAAATAATAAGAGGCCCGTCACCATATCAATTAGGAGCTAGTGGAAAAGGATATAATGTGTATTTAGGTAGTGAATATAAAGGATATAGAGCAGGAATATTTTATGAAAATCTTTATGATAAAAAATATAAAGTAAACGATATACGTACTGGAATATTAGTTCAATTTGCAGATTCTAAAGTAACCCAAGCATTAGGAAGTGTAAGGTTTGATTATACAAGAAATCCAGAAGGATTCGGAATAACAATTCCAATATTACATGGAAATATAGGTAATATACAAAAAGATATACCAAAAAATAGTAAATTAGTAGGAGAAATATATGCATATAGAACAATAACATATTGGCAAAATGGACAAGGAAGAAATTTTTATGAACATAGAATCAATTATTGGGGTGATGTAGAATCAAAAGATTTAATAGTAGTAATGGAAGAAAAACCATGGTATTTAAAAATAGAATCATTAGTAAGTCCACATACAGAAATAAAAACAAAGGAAGATATAGTAGATTGGGAAAGAGATAGACAAGGACCAGCAGAATTAAGACAAGAAGTAATATATAAATTTTATAAAAAATAACATAAAAAACATAAAATTTATTTTGAATATTAATAACAAATAAAAAATGGAGGAAAATATGGCAGAAGTAATAAACAATAGTAAAAAACGTATAAATCAATTAGTAGAATTTTCAATAGAAATAATGGAAGAAAAAGAGAAAGGGAAAAAAATTTATGAAAAATATAAAGAATTAATAGAAAATATAACACCGTATGAAGTATTGAATTTAGGAGATCAATTATTAGAAAGAGGTTTAGAAATAAAATATATAAAAGAAAATATAGAAAAAATTATGAATATATTTCATACTTCATTAAAAAATTATGAATATGAATATCCAAGTAAAAAAAATCCTGTTTTTTATTATTTTCAAGAAAACATAAAATTAGAAGAAAAATTAAAAAAAATTAAAGAGGAATCAATAATAAAACAAGATATAAAAAAATTAAATAAATACTTAAAAGAAATAAAAGATATAGAAAAACATTATATAAGACAAGAAAATATATTGTATCCATATTTAGAAAATATTTGGAGTTATACAAATCCATTGAAAATATTATGGTCGTTACATGATGATGTAAAAAAAGATATAAAAGAGTTAATTGAAATAACAGAAAAAGAAAAAAAATTTACAAAAGATTTAAATATGAGAATTGGAAACTTTTTTTTCTTAATATATGGAGTAATTTTTAAAGAAAATTTATTAATATTTCCAGAGGCATTAAGAACGATCCCAAATAAAAAATGGAATGAAATTTTAAAAGCAGAGTTAGAAATGGAATTTGCATTTATAGAAAAGCCAAATATAGAAATAGAAAATTTAGATATATCTGAAAACAATGGATTAAAAGAAATGACTTTTAAAGTAGAAACAGGGGAGTTATCATTTAATCAAATAGAATTAATTTTTAATAATTTGGCAATAGATATAACATTTATAGATAAAAATGATGAAGTGAAATATTTTTCAAATCCAAAAGATAGGTTTTTTCCACGTTCACCTGCAATAATAGGAAGAAAAGTTCAAAATTGCCATCCACCTGAAAGTGTACATGTAGTAGAAAAAATATTAGCTGCATTTAAATCAGGTGAAAAAAATGAAGCTGATTTTTGGATAAATATGAGAGGAAAAACAATTTTAATACGATATTACGCATTGAGAGATAAAGAAAATAATTATATAGGGACCATAGAAGTAAGCCAAGATATAACAGAAATTAAAAATATAAAAGGCGATAAAAGATTATTGGACTGGGAATAAAATTTATCTAAAAGAAAAGAGTAAAAAGAAGAAATGAGAAATAGGAGAAAAAATGAAATATAGAAAAGAGATATTAAATAATATTATATATATTAATATAATTTATATATTTTTTACAGCATATACATTTACAAGTACAATAAAAAAAGATTTTATAAAAGGTGTAGATATATCAATGTTAAAACAATTAGAAGATAATGGGGCTAAATTTTATGACGAAAAAGGGATAGAAAAAGATTGTATTGAAATATTAAAAGAGCATGGAGTTAATTGGATTAGAATTAGGACATGGGTAAATCCAGTTGATAAAACTGGAAATTTATTAGGGGGTGGAAATAATAATAAAGAAACAACAATAAAATTAGCAAAAAAAATAAAATCAAAACAATTAAAATATTTGTTAGATTTTCATTATAGTGATTTTTGGTCGGATCCTGGCAAGCAATATAAGCCAAAAGAATGGGAAAATTTAAAAGGAAAAAAATTGGAAAAAAAAGTATATGAGTACACAAAAGACATGATATTATCCTTAAAAGCTCAAAATGCATTACCTGATATGGTTCAAATAGGAAATGAAGTAAATGGAGGAATGCTTTGGCCAGATGGAAAAACTTGGAAACAAGGAAAAGAAAAAATAGGAGGATATAATGGTTTTGTAAAATTATTAAAAGCAGGGATAAAAGCTGTAAAAGATATTGATAAAAAAATAAAAATAATGATACATTTATCAGATGGTGGAAATAACAAATTGTATAGAACTGTATTTGATGAATTAATAAAAAGAAAAGTAGAATTTGATATTATTGGAATATCATTTTATCCGTATTGGCATGGAACATTTAATGAATTGACGGAAAATTTAAGTGATATTTCAAAACGATATAAAAAAGATGTAATAGTAGTAGAAACAGCATATGCATATACATTAGAAAATGGAGATAGTTTACCAAATATATTTGGTAAAACAGAAGAAAGAAAAGTAGGATACATAGCCTCAGTAGAAGGTCAAAAGCAAGTGATAAAAAAATTAATGGATATAATATATAATGTACCAAATAACAGAGGAAAGGGTTTTTTTTATTGGGGAGCAGAATGGATTCCGATAAAAAATAGTGGATGGAAGATAGGAGAAGGAAATGCATGGGAAAATCAAGCAATGTTTGATTTTAATGGAAAAGCATTAGAAACATTAAATATATTTAAAGAAAATCCATAAACTAAAAAAAAGTTATGCTATAGATAATATAACATAACTAAAAAAAAAAAACAATTTTTAAATTTATTCAACAGTAACAGATTTAGCTAAGTT
>NZ_SOBG01000003.1 GCF_004365575.1 Hypnocyclicus thermotrophus
AACTTAGCTAAATCTGTTACTGTTGAATAAATTTAAAAATTGTTTTTTTTTTTTAGTTATGTTATATTATCTATAGCATAACTTTTTTTTAGTTTTCTAGGAGGTTACTCATGATAAAATCTTTAAATACAATATCAAAACTATTAAATTTAGATATTGATATATTAAAAAAATCTTTAATTGATAAAAATCTTAAGAATGAAAGCTTTATCGAGATAGATATGAGAGATTTTTTTACTGATAAACTTTATTTTTTACCTAGTGAAAATTTGTATATTTATTTTTTTGAAAACTCTTCTAATAGAAATAGATCTACTTTTATTTTAGAATTCTTTAAATCAATGTTAAATATTAATAAAAAATATTCAAAAATTAATATAAAATTCTTTTTATTACAAAATAATGAAGTGTTGGAAATTAAAGATATTTTCAATCGTCTCCCTTATTCTTTAGATCGTTATTCACCTGACTTTGAGTACATTTTAAAAGATTTTGAATATTCTACGGATGAAAATTTAAAAAAAGAAATTAAATTAAAAATGTTTTCTCAAATGATTAAATTTATTTCAAATGATCCTGAATTGATTCAGATTACAAAACTCTTATTAAACAATTAATTATTTCAAAGAAAAATTTTAATGGAAAATTTAATATTTTTAAAATTTAATATTACAAAACGTCTTTCTATTAATTTAGATCTAGAATATTTACAAAACATAGTGTTCTCTGTGCTTAATCTTAGATGAGACTGAAAGTAAAACTTTATTAGTCAATCAATATATACTTAAGTTTAAATTCATGCAGGTGTTTATATAGAAATTCGAGAAAAAACAGAATATCACAAAGAAAATTTATTTTTTATTTATAAACATCCTGATTCTTTATTTATTTCACCTGAATATTACTGAAAATTCATTTTTTTATATTTTAAAATTAAATGATAATAATATCGAATCTTCTGAATTAGAACTAGATTCCGACGAAAAATTAATAACTCACTTGTTTAACTTTGAAAAATTACTTATCCCTACTAAAGAGTTAAAGTAAAGTATTACCAAGTCTTTTCTATTATTTACATCTAAGATCCACTCCCTAAATTTTTGCTTCTATACACACTATTTTTTTGAAATTTTCTTTCTTTTATTCTTTTTTCCGTAATTCTTTTATTATTCTCTTACTTTCTAATATTTTTCTTGAAAAAATAAAAAAAATTCATTATACTTAAAAGAAATACTATTTAAAAAGGAGAAAATTATGATACAAGATAGTTATAAAAAAGCTATAGCCTATGTTGGGAAAAAATATGTTAATGATAAAGTTTCTTGTATTGATGCAAATTATTTAACATATCTTTCGACTATTACAATGGAAATATTTGTAGCATTCAATAAAGAACCTAATTTTAATTTAGAAATCGCTATTCAAACTGCCTTACTTCATGATATTTTAGATAATACCAAAACAAATTTTAATGATTTAAAAGAACAATTTGGAACACACATTGCTACTACAGTTTTAGCTATTACAAAAGATAAGACAATAATTAATAAAGAAGATTCTATAAAAAATAATCTTAAAAGAATTAATGCTACTTTTAAAGAAGCTACTGTTGTTAAATTAGCTGAATTAATTACAAAATTAGATACTAAAAATTGTGACATTCAAAAATTTAACGAAATAATTAATGAAAGTAAATATTTTTTAGAAAATTTGAAAAATAAAAATTATTTTTTAGAAAATAGACTAAAAGAATTAATTGAAAAAAATAAAGAATTTTAAATAGAGCTTTTATAAGCTTTATTTTTTATTATAATATTTTAAATTGTATAACTAAGTATTTTATGTTAAAATAAGAGGAAAACAATATAAAAGGAGTGGCAAAAATTGAATAAATTTAATTTATTAAATGCAACATATGATGAACTAGAAAAATTTTTATTAGAACTAGGATTTAAAAAATTCAATGCAAAACAAATATATTCATGGTTGCATAATAAACTAGTTAGAAAAATTGATGAAATGACAAATATCTCATTAAAAAACAGAGAACTTTTAACCGAAAAATCTTATATTCCTCTATTTAATGTATTAAAACAACAAATTTCAAAGATTGATGAAACGGAAAAATACTTATTTGAATTAGAAGATAAAAATACTATAGAAACTGTACTTTTAAAACATAAAGATAGATATACTATTTGTATTTCTACCCAAGTTGGATGTCCTGTTAAATGTGATTTTTGTGCTACTGGAATGGATGGTTTTGTAAGAAATCTTGAAGTGCACGAAATACTAAATCAAGTATATACTTTAAATAGACGAATAGAAAAACGTGGATTTAAAATTAACAATATTGTATTTATGGGAATGGGTGAACCTTTTTTAAATATTGATAATCTTATAAAATCTATTAAAATTTTAACTGATAAAAATGGTCTTGATTTTTCTATTAGAAAAATTACTGTTTCTACTTCAGGAATAGTTCCAGGTATAGAAAGATTAATGGAGGAAAAACTTCAAATAGAATTAGCTATATCTCTTCATTCAGTATTTAATGAGAAAAGAGATATGATCATTCCTATTAATAAAAGATATCCATTAGAAGATTTAATCGTTGTTTTAAAAGAATATCAACGTATGACTAAAAGACGAATTAGCTTTGAATACATAATGATTAAAAATTTTAATGTTGGTCGTAATGATATGGAATTTTTAGCAGATTTAATGCATGAATTCGATCATATTCTTAATTTAATTCCCTATAATAGTATCGAAGGAAAAGATTGGGAAAGACCTCATGAAAATAAAATGAAAAGTTTTTATGAATACTTAAAAAATGATCGTAAAGTAAATGTAACATTTAGACAAGAAAAAGGTGCTGATATTAATGGTGCTTGTGGACAATTAAGACAAAAAAATAGGTGATTACATGAAAAAAGTTAATAAATTAACTATAATTTTATCATTTTTAATAATATCAATCTCTACTATAACTGGAGCTGGATTTTTTTTAATTTATAAGGCTTATAGTGATTTACCTGATATCTCAAAACTTATTGAGGAATATGACCCTATAATTCCAACAATAATTTATGATATAAATGGAGAAATAATAGATAAATTCTATAAAGAAAATAGAGAAATTGCAAAAATTAACGAGATCCCTCTTGAAGTTCAAAATGCATTTTTAGCTATTGAAGATAAGAATTTTAGAACCCATTATGGATTTGAACCTCTTAGAATAATTAAATCAATCATCATGGCTCCTAAATATATTTTAGCTCATAGAAATATCCCTGGTGGTAGTACTATTACTCAACAACTTGTAAAAAATGCATTTCTTACAAATGAACGTAGAATAATGAGAAAAATAAAAGAAGCTCTTATAGCAATTGAAATAGAAAAACATTATACAAAAGATGAGATATTAGAAAAATATTTAAATGAAATATACTTTGGTGAAGGAGCATACGGTATAAAAACAAGTGCTCACATATTTTTAGGAAAAGAATTATATGAACTTAATCTTGCCGAAGCTGCACTTCTTGCTGGTATACCAAATAGACCTGCAAAATATTCTCCTATAAGACATCTTGATAATGCTATCAAAAGAAAAAACCTTATTTTAAATCAAATGCTAAAATTTGGATTTATTACAAAAAAACAATATACTAATGCAAAAAAAGTTAAATTTATACTTGAAGACAAGGCTACTGAAGAAGATAAAGAAAATCCTTATGTATCTATTATATTAAAGAATAAAAAATCTCGTCGTGGAGTAATAGCCCCGGATTTTGTTGATTTTGTCGATAATAAAATCTTTGAAATGTTTGAAGCAAAAGATATATATGAAGGTGGAATGAAAATATATACTACTCTTGATCTTCGTATGCAAAAAATAGCTGAAGATGTTTTTTCGAATTCTAATATCTTTAAAAAAAATCCTGATTTAGATGGAGCTCTTATTACTATAGATTCTAATACCGGATATGTAAAAGCTGTGATTGGTGGAAAGAATTATAAAAGTAAAAATTTTAATAGAGCATTTCAAGCTTTAAGACAACCAGGTTCATCATTTAAACCATTTTTATACTATACTGCATTAAAACATAATTATCAGATGAATTTAGTTGTTGAAGATAGTCCTTTAGAATTTGGAGATTGGAAACCAGAAAATTATTCTGGTACTTTTGAAGGTAATATCACTATTTTGGAAGCTATGGAACGTTCTAGAAATATTCCTGCTATAAATTTATTGCAAAAAGTAGGAATTAAAAATTTAATTACCGAAGCTAGAAGATTTGGAATTAGTTCTAAAATCCCTTATAATTTAACTATTGCTCTTGGAAGTTTAAGTTTATCTCCTTTTGAGTTGGCAAAAGCATATATACCATTTTCAAATGGTGGATATAAAGTAAAACCAATTTTTATTACAAAAATTACTAATAGATATGGTAAAATATTATTTGAAAATAATATTAAAAAAGAAAAAATAGTTGATAATACAGAAATTGCTATGCTTGTTCATATGATGAAAGATGTAGTTAAAAATGGTTCTGGAAGAGGTGCTCGTGTAAAATATTTAAATCCAAAAACAAATAAAATTGAATATATTGATCAAGCAGGTAAAACAGGTACTACTAATGGTTTTAGAAGTGCATGGTTTAGCGGATATACACCTGATTTTGTTACTACTCTATATCTTGGAAGAGATAATAATACTCCAATGGGTAGAGGAATGACTGGTGGTGGAGCTGCTGCTCCTATTTGGGGAAAATATGTTCAAAGGTTAATAGATGAAGGGATTTATACTCCTACAAAATTTGAATTTTTAGAAAACTTAGTGAAAGAAAAAGAATTAAAATATATAGATATTGATTCTAGAAATGGTTTGCTGAGTGATGGTAGTAGCTATCGAATAAGAACTGCTTTATTTAAAAAGGGGTATGAACCAGTTGAATACTCAAACAAATATAAAAATGGTTTAGATGAATTTTTCCCTAAATCATTAGATAACAATTTTAATTCTAAAAATCCAAATAACAATTCAGAACTTAATAATGAAAAAAACTCCAATGATGAATCAATAGATACTGTAATAAATAATTTAAATATTTTTAATTAAGTTAAAAAAATAAATACTTCTCTTATAATAAACAGTTAAAATAATAAAATTGTTTACTATATGAAGAAGTATTTTTTTATAGTAAATTACTCTTATATATAATAAAAAATGACATCAATTATAATTAAATAATTGATGTCATTGTGATGTCATTTTCACTTTTTTTATTTATGAGATATCTGTTCACATTTATAAAAAACTTAATTTATTTAAATTCATACCTTGATATTACTGGATTGTGATCAGAATATTGACCCATATAATCTGTATTTATAGGTAATATTTCTATTTCAGGGGAATGATTTTTTAAATTTTTTGATATTAGTATATGATCTATCGCTTGAGCATTTCCTTGAAAATTATATGAATATCTTTTATTAAAAGGTAAAGTTTCTATTAAATTTGTAAGTATATTTCCCTTTAATACTTTTATTGGATTTGCTGCATAAAATTCATTAAAATCTCCTAATACTACTATATTTTTATTTTCATCTTTTGACAATACTTCTTGGACAAATCTATGTATAATCTTAGCTAATTTGATTCTTTTAGCTTCACTACTTAATACTACAGGTTGTTTTGCGCCCCATAAAGGATCATCGCCACCTTTAGAATTTAAATGATTTCCAAAAACTAAAATTTTATTATTTTTAAAATAAAATTCCATTGCAAGACTTCTACGAGTTCCTTTAAATATTGGTTCTTGAGGATAAATTCGACCAGGGTTTAATAATAAATCTCCATTTTTATCTAATCCTGCATGATCTAATGAACCTGCATTTCCTCTTTTATTAAATTCTACTCTAGTATCTCTATAAATAGCTGCTACTCTAATATTACCTCCAGGTTCTCCTCCTTCTAAGTATGCTAACGGATTAATATTTATATATTTATAATCTGTAGCTCCTCCTTTAGATTCTATATTATTAATTAAATTAGTCAAAGTTTGGTCTGCGTCAACTACAGGTGAACCATCTTCACCATAATTATCAGGCCCATTATTATCTTGAATTTCAGTAAATACTATTATATCTGGTGATTTCATATTTTGAGCTATAATCTCTGCTATATATGGTATTTTTTCATGAGTTGCATACATATTTTCTACATTAAATGTTGCTATTGTTAAGTGATTAGCATCGCCTACTAAAGTTGCTTTCGGTCTATCAGATAAAGGAGTATATGATGTTCTTGGATTTTTAGCTGTTATATAATCATTAAATAACAAATCATACTCTCCGTCACCAAACGTATTTACATTAAATGCTAATATTCCTGTTATATCTTCTAATTCATCACCTACATTAAATATTCCATTTTTAAAACTACTTGCATCTCCTGGTTTTACACCATCTTTATTATAATAAACATGATTTACTAGTCTTAATATCTCTGGATTATAATCATTTTTCTCTACATCAATTATTAATCCATTAGATGGGGTAACTTGATAATCATTTGATGTATTATTTGCTCTAACATATAAATTGAAATATCCTTTACTTTCTAATGCATCATTTTTACCACCTTTAGCTCCTGTTACAATAGGTTTTTTCACTTTAACTAACATTCCTTCTAAACTTTCCCAAAATCCTATTCCATCATTTAAATTTAATTTTAAACTTTGATTTACATTACCTTTATAAGTAGAAATATGTCTATTTGGTATAATTCTATCACTTCCTTCACCTAATTCAACTGGTGACGGTAATGCAACATCTTTTTCTCTTAAAATAATTTTATTTACTGAAGTTAATGATGTTCTTGTAAGTCCTGTTCCTGTATTTGTTTCTTCTACTTTTCCTTCTACTTCAACAAGATTTCCTACTTTTATAATTAAAGAATATTTATTATATGTTGTTTTATCTAATTTAACATATATAGCATCAGATGTATAATTATTATTATCACCATATTTATCTTGCATATAAAAACCATAATTATTATTATAACTGTCTGCTGTATATGCTGTAATTATTCCACGTGTTTTTAAATTAATTCCTATTAAATCCGACTTATATTTTTCTCCTTGAATAGAATATATAGGGATTATTTTATTTTTATCAGAAGTTGTTGAGTCAATAACCTTTACTTTAGAATTAATTTTATTTAAAAAATTATATTTATTGCTTTTTTTTAAATAATTTATAACTAACTCACTTGCTTTTTTTTCTGTTTTTTGTACTTTTAAATAATTAAACTTATTTCCATAATAATATCCTGGAAAACTTGATTTATAATCATATTCATAATATATAAATGCTACTTTATATTGTTTATCTAAATCAAATGTTCTTCCATTTCTACTTATATTATAATTTTGTACTTCTCCACCTTTTATTGTGATATCATATTCTATACCATTAGTATGTATGTCTATTGCATTATTTTTTAAAGTTCTTTCTTTTATAAAATCTTTTATTTTAGATCCACTCATATATGATATGCAAATTAAATCTTTATTAGTTGTTGTATCATAAAGAGATTTTATATCATTAGATGTTTTATTTATTAATCTTTCATTTATATCTGTTTTAGTCAAGTCTAAATTCAAATTTAATGAAATATTTTTTAAATTTGATTCTGGATAAAAAACTATATCTACTCCTAATTCATTTTTTATAGCTTCTGTTATAAGATTAGCTGCTGGAGTAGACGTATACTCACTATTATTATTATTTAAGTTCAATTCTAATTTATCATTTGAAAGAGGAGATAAATCTTTATTACACGAAATTAAAAATAATAATAATGAAAGCATTAAAAAAAATTTATTAAAAATTTTCAATTTTAATACCTCCTTTAAGGTATGCTCTTTGATTTTAGTCGGAGAGTGTTCTCCGACTTTTTATTAATTTTTTAATTGAATTTTATTTCAAATTAATATTAAAATCACTTAATCTATATGTTGTAGTTTCATTATTAGTAGCATTTCCATTATATTTAAATGCAATAACTATTTTTTTACCTAAATAATTATCTAAATCAATTGTAGTATCAACTGTCTCGCTATTTGTTGGTAATTGAATGCTACTTGTAATATCTGTCCAATTAGCTTTTGATATATCACCATTAAAATCTTCAGATATAAGTACACTTAATCCGGAATGTTTATAATAAGCAGCTTGAATTTTTAATGTTACATATGATTTAACTGTTACATCAAATATTGGTGATATTAAATATGATTCATTTTCAGCATCACTTGAGTTATATGCACTTATAGATGTATTTTTATATTTTGCGTTACCTTCCCATGCTCTTGTTCCTTTCGTAATTATACTGTACCATCCTCTACAAGTAAAATTATCATCTCCTAATGATTCTGTATAATTACTATTTAGTGTTATAGTAATTGGT
The DNA here is from genome assembly GCF_004365575.1 of Hypnocyclicus thermotrophus. NCBI lineage: Bacteria > Fusobacteriati > Fusobacteriota > Fusobacteriia > Fusobacteriales > Fusobacteriaceae > Hypnocyclicus > Hypnocyclicus thermotrophus. The sequence continues at coordinate 8,486 of NZ_SOBG01000003.1, forward strand.
TTTTTAATAAATTTAAAATTTTTAATGGCATAAGTTGTAGTTTCACTATTATTAGCATTTCCATTATATTTAAACGCAATAACTATTTTTTTACCTAAATAATTATCTAAATCAATTGTAGTATCAACTGTTTCTCTAGTTGATGGTAATTGAATGCTATTTGTAATATCTGTCCAATTAGCTTTTGATACATATCCATTAAAATCTTCAGATATAAGCACACTTAATCCAGAATGTTTATAGTAATCAGCTTGAATATTTAATGTTACATATGATTTAGCTGTTACATTTAATACTGGCGATATTAAGTATGTTTCATTTTCAGCATCACTTGATTTATATGCACTTATAGATGGTGCCGTATATTTAGAATTATAACTCCAATTAATATTTCCTTTTGTTATTTCTGTTAACCAACCTGTTTGAGTGAAATCATCACTTCCTAAAGTATCACTAAATCCTGTATTTACTTCTGTAAGTGTAATTATAGGAGGTTCTATCTCTTTTTTAGCATTAGATGTATATGTTATTATAGTATTAAGTTTTGTATACTCAGTAGAACTTGAATTAAATTTTGATTGTGCTAGAGTTTGTTTATTTGCTATCTCATTTAATAAGTCTACTTCAACTTTTTTATTTATAATTATTTGTCTATAATATTTTGATATATCTTTTAAATATGTTAAAACTTCTCTTTTATCAGTTTCATTTAAATTTGAAGCTAAATTTCCATTTTCAATATCTGAAATAAGAGATTCATTTTCATTATAAGCATTATCTATTAGATTTAATTCTATACTATCAACGTTTTTATCTATTGGAGTTACTGTTAAATCTTTATTACAACTAATTATTAACAATAATATTGATATTATAAAAATAATATTTAGACTACGTTTCATAATACCTCCTTCCTAATAATTTAAAATTAAAGTTTCTTTACTACCTTCCCAATTATTTAATTTCGCATTATTTAAATCTAAATAATTTGAATATACCGGATTAGCAAAAATAAAATATTTTTTCCCTATTTTCTGTTTTATTAAATTTTCTTCTTTTATTAAAACTTTTAAATTATTAATGTCTTTCGATGTATAAAAATCTAAATTTGATGAAATAAATATAGATTTTTCATCCCCTAAATTCATCTTTTCTTTTGAAATGATTTTATAATTATTTAACATATATCTTTTTAAGTTTTTATTTAATAATAAAGAAAATTCTTTATCTAAATTTGTTACAAAAACTACATTTATATCTTTTTTAGATAATTTAGTTAACAACTCATCTATTCCAATATTTAGTTCCATATCTCCAGATTTAAGCCATCTTTTATAATTTTTATAATTATTTTCTTTTCCAGTTGTCATTAACCACGCTATATATGGGGTATTATCAAATACTCCATCTTCAAGTTCAATGTATACTTTATTTATATTATTATCAACTTTATTTAATATATTATTTATTATTTGATAATTTAAAGCTATTTTTTCTCCAGATTTTTGAGCCCAAAGTAATGCTAATTTATCTTTTTTATCAAATTTATTTTTTGAATTTTTAGTTTCTATTGATTTATTATCTAAACTACTACATGAAATAATAAACATAGATAAAATAATTAATAAAATATTTTTTTTCATAATATCCTCCTATTCTCCATCCCATATATTTAAACTATATTCTCTAAGTTTAGACTTTTCATAATTTGATGTACTTTCACCAGTTATTTTTACATAAAATTCATTTGAAATTCCTTTACTTTCAAAATCACCATAACTAGGATTTGGTATAACTATCCAATTATTTCCAAACATATTTTTATTTTTTATTACTAAAGAATTTCTAGTTTCATTAGATACATTGTAAAAAATATTAGAAAAATCACTTAATTGATCTCCAATCAACATTACTATATTATATCCAAGTTTTTCTATATACTCTCTTCTAGATGTTTTATCTGAACTAGTCGTTTTTAAAAAAATATGATTTTTATCTACTTGAGAAAATCCAAGTTTTTTCATATTTAACATTGTATCTTTTAATTCTTTTTCACTTCTATTTGAAATATAGATTATATCCATTCCAAGTTTTTTTACATATTTTGAAAATTCTACAGCCCCTGGTATAGCCTTTGCTTCTTTTGCAGCTACCCATTCACTCCAAGTATCGCTAGAAAATCCATTTCCACTATAAATTCTCCATGCTGCATATGGTGTATTATCTAACATCGTTTCATCAAGATCTACTATAACTGCCATTTTACCTTTATTTTCTTTTTTTATTTTATTTAAATTATCTTTTGCTATATTAAAAGCTTGATTGCACAGTAATTTATATTCTGATGAATTTTGCATCCAACTAACAGCTTTATAAGATTCCATTTCTAAGTCTCTTTCTGTGAAATCTTTTGAAAAAGATATAGAAAAAACAATTAAATTAATAATTATTAATTTATAAATTGATTTATACATTTTTTCTCCTCCTAAATTAAAAATTAACATTTATCTTAATACCGTATGATGATAGTTTATCAGTTAAATCATTCACTCTTTCATCTTCTTTTGCAGTCAAATCATCTTGCGTAGAAAAAACATTATTTTTAGCTTTTTTATATTCATAATATGGTTCAATAGATACATTCTTATATGTATATTTATTTCCGACTGTTATTACTTGTAATCCCCCATGAGAATCTGAAGTATTAAAATAATTACTTGAATTAGATAAAGTTCTTAATATATGTGCTGAATTTTCACCATCATATATTAAATTTTCTCCATAATATGCATATTTTAAATATGGTGTATTATTTTTCATTTCATAACTTAATTTTGTCATAAATCCATAATCTTTTTTATCTACCCAACTTTGTTTGTATAATGGTTCGTATGGTACTTTTTGTGCAAAACTACCATCAGAAATATAATATGGCGATTTTCCATTTTCATTATATAATCCTTCTACATAAAAAATAAAATTATTAAAATATTTTTCCATTTCTATTGAAATAGCTGATTTTAATATTGAATGCGATTTTTCACTGTCATTATGTGAAATATAAGAAATTTTAAATTTACTTATTTCATTATCATAATTAAAAGATGCTAAATATCCTACATCAATTCTTTTTTGCCAAATTGTAGGCATTGTTGAATTTTCTACATCAAAATCAACTGGTGAATCATATTGAATAGCTCCAATACCAAAAGTTATATCTTTTACTTCATCTAATTTATAATTAAAAGTTATTCCTGGTAATGATTTTGTTGTAATTTCTGGTAAATTAGTTGTTCCATTTATTACTGTATATCTTTCATTAAAATAATTTACACTAGTTACATCTAATGATTCTATTTCATTTCCAATGTTATTCTTAAAATTAAATGGATAAAAAGTTAATGTAGATTTATTATTTATTTTATGTGAAATATAAGTGCTATTTGAATTTGTGTCTACATAAAATTGCATTCCATTTTCAGTATTTAATTTTGATTCAATAGATACAGATGATTTTTTATCTATATCCTTTTGAAAAATCATAGATAATGAGCTATCATACTCACTTTTATTATTTTTAATATCACTTGAAAATTTTAATTCTAAATCATTAAACTCAATTTTTAAATCAATACCTCCATCTTTTTCATAATAATTGTCACTCGTTAAGAATCTGTTATTATAACTTAAATTAGTTGTAGCATAAGTTTGAGACAAACTATAATTTGATACTGCTAACAATGCCATTAAAAAATAGTATTTTTTCATAATTTTTTGAGAAACTTATATTATTAAATATTAATAATATATTTAGCTCCTCTTTCCTCCTTTCATTTAATAAAATAACCGGTTACACAAAAATATTATATTCTTTTAAAAAACATAATATTCTATATATAACCATATTACCCCTATTATGCACAAATGTACAAATAAATATAAGACACATGTCATATATTAAAGTTTAAAAGTTTTTTAAAAACACGACTTATGTCCTATTATAATTTGCTTTTCAATAATATTATATCATTGTAAAATATTATTATTATATATTTCTAGTAAAAAACATGTAAATAAAGGGGGAAAAATGAGAGAAATAAATAGTAAATTAAATATAATAGGATATGTAAACGATTTTAAAATAAGAGATCTATTTGAAAATTTTGATCTATCCAAATTTTCATTATTTGAATTTAAAAAAAATGAAAGGATTATTGAAAGTAATGAAATAATTAAATATTTTTATTTTCTTGTAGAGGGAAAAATTGATATTATTTATAATACTGTCACTGATAGAGAATTAATCATTGATAAATTAGAACCTTTATCTATTATTGGAGACGTCGAACTTAGAAAATCATATATATCAAAATTTGATGTTATTGCCAGAGAAGATTGTTTTTTATTAGGAATTAATTATAACATAGCTAAAAAATACTTTGAAATTGATTGTAAATTTAATAAATTTATATATGAATCTACTTGTAAAAAATTAGAAAAAAGTGTTGACATTTTTATGCTAGCTAGTTGCTATGATTTAAATAGAAGATTTGCTACTTACTTAATTGATAATTCCAACAATGATGGAGAAGTTAAATATAAATCTATTAGTAACTTAGCAGACCAACTTTTAGCTAGTAGTAGACAACTTACTAGAGTTTTACACTCATTAGAAACATCTAATATAATTGAAAAAAATAATAAAACAATAAAAATTTTAAATATCGAAAAATTATCAGAACTCAGTATAGATTAAAATTTCCTATTAAAACAAAATTTATTTATGATAACTACTAAAAAAAATAAATATAAAAGTATTAAAAAATTATTATATATCGAAAATATTTTTTCCTCTCTATATCTATAATAATAACTAACTACATAGTTTAAAACTAGTAGTTAGTTATAAATCATAAGCAGATTCATTTAAATCTGCTTATAGTTATATTTATTTTACTTTTTTATAAGCCCATTTTATCCATTCACATAAGATTTCTAAATCATCTTTTTCAATAGTTGCTCCACACCAAATTCTTATACCTTTTGGAGAATCTCTATATGAAGCAATATCATACGCTATATTATTTTCTAATAATAATTGTAACAATTTATCTATTTTTTCAGATTCTAAATCTAATTTTAAGCAAACACTTGTATTTGAACGAATTTCTTTTGATATAGGTAAAAAACTAATAAAATCATTTTCTTCGACAAACTTTTCTATAACTGATAAATTTTCTTCACTTTTTTTAATTGCTGAATATATTCCCCCAATAGATTCAATCCAATTTAATGCAACTAAATAATCTTCATTACAGAGCATTGAAGGAGTATTTATTGTAGAACCTTTAAAAATTCCTTCAATTAATTTTCCATTTTTTTTAAGTCTAAATATTTTGGGAAGTGCCCTATCTGGTGTATAATTTTCAATTCTTTTAACGGCTCTAGGTGATAATATCAACATTCCGTGTGCTCCTTCTCCACCAAGTACTTTTTGCCAAGAAAATGTTATAATATCAAGTTTTTCCCAAGGGATTTCCATAGCAAATACTGCTGAAGTTGCATCACAAATAGTTAATCCTTTTCTATTTTTATCTATCCAATCTGCATTAGGAACTTTTACACCACTTGTTGTACCATTCCATGTAAACACAATATCATTATCGCAATCTACATTTGATAAATCAGGTAAGTGTCCATAATCAGCAAAATGATAAGTTACATTCGATAATTTTAATTCAGCTTTAATATCATTTGCCCACTCTCGTCCAAATGCATCAAAGGCAATCACTTCCACACCTCTTTCACCTAAAACATTCCAAAGAGCCATTTCTATTGCTCCTGTATCTGAAGCAGGAACTATTCCCACACGATAATCATCTGGAATTTGAAGAATTTTTTTTGTTTTTTCAATACTTTCCTGTAATTTTGCTTTCCCAATTTTGCTTCTGTGTGAACGTCCAAGCGGTGCATTAGATAATAGATTTAATCTATACCCTTTAAACTTTGAACAGGGTCCAGAAGAAAAATGTGTATTATTTGGTTTTAATTTTGGTTTCATAATATCCCCCTTGTATAAATTTTTAATACTTTTGTATAATTATTTTATAATGATATACAAAAAATATCAAGTTATTTATAAAAAATAAAGGAAAATATAAATAATATAAGTATATTAAAAATAAGAGGAAAATAATTTAATTAAGAAATTGTTTATTAAAATAGTTTTTGAGGGAATAAGGGAAAAGGAGAGTGGGAATAATGTTAAAGAAAAATTTTTGGCTCATTCTTGCTGTAATAATACTTATTAGTTTTTTATCTAATACTTAAAAAATAAAGAGTTATAATATATTGATATTATAACTCTTTATTTTTATTATTAAAATTTACTCTACCTATTCTTTAAAAAAATATGATATACTTATATAAAATATAATGTATATTTTGGAGGGGAAATGAAAAAAAAATTAAAAATAATATTTTTAATAATAAATATATTTTTATTTCAAGGCTGTAAAGTAATTTCGAAAAATATTCAATGGCAAAATATAGAAACTATTCGCAAAAATAAACAAGAACTTGAAACAGGAGATATATTAATTTTAAGTAAAAAAATAGGAACATATACATGGCTTGGACATTCAGCGATATATCTAAAAGAATATGATGTAGTAGCTGAATATCCTCAAATATTTCACGGATTTTACTATGTAAAACTTAATGACTGGCTTAATGCTGTTTCTGATAGAAAAATAAAAATACTACGATATAAAGAAATTAATAAGAAATTTAAAAATAAAATATTTGAAGTAATAGAAAATAATAAAAATAAAAGATATAAAGTAGTCTTAAATAAAAAAAATAATAACGGATTTTATTGTTCTCAATGGGTATGGTATATTTTTTATAAAACAGGTATTGAATTTAATAAAAATATTGACTTGGATTCTGATGGCGGTCCTATTGTATATCCTTATGATTTTTTATATTCAAACAAATTGTATAAAGTTCATATAGGAAAATAATATATCTAATAAAAATTATTTAATTTAGAAAGGAGTATTATTATGGAATTAAAAAATTTTAAAACTATGGATATTAATATTTTATTTAGTATTATTAATATGAAATTACGAGATGAATTTGATAGCTTAGAAGAACTTGTAAAATATTATGATATTGACCAAAAAGAACTTGAAGATAAATTAAATGAAGCTGGATACCATTACGAAAGTAATCATAATCATTTTACTAAAGTTTAAAAATAAAAAATAAAGAGCTGTTTAAATTACAGCTCTTTATTTTTTAATGATAAATACAATAAATATGCAAAATATGATTTTAAATCCGTTTTATTGGCAAAAAAATCATTATCTAATTTATGCCAAGAAGTAATTAAATCCTCTGATTCATCTAAAGATAAAGGTTTTGGAGTTATATTTTCTTTATTCAATTTAAAAATATAAAAATATAATGATTCTGTAGTATAGCCAGGTGATACCAACAAAGGAGTATTACTTTTATATAAAAGTTCCAAACTTTCTTTCTCATATCCTGTTTCTTCTAATATTTCTCTGTAAACAGCAGTATCTGCCTCTTCTCCTGGATCTATAAGTCCCGCTGGAATTTCATAAATATTATTATTTGCACCAGGTCTAAATTGATTAACTAATAATGTTTTAGACTCATTGTTATTTAATAATAAAGCACAAACAGCTTTATGTTTTTCAATATATTCAAGCGGATGATTTGTTGTAGGATGATTCATTAATTTAAATTTTAAAAATTTAAATGGAAATTTATTCTCCAAGTTAATTCCCCCTTTAGATTAGTTATAAATTTTTTAAATATTTAATTATTTCATTTTTTAAATATACGGTATTATTTGGTGCCATAATATCTCCTGCTAACACATGTTTTCCATAATCTTTTACTGGTATTATTAATAATTTTTTATTTTTAGACCCTAACTCATTATACTTTTTATCGATAATATCAGTATTTACTACATCGTCATTATTAGAATGAATAATAAAAAAAGGTTGCTTAAGTTTATTAAAATTAAAATTTCTTACTTCTTTGACTAAATCGCTCATTTCAATTAATACTTTACTTGGATATCTTGTTGTCCAATATCTATTTTCTTCATCACTATGTCCCTGCCAACTTTGTTCTTTAATAAAAAAATTTACTATTAAATATCTAATTATTGGAATTTCTAATAAAATAGAATTTTTATCTTTTATTTTATAATTTGGTGAGATTAAAATATACACAATATTGTCTAAATCTTTATTTTTTTTTATACTTTCCATAGCATACCAAGTGACTAAAGTTCCCCCTGTAGAAGTACTAATAACAATTACTTTTTCTCCGATTTCTTTACCTATTTCAATGGCTTCAGTAGTATCATTTTTCCAATCTTCTTTTTTTGCTTCTCCCAGATATTTCCCTGGCCTACCATGTCCTGTATATCTAGTATAAAAAAGATTTGCTTTAAGATCTTTCGCTATTTCATTTGCTAAAGGATAAACTTCTTGTCGAGTAGCTGAAAAACCATGTAGATATACAATAGAATATTTTGTTTTTTTATTATGCTCTTTATACCAAAAAATCTTTTTTTCTGTATTTTTTATAATATCATCATAAATACTTTCTTTTTCTTTTAAATATATATCTAGATCTTTTGGAAATGTACTTGCTAATATCGTGAGTGATATTATAAAATATAGAATAACTTTGTACATACCCTAATCCTCCATAATTTTATTAATTAATATCTTTTACACTTTCTCTTTCTTTAAGTTCATATGAAATTACAATTTTTTTGTTCATTGTGTTTTTATTTTCTATTTTTTCAATAATTAATTTTGCCGCACTTTCACCAGAAAATTTATAATTATATTTAATTGATGTAAGTGAAGGAATATAATAAGATGAAGTTTCCATATCATCAATACCAACAATAGAAAAATCCTCTGGAACTTTATAACCAGCTTCATAGATAGCTCTCATTGCACCAAATGCAAGTGAATCAAGTGCCGCAAATACTGCAGTAGGTTTTTCTTCAAGAGCTAATATTTTTTTCATTGCAGTATATCCTGATTTCACATCAAATTTTCCTATAACTTGATATCTATTTTTTACAGATAAATTATTTTCTAGAAGAGCATCAATATACCCATCTCTTCTTAAATTTTGTACAGACATGTTTCCTGATACACCAATATACGCTATTTTTTTATGCCCTTTACTTATAAGATATTCAACTACCTCTTTTGCTGAAAAATAATCATCATAAGTAACATAAGAAGTACGAATTTTAGATGCTTCTCTCCCTAATACCACAACTGGTTTCTTCATATTATTTAAAGTTTTTATATGATTTTCAGTAATTGAAAAAGGAAAAAATATTATTCCAGAAATATTTTCTTTTTGAAAAATATCTAAATATTTTAATTCTTCTTCTTCTTTTTCTTTTGTATTAGCTAATACAATATTATATCCATATTTTTTCAATTCTTGAGTTATTCCTTCGATAATTCTTGAAAAAATATCTGCACCTATTCTAGGTAAAATTACACCAATTAATTTTTCACTACTCATTTTCTCTCAATATCTCCTTTTTTAATTGATTTTAAGGTTACTTTAGTATATTATATAATATATAAAGTATATATTAATAAATTTTAATTTTCAATAAAAATTTTTAAGGAGGTCTAATAAAATGAGAGAGATAAATCCAAAAGATATAACATTATTTAAAAGAAGTTTTACTTTAGCAACAATTATAATGTTAGTTGCTTTATTTTTTAATTTTATTTTAAAATGGATAATTCCTACATTAGTTTTATCAATTATAATATTTTTAATATTAAAATACATAACTAAATTAAATATATAAAATATGAGCAATAAAAAAGGAGAATAAATATATGAGCATAAATAAAACAGATATACAGTATAATTGGAATGTAAATGATATATATTCAAATTGGGAAGAATGGCAAAAAGATTTTGATAAAATAGTTACTCTAATGGATGAAATATCTCAATTAAAAGGAAGTATAAAAGATGCTACAAGTTTAATTAAAATTCTTGATTTAAATGAAAAATTAAGTATTTTATCATATAAAATATATAGATATCCACAACTTCAAAGAGATATTAATTCAAAAGATGATTTTTTAAATAAAAAATTTCAAGAAGTCGGTATATTATTTTCAAAATTTTCTGTAGCAACTTCATGGTTAACTCCTGAAATGTTGACTATTCCTCAAGATACAATGAAAAAATGGATAGAAGAAAATCCAGAAAAATTAGAAAAACATAGATTTTCATTAATGAACATGTATAGATTGCAAAAACATGTATTAGACGAAGAAAAAGAAAAATTATTGTCTTACTATTCTCAATTTAGAAACACACCTCAAGATATTTATACTGCTTTATCTGTAACAGATATAGAGTTTCCAATTATAAAATTATCAGATAATAGCGAAATAAAACTTACACGTGGCAAATATAACAAAATATTAAATACTAATAGAAATAGAGAAGATAGAAAAAAATCTTATGAAAATTTTAATAAAATATTTTTAAAAAATAAAAATACATACGCCGCAATTTATAAATCAATTTTACTTCGTGGAGTTGCTAGCGCTAAGTCTAGGAATTATAATTCGACATTAGAAGGAGCCTTAGAAGGAAATAATATACCTGTAGCCGTATATGAAACATTAATTAATAGTGTAAAAGAAAACACAAAACCACTAAAAAAATATAGAGAATTAAGAAAAAAAGCTTTGAAAATTGATGATTATAGACCATGGGACAGTTATATTTCTTTAGTAGATTATGATAATAAATATGATTATGAAAAAGCTAAAGAATTAGTTTTAAAATCACTTTATTCTATGGATAGTGAATATATTAAAAAGGCAAAAAAAGCTTTAAATAATAGATGGATAGATGTATATGAAAAAGAGGGAAAAAGAAGCGGGGCTTATTCTGCAGGAACTTATGGTGTACATCCTTATATGTTATTAAATTATAATGGAACTTTAGATTCAGTATTTACTTTAGCACATGAATTAGGACATACAATGCATACACTTTTGTCCGATGAAAATCAACCATTTGCAACACATAACTATACTATTTTTGTCGCAGAAGTAGCTTCTACATATAATGAAAAATTATTATTAGAATATATGCTTAAAACTTCAGATGATCCAAAGGAGAAAATAGCTTTATTAGAACAAGCGATTAATAATATTGTTGGAACTTTTTTTACACAAGTAATGTTTGCTGATTTCGAATATCAAGCACATAAATTAGCAGAAAATAATACTCCAATAACAGCTGAAATCTTAGATAATATTGTAGAAAACCTTTTAAATAATTATTATGGTGAAGATAGATATAAAGATGAATATTCAAATATTTTTTGGACAAGAATACCTCATTTTTATAATTCACCATATTATGTATATCAATACGCTACTTGTTTTGCTTCGTCATCAAAAATATATAATAACATAAAATCCAATCCTAAAAATTTAGATACATATATTGAATTATTAAAATCTGGAGGAAATGATTTTCCAATTGAACAATTAAAAAAATCAGGAGTAGATTTAACTAAAAAAGAAACAATATTAAAAGTTATAAATGAATTAGATGAATTAGTAGATGAATTAGAAAAAGTGCTAAAAGAAAATAATATGATTTAATAAAAGCAGACTTAAATAGTCTGCTTTTATTTTATTTATATAGATACTCTTTTTGTATTTTATAATTTTTATAGCCACCTGATAGATTGTATACATTTTTAAATCCATGATTAATTAATAAGTTTTGTGCTGCATTTCCTGTAACTCCTTTATTACAATGTACCACAATATTATCGTCTTTATTAAATTCATTTAATTTTGATTCTAAATCTGCAAGTGGTGTATGATAAGCTCCTTCAATATGGCCTTTATCAAAATCTTTTTTACTTCTTACATCTATTACTTTATATTTATCTCTATTCTCGATTAATACATTTGGAGTAATTATTTTTCTTCCTCTATTTATTGCATTGTCTAAAATCATTCCGGTATATAATACTGGATCTTTTGTTGTTGCAAATGGTGGCGCATAAGCTAAATCCAAATTAAAAAAATCACCCACACTAACTCTATAAGTTATAAGAGTTGCAAATACATCCAATCTTTTATCTACTCCTGCTTCTCCTATAATTTGCACTCCTAATAATTTTTGTGTTTTTTTATCTGCTATAGCTTTTATTATTATTTCTTTACTTTCTTTTAAATACTTACTTTTATCTTCTTTGATATTGTGAATAATTTCAATATCATATCCTAATTTTCTAGCTTCTCTTTCAGTAATTCCTGTATACCCTATTGCTAAATCAAAAATTTTAAATATTCCTGTACCTAATATTCCTTTAAATTCTCTTTTTATTCCTGTAATATTTTCTCCCGCTATTCTTCCCATTTTGTTCGCTGTAGACCCTAATGGTCTATAAATATAATCACCTGTAAGTCTAAATTTATGTTCACAACAATCTCCCACAGCATAAACATTTTTTAGATTAGTTTCAGTATAATCATTTACTAATATCCCATTGTGTTTTCCTAATTCTATTCCTATTCTTTTAGCAAGTTCTACATTCGGAATTATCCCAGTAGCAAATATTACCATATCGAATTCTAAATTTTTATTATTTTTAGTAATTGCTTTTTTATCACTTAAAAATTCTTTTATACTATCATTTAGTATATAATTAATATTTTTACTATCTAAATATTTTTCTATATAAATTGATACATCCTTATCTAAGTAAGGCATTAAATGATTTTTAATTTCTATAATAGTCGTCTTTATATTTTTTTTAGCTAAATTATCTAAAAGTTCTAATCCAATAAATCCACTTCCTATAATCAGTGCTTTTTTTACATTATTATCTTCGATATATTTTTTTATTTTATCAGCATCATTTACATTTTTTAAATAAAATTGTTTAACCTTTTCAATCCCTTTAATATTTAAAATCTTAGTTTTTGAACCTGTCGAAAAGACTAATTTATCAAATTTGTCTATAATAATTTTATTTGTATTTAAATTTTTCACTGTAACTTCTTTATTATTATAATCAATTTCAATTACTTCGTGTTCTACAAATATATCAATATTAAATCTTTTTTTAAACCATTTTTTATCTCTAGGAGTTATATTTTCTCTTGAAATATAGTTTTCACCAATATAATATGGTAATCCACAACTTGAATATGATATATCTTTATCTTTTTCATATATAACAATTTCATTCTCTATATTATTTCTTCTTGCTTTTGCAGCAACTGATGTTCCTGCAGCTACAGACCCTATAATAATTATTCTCATAAATCCTCCTTTATATTATACTATATAAACATAATTTTTTATCTATAATTTTAACTATCTAATTCATATTCTTCTAAAAGCTCTTCTTCTAATATTATTTAAATACATAAAATTACCCATACAGTTAAATATTTTTCAAAAAATCCTATTTCATTATTTTTTCCATTCATAATATTCTTCTATCAATTTTAAATTTTTAACATTTTTTTTTATTTTTTAAGTATATTTTTAAATTTCTAACATCTTTTTTAAAAATTTCATCATTTAAATTTTTTAAAATTTCACCTATAAAAGTATATTTTTCAAGTTTTTTTCGATTGATATTATAATATACCCATTGAGCCTTTTTTTCTGAATTAATTAAATTTAATATTTTGAGTTTATTAAGATGTCTTGAGGTATTTGATTGACTTAATTTTAAGACTTCTTCAATATCACATACACATAACAAATCTGAGTTATACAAGAGATTTAATATTCTAAGTCTATTTTCATCTCCTAATACTTTCATTATTTCTATTATTTTCATTTTTCACCTCTTTAACATTATATTCCTATATAATCATTTAAGAATATAATCTATATTACTATTTTTGTCAAGAAAATAATAATATTACTGTCTTTTTTATAGCATTAACCCTTATTTAATATAATAAAAATATAATGCATTAAAATTTTTATTAATAAATTAAAAAAATATATTGATTTTTTTTTAAATATAAATTATAATATTATTGTTTATAACTAAAAATAAACGCGCGTTCAAAAAAATAATTACATATTTATTTTATTTTTTTATCTATTTATAAACGCGCGTTCTTGAGAAAGGAGATTTTATGAAATTCGGTTATTTTGATGATTTAAACAAAGAGTATGTTATTACTACGCCAAAAACTCCATATCCATGGATAAATTACCTTGGTACTGAGGATTATTTTGGAATTATATCTAATACAGCTGGTGGTTACAGTTTTTATAAAGATGCAAAACTTCGTAGAATATTAAGATATCGATACAATAATATTCCTATTGATAACGGTGGAAGATATTTTTATATTAATGAAAAAGGAAATGTATGGTCACCTACTTATATGCCTATTAAAAAAGAGCTTGATAAATATGAATGTAGGCATGGAATGGGATATACTAAAATTACAGGTGAACTTAATCAATTAGAATCTAATATAACTTATTTTGTCCCTTTAAAAGAAAGTTGTGAGATTTACAAAGTAACATTAAAAAATAATTCTACACAAAAAAAATCTTTTTCAATATTTTCATATCTAGAATTTTGTTTATGGGATGCTCAAGATGATATGACAAATTTTCAAAGAAATTTAAATACTGGAGAAGTTGAAATAGAAGATTCTGTTATCTATCATAAAACAGAATATAGAGAAAGAAGAAATCACTACGCTTTCTATAGTGTAAATTCTAAAATTGATGGATTTGACAGTGACCGTGATAGTTTTTTAGGTCTTTACAATGGATTAAATGAAGCGTCAGTTCCTTTGCAAGGTAAAGCTAATAATTCTATTGCTAGCGGTTGGCATCCTATTGCTTCTCATCAATTAAATGTTGAACTAGATTCAAAAGAAGAAAAAACATTTATATTTATACTCGGTTATGTAGAAAATAATAAAGATGATAAATGGGAATCATTAAATGTTATTAACAAAACTAAAGCAAAACTACTAATTAACAAATATTCTACTAAGGAATATGTTGATAACGCTTTAAAAGATCTTAAAAATTATTGGAATAATTTACTTGGAATATACAACTTAGAACACGATGATGAAAAATTAACTAGAATGGTTAATATATGGAATGCTTACCAGTGTATGGTTACTTTTAATTTATCAAGATCCGCATCGTATTTTGAATCTGGAATTGGTAGAGGTATGGGATTTAGAGATTCTAATCAAGATATCTTAGGCTTTGTACATCAAATACCTAATAGAGCACGTGAAAGATTAATTGATCTTGCAAATACACAATTTAGAGATGGCAGTACTTATCATCAATATCAACCTTTAAATAAAAAAGGAAACGCTGAAATCGGCGGAAATTTTAAAGATGATCCATTATGGTTAATATTAAGTGTAACAGCTTATATTAAAGAAACTGGTGATTTTGAATTTTTAAATGAAGAAACTATTTTCGGATCTGATCCTAATGAAAAAGGAACTATGTTTGAACATTTAACTGCTTCTTTTAATCATGTTTTAAATAATTTAGGACCTCATAAGCTTCCATTAATTGGTAGAGCTGACTGGAACGATTGCCTAAATTTAAATTGTTTTTCAGAAGAGCCTGGAGAATCATTTCAAACATTTGGTAGTGGTGAAGGGAAAATTGCAGAATCATTATTTATTGCTGGACAATTTGTATTATCTGGAAAAGAATATATAGAACTTTGTAAAGAAATAGGTAATTTCAAAGAAGCAGAAAGAGCACAAAAACATATTGATGATATGATTAATGCTGTCAAAGAATATGGTTGGGATGGTGAATGGTATCTTAGAGCTTATGATGCTTTTGGTAACAAAATAGGAAGTAACGAAAATGAAGAAGGTAAAATTTTTATTGAATCTCAAGGCTTCTGTGGAATGGCAGGAATAGGTAAAGATGAGGGATTAGTTAAAAAATCTCTTGATTCGGTAAAAAAATATTTAGACACATATTATGGTATAGTTTTAAATCAACCTGCATTTACTAAATATGATAAAAATCTTGGTGAGATAACTTCATATCCACCTGGCTATAAAGAAAACGCAGGAATTTTCTGCCATAATAATCCGTGGATAGCTTGTGCTGAAACTGTTATTGGTAGAGGTGAAAGAGCCTTTGAAATTTGGCGAAAAATCTCTCCAGCCTATTTAGAAGATATTAGCGAAATTCATAAAACAGAACCTTATGTGTATGCTCAAATGATTACTGGAAAAGATGCAGTCCATCATGGACAAGCTAAAAATTCATGGTTAACAGGTACAGCTTCTTGGAATTTTATTACTATAACTCAATATATTTTAGGTATCAAACCTCACTATAAAGGATTAATGATTGATCCTTGCATTCCTAAGTCATGGAAAAAATATAAAATAACTCGTATATTTAGAGACATAAAATATAATATAGAAATTCTAAATCCAAATGGTGTAGAAAAAGGAGTTAAAGAAGTTTATATTAATAACAAACAAATTAGTGATAATATAATTCCTGTTTATGATGATAGATCAGAAATAAATGTTAAAGTTATAATGGGATAATATATATAATCTTTTATTTTGTTAAATAAAAAGTGCCAAAAAAGAAAAAATTATTTTGAAATACCCAACGACAAGAATTTCAACTTATTACTTCTTTTTTTGGCACCCATTTAATAAATAAATTATAAGGAGAATTTATGGAAATTAAATACTATGAGATTAATTATAAAAATTTTGGAAATTGTCTGAAAATAAATAATGATTTTATTGAATTAATTGTTTCTCTTGATTTTGGTCCAAGAATTTTAAGTTATAAATTACTAAATTTTGATAATATTTTTTATGAAGATATTGATAGAGAATTAACCTTTAGCTTTGATAATTTTTCTAAATTTAATCTAAATAAAAATGAAAAATGGACTTTATATGGTGGACATCGTTTATGGATAGCACCTGAATCTAGTCCTCACACATATTATCCAGATAATATAAAAATCTCTTATGAGGTCAAAGATAATATTTTTTCTTTTATTGAACCCATTGAAAACTATTTAAATATCCAAAAAATAATTGAAATCGAAATTATAGATTCTAAAGTCAATTTAAATCATAAAATATATAACTATAATGCATTTGAAATAAAATTAACTCCTTGGACAATATCAGCAATGAAAGGTGGCGGAATGTCATTAGTTCCTTTACCTAAAAAAAATACTACTCCTCTTGAAAATACTCTAATCAAATTTTGGCCATATAATGATTTTAATGATGAACGTTTTAAGTTTGTAAATGATTTTGCTATTTTAGAACAAAATCATAAAATTAATAGCGCATTTAAATATTCTATAAATAATGAATCTGGTCAAGCTTTTTATTTTATTGATAATTTTGTATTTCTAAAACAATGTAACCCTAGCAAAGATAATTTAATTACTAATTATGAGTCTTATACTAATAAAGATTTTTTAGAAATGGAATTTATAGGTAAAACAGAGTATATTCCATCTGATTCATATATATTATTTAAAGAAACATGGAACTTATTTACAATAAAAAATTTTTTAAAACAAAATTTTGTAGATATAAAAAAATTTAAAGAAGCTTTAAAATTTGGTTTTGAACATATGCTTTAATTTATTTTAAATTTATATAAAAGGTGGGAAAATGAAAAAATTTACATTAATTATTTTAAATTTATTTATTTTTATTAGTTATACTAGCTTATTTGCACAAAATAATTTTATTATTGTTAAAAAAGAAACTTTTGATGAAAAAATAATTTCTTCAAAAAATCTTATTAAAAATTATGATTTTGAACAAAATATTGATTCTGATGGAAACTCAACTTTAAGTGAAAATCAATGGAGTCTTACTAGTAATGCAGGAAATACTGGTGGAAAAGCTAATATTGAGATCAATAATAAAATTGCTCATATAAATATCAGTGATGGTGGTAAAGAAGTTTATTCTGTACAACTTATTCAAACCCCTATTTTATTAAAACAATCATATGTTTATAGTATAGAATTTAATGCTAAAGCTGATAAATCTACTTCAATTTTTATTAAAATGGGTAGTAGAGAAAATAGGAATTGGGCTGATTATACAAATGGAAATGGTCATGGTATTCCTATTGAATTAACTACAAATTTTAAAAGATATATAATTCAATTTACTATGGAAAAACCTAGTGATAATCAAGCTAGACTTGAATTTCAACTAGGAAAAGAAGGAAATAGAAATATATATCTTAGTGATATAACTTTAAATATAATCGGGAGAAAAAATATGAAAATAAAAAATATTCCTCAAAAATTAGTAGAAATCCCTGCAAAAAAAATTCATATAAATCAAATAGGCTATTTACCATATGATAAAAAATTAGTTATTATTAATTCTAAAGAAATTATAAACAAATTTAATCTTGTTAATTCAGATAATGCTGAAATAGTTTATAGCAATAAGCTCAAAGAAAAAGGATTTGATAATGCTACCGGTGATTACATTTTTTATGGTGATTTTTCTGATTATACAAATTCAGGAAATTATTATATTAATATCCCTAACTTTGATAATTCTTTTTCTTTTAAAATAGATGAAAACATATATCTTGATTTAAAGTTTGCACTAGAAAAAATGTTATATTTTCAAAGAGCTAGTATTACTTTAGATGAAAAATATGCTAATAAATGGGCAAGGAAAAAAAGTTATACTGAAAAAGCAAAACTTTTAAATAAAAATATTTATCTTGATGTTTCTGGTGGTTGGTTTGATGCTGGTGATTATGGTAGATATGTAGTCCCAGCGTCAACTACTATCGGACATTTATTATTAGCATATAAATTTTTCCCTGAGAAATTTACTGATAATACTAATATTCCAGAAAGTAATAATGGAATTCCAGATATTTTAGACGAATGTAAATATGCTTTAGAATGGTTATTAAAAATGCAATCTGAAAATGGTGGCGTATACCATAAAGTTACTACTTCTAATTTTGTGAGTATGATTATGCCTGATAAAAATAATAAAGAATTAATTTTATCTCCTATTTCAGCAACAGCTACTGCAAATTTTGTGGCAGTTACTGCAATGGCTTCTCGAATATATAATTTTGATAAAAAATTTTCAAATAAATTATTACAAGCATCATTAAAATCTTGGAAATGGTTAGAAAATAATCCTAATGTCCCTGGATTTAAAAATCCTTCTTCAATTTCAACTGGTGAATATGGTGATAATAATGATTTAGACGAGAGATTTTGGGCCGCTGTAGAATTATATTCAACTACAAAACAAGAAAAATATCATATATATATCAAAAATATTATTCAAGATATCCATAATTTAAGTTCTTTTGGATGGGAAGATGTAGGAGGATTTGCTTCTACAACTTATTTAATGCTTGATCCAAAATATCAGTCTAATACAATAAAAAACATTATCTCTGATAAATTTATAAATAAAACAAATACCTTAATTAATATTTCTAAAAATGAAGGTTATAAAATCACATTAAATAAAAACGAATACGCTTGGGGTAGTAATATGAAAGTTATGACTGATGCAATGCTTTTAATTATTACAAACACTTTAATTAAAAATAATTCTAAGTATATAGAAACTGCAAAATTTAATTTAGACTATCTCTTAGGACTAAATAGTTTAGATAAATCTTTTATAACTGGTTTTGGAAGTAGACCTGTAATAAACCCCCATCATAGACCTTCTATTGCTGATGAAATTCCTGAACCTATTCCAGGAATGGTTTCTGGTGGTCCAAATAGTCGATTTCAAGACGATACTATAAAAAATAATTTATCAAAAGATACTCCTTTTGCAAAATGTTATGTTGATTTAGAAGGAAGTTATTCTACTAATGAAATTACTACTTATTGGAATTCTCCTGCAATATTTGTTGTAAATTATTTTATAAAATAAAAAATCTTGGGAATATTCCCAAGATTTTTTATTCAATATATTTTAAGTCTGCTACTTTTGAAAATTCATTATAAATAGATTTTAAAAGTGCTAATCTATTATTTTTAATATTTTCATCCTTCTCCATAACCATTACATTATTAAAAAACTCATTTATTATTCCTTTTGAATTTAAAATTATATCAAAATAATTATTATAATCAGTGCTTTCTAAATTTTCTTTCACATCTATTTTTATTTTTTCAGTATAATTATATAATTCTTTTTCTTTTTCTTCGATTAATAATTCTTCTTTAACCTCTGTATTTTGATAATTCTTAGCAATATTTTCTATTCTTTTTACTAAATTAATTATATCATCAAAATTATCATTTTTTGAAATAGTTACTAATGCTTTTAACTTAGATTCAATTTCAATTATATTTTTAAAATCAACTTCAACTATTGCATTTACAAAATCTTTTGAATATTTTAAATCTGTAAATACATTTATTATTCTTTGTTTTATAAATTCTTTTACTTTTATAAGCACTTCTTCTCTAGTTGATTTTAATATATTTTTCTTTTCATATATATCTAATGATTTATTAACTAAATCTAATAAATTAATATTTAATTTAGAATTTAATATTACATTTATTATTCCCAATGTAGCTCTTCTAAGTGCATAAGGATCTTTTGACCCTGTAGGTATTAGTCCTACTCCAAAACATCCTACTAAAGTATCTATTTTATCTACTATACCAGTCAATGCACCTTCTAATGTTGTAGGTAATTTATCCCCTTGATATCTCGGATAATAATGTTCTTCTATTCCTAAAGCTACTTCTTTATCTTCACCAGCTTTTTCTGCGTAAACTTTTCCCATAAATCCTTGAAGTTTTGTATATTCTTTTTCTCCTATCATATTAGATACTAAATCAGCTTTTGATAAATGAACTGTTCTTAGTATATTTTCTTCAATTTCTTTTATATCTAACTTTTCTAGTAAATATTTAGCAAGTTCTTTATTTCTTTCTACTTTTTCATAAATAGTACCTAAATCTTTTTGATAAACAACATTTTTTAAATCTTCTACAAAAGAATCTAGAGTTCTTTTTAAATCTTCATTAAAGAAAAATCTAGCATCAGAAAGTCTTGCTCCTATTACTTTTTCATTTCCTTTTTTTACATTTTCAGAATCTTCTATACCATTTCTTATTACAACAAATTTAGGAAGTAATTTCCCATTTTCATCTAAAATAGGAAAATATCTTTGATGTACTTGCATTGTAATTATTAAAACTTCTTGTGGTACTTCTAAAAATTCACTATTGAATCTACCTACTATTGGATATGGATATTCTACTAGATTTGTTACTTCATCTAATAGTTCTTCATCTAATAATACTTTTTCTCCTATTTTTGTACATTTTGATTTTATTGATTCTACTATTTTATTTTTTCTTTCTTCAATATCAATTATCACATTATTTTCTTTTATTTTTTTAAAATAATCTTCTATTGATTCTACTTTAAATTCACTTCCAAAAAATCTATGTCCAAATGACTTTAATTCTGTTTTTATTCCTTCTATTTCAAAATTTATAAGTTCATCATTCATCATTGCTAATATCCATCTAATAGGTCTTGCAAATCTTAATTTTTTTGTTCCCCATTTCATAGATTTTTTAAAATTAATATTTAAAATACATTCTTTTAATATATTTGGAATTAATTCTTTAGTCTCTACTCCAGCAATATGTTTTTTTACTCCTATGTATTCACCTTTCTCTGTATCAATTATTTCAAGATCTTTTACATCTATTCCTTGAGATTTTACAAATCCAAGACAAGCTTTTGTAGGCTCTCCTGCATCATCAAATGCTACTTTTTTAGAAGGCCCTATATTAGTTTCTGTAAAATCATCTTGTTTTAACGATACTTCATTTATATTTAATATAAGTCTTCTTGGTGTACCATACGTTTTTAAATTACTATACTTTATTCTTTTATCTTTGAATTCTTTTTTTATATAATTTTCTATATTTTTTAATGTATCCTTTAGAAATCTTGCTGGAATTTCTTCCATTCCTATCTCTAATAATATTTCCACTTAATATACCTCCAAACCTATTTTTTTAATAATGGGTATCCTAACTCTTCTCTATTTTTTACAAATATTTCAGCACATTTTTTGGCTAAATCTCTTACTCTTAAAATATATGATTGTCTTTCTGTTACCGATATTGCTCCTCTAGAATCAAGTACATTAAATATATGAGAACATTTTAATACATAATCATATGCTGGATATACAAGTCCATGTTCTAATGCTCTTAAAGCTTCTTTTTCATACATATCATACCATTTAAAATGTGATTCTAAATCTGCTATTTCAAAACTATATTTTGAAAATTCATATTCACTTTGAAATCTCATATCACCATATTTAACACCTTCTGTCCAATCAAGATCATATACATTATCTTTTCCTTGAATATATAATGCTAATCTTTCTAATCCATATGTTATTTCTACAGGTATAATATCTAATTCTAATCCACCTACTTGTTGGAAATATGTAAATTGAGTGATTTCCATACCATCAAGCCATACTTCCCAACCAAGCCCCCATGCTCCAAGAGTTGGCGATTCCCAGTCATCTTCAACAAATCTTATATCGTGATTTTTTATATCTATTCCAAGTGCTTCTAAACTTTTTAAATATAACTCTTGTATATTATCTGGTGAAGGTTTCATTATTAGTTGAAATTGATGATGTTGATATACTCTATTTGGATTCTCTCCATATCTTCCATCTTTTGGCCTTCTAGAAGGTTCTACATAAGCTATATTCCAAGGCTCAGGTCCTAAACTCATTAAAAATGTATTTGGATTAAATGTTCCTGCACCTGTTTCTATATCATAAGGATTACTTATTGCACATCCTTGTGAATTCCAGTACTTTTGTAATGCTAATATCATTTCTTGAAAAGTCATTTACTTTCCTCCTGTCTTTTCTTTTTTTCCTCTAAAATATATTCTATTACCATTAATATCACTCCGATATTTATATATACATCAGCAAAATTAAAAATATATTCCCATATACCCCTAAAATCTATAAAATCAACAACATATTGTCTCATTAATCTATCTAATATATTTCCTAATGCACCACTAAAAATAAATAAATATGAATATAATGATAATTTTGATAATTTTTCTCTATTTTTAAAAATATAATAAAAAATAAAAATAGCAGCAAACAGACTAATAATAGTCACTATATTTAATCTTCCTTGAAACATTCCAAAAGCTATTCCTCTATTTTGTACATATGTAATATGAAAAAAGTCTTTTATTATTGGTATAGATTGAGAAACATCTAAATTTTTAGCTACTATATATTTTGATATTTGATCAACAATTAATAAAATTAGTACTAAAACTATTGAGTACATATTTTAACTCCTTAATTATAATTTAGGATTGGCAGAGTAATACATACTCTGCCATTATTACTTATTTTGTTAATACTTCTGTACATCTTGGACAAATATTTGGATGTTCTTTATGTGTTCCTAATTCTGTAGAGAATTTCCAACATCTTTCACATTTTTCACCATCAGCATGTTTTATATTTATAAATAATCCTTCTATTTCTGAATTTTCATTTTTATCTATAATATCTTCTAATGTAACTTTTGATACTATAAATATTTCTTCTAACATTGGATATACTTTTTCTAAGAACTCTTTATATTCAGGACTATTACTAAATAACATAACATGTGCATTTAATGAATGTCCTATTACTTTATCTTGTCTTGCTTTTTCTAATTCTTTATTTACTTCTTGTCTTAATTTTATTATTTTATCCCATTTTTCTTCTAATTCATTATTAATATAATTTTCATTTAATTCAAACCAACTAGATAAAATTACAGATTCTGTATCTTTTACATTTTCAGGAATATTTCTCCAAATTTCTTCAGCAGTAAATGAAAGAACTGGTGATATCATTTTTACAAGTGCCATTAATATTTCATACATTACAGTTTGAGCTGCTTTTCTAGATATTGAATCTATTTTCTCAGTATATAATCTATCTTTTATTATATCTAAGTAAAATGCTGACATATCTATTCCTGCAAAATAATGAATTTCGTGAAATAAATTATAAAATTCAAATTTATCATAATTTTCAGTAACATTTTTCTTAAGAACTTCTAATTTGTGAAGCGCCCATTTATCTATTTCTAATAAATCATCATAGTTAACTCTATCTTTTACTGGATCAAAATCAGCAATGTTTCCTAATATGTATCTAGCTGTATTTCTTATTCTTCTATACGATTCTGTTATTTGTTTTAAAATATTTTTAGATATTTTTACATCTTCTCTGTAATCAACTGATGCACACCAAAGTCTAAGTATATCCGCACCATATTCTTTTATTACTTCTTCAGGTAAAATTACGTTTCCTAATGATTTAGACATTTTTTTACCTTGTCCATCATTTACAAATCCATGAGTAAGAAGTTTTTTATATGGAGCATCTTTTGTACTTCCTATTGAAGTAAGAAGTGATGTTTGGAACCAACCTCTATGTTGGTCACTTCCTTCCAAGTATAAATCTGCTGGTCTTGATAACCCTTCTCTAGTTTCAAGTACTCCTCTATGAGATACTCCAGAATCAAACCATACATCCATTATATTTGTTTCTTTTCTTAAATCTACATCTTTTAAATTATATTTTTTTATTAACTCTTCTCCAATTAATTCCTTTGCACTATATTTTACCCATGCTTCACTACCTTGTTTCTTTACAAGTTCTATCACTCTATCTACTATTTCTTCTATAAATATTTCTTCTCCAGTTTGATTATTATAAAACATTGGTATAGGTACTCCCCATACTCTTTGTCTAGAGATACACCAGTCAGGTCTATTTTCTATCATAGATGTTATTCTATTTCTTCCCCAACCTGGTACAAATTCTACATTTTCTAATGCTTTTAAAGCATTTTCTCTAATATCAGATCCTTCTACTTTTACAAACCATTGTTCAGTAGCTCTAAATATTACTGGTTTTTTACTTCTCCAGTCATGAGGATATGAATGTTTTATTTCATTTGTATGTAATAAATGTTCACTTTCAGTTAGCATCTCTATAATTACTTTATTAGCTTTTTTATAAAATAATCCTGCTAATTTTTCACCAGCTTCAGCTGTTAAATGTCCATTATTATCAACAGGACAAATAACTTCTATTCCATATCTAGTACCAACAACATAGTCATCTTGTCCGTGTCCAGGTGCAGTATGTACACAACCAGTTCCCGCCTCTAATGTTACATGATCACCTAATATTATCATACCAGTTCTATCTAAAAATGGATGTGTATACGTCAATTTTTCTAACTCTATTCCTTTAAATGTTTTTATTAACTCTACATTTTCTAATTTCATTTCAGAAAATGCTCTATCCGCAAGTCCTGTAGCTAATATAATATTTCCCTTTTCAGTTTTATACACTCCATAATCAAATTCTGCATTCAAGCATATAGCCATATTTGCAGGTAATGTCCATGGCGTAGTTGTCCATATTACTACTGCCGCTTCTTCTACTCCTATTTTATCTAAGAAATCTTTATTCACTTGCATTTTTACATATACAGTTGGAGATACAACATCTTTATATTCTATCTCTGCTTCTGCCAAAGCTGTTTGAGTAGTTGGTGACCAATATATTGGTTTTAATCCTTTAAAAATATATCCATTTTTATATAATTCCTTAAACACTTCAAGTTGTTTTGCTTCATATTCAGGATTTAATGTAAGATATGGATTTTCCCATTCTCCAAGTATTCCAAGTCTTACAAAGCTTTCTTTTTGAGTTTTAACCCATTTTTTAGCATACTTTGTACATTCTCTTCTTATTTGAAGCGGTGACATATCTTTAGCTTTTTCCCCTAGCTCTTCTGTTACTTTTAATTCAATTGGAAGCCCATGAGTATCCCATCCAGGAATATAAGGAGCATAATATCCTCTTGCTCTTTTATATTTTAAAATTATATCTTTTAATACTTTATTTAACGCATGACCTATATGTATATTTCCATTTGCATATGGTGGTCCATCATGAAGTATAAAAGTTTTATCTTTTTCTTCTAACGATTTATCATAAATTTTATTTTCATTCCAATATTTTATATATTCTGGTTCTTTATTTGGTAAATTTGCTTTCATTTTAAATTTTGTTTTAGGCAAATTTAACGTACTACCATAATCAAAAATTTCTTTTTCTTGCATCTATTTCTCCTCCTCATATATATTAAAAATTATTTTTATATCTGTTCCTTCTTTATATAATGATTTTATTTTTATATCTGCATTATGTTCATCAAGTATTTTTTTAGCTATAGTTAAACCTAATCCAGATGAACTTTTATTTATACTTACAAATGGTTCGAAAATAGATTTTATATCTTCTTTTTTTATTCCTATTCCATTATCTATTATTCTTATCTCTACCATCTTTGCTATATTTCTAGTAATAATGTTTATTCTTCCATCATTGTCTCCTATAGCTTCTATACTATTTCTAAAAATATTAAAAAATACTTTTTCTAATTTATATCTATTTGCAAATATAAACCCTTTATGATTTATTAATTTTGAAATAAATATATTTTTATTTTTTACAATATGATTTAATTGTTCTAATACGTTATTTATGACTAGATTAATATCTATTTTTTCTTTTAAATAAAGTTTATCTTCAGAATAATCATATAGTATTGAACTTATTGTAGCTATTTGAGTAATTCTTTCTTCTAATTTATTTAAATCTTCTTCATTTATTTTTTCTTTATCTCTAAAATGCTTAATTAAAATATCGCTACTTTCTTTTAATGGTTCTTGTATCTCTAATAAAATTTTTCTACTTAACCTATCTATAGTTAATTTTTTTTCTTGTTGAATTTTATTTTTTTCTAAATCCTTATTATCTAAAAAAATAGATAAATTTATTTTTAATAAATTTATTAATTCATAATCATCTTTTTCAATTATTCTATTTGTACTACTATTATCTAATAAAATACATCCATAAACTTTTTCATTGTTTCTAATAGGTAAAATAATAAAATTATTGATCCCTAATCCTATTAATAATTCATTTCCAAAATTAAAATTAAAACCTCTCTCATTATAATAAATTATTTTATTACTTTCAATAGATTCTTTTAATATTGTATCTTCTTCATATTTTATAGATATCAATTTTATTATTTTGTCTAAAGATTCTGTTTGTAGTTTTAAACCACTTGAATATTTATAAAGTTCATTTGACTCATCTATTATCTTAATATTCGTTGACGAAAGTTTTCCAATCAATGAATCTTTTTCCTCACTATATTCAAAATATATTCCTCTAGCAAAATTAAGTCCTATTTCAGAAGTTGCAGCAGATAAAATATAATATATAGCTTTATCAATATCCACTTCTAATCTAATATTAATTAGTAGTTTTTCTAAAATATTTAATTTCATTAAATGCTCTTTTAATTTTTCATTTTGAATTTCTAAATCTTTTTGATTTAGTTTAATTGTTTTTATCATTTTTTTTAATGAAACTATTAAAGATCTTATTTCACCAATTCCTTTAACTTTAAATTTAACATCAAGATTTCCGTTAGAAATTTCATCACTTATTTCTGATAATTGTATAAGTGGTGTAAAAAGTTTGTAATATAAATAACCAAATATTGTAGAAGCAAGTAATAATACTATCACTAATGTTAAAAATGCTACCAAGTAATAACTCCACTTTAGTTTTATTATATCCATTCTAGTAAGAGCTATTCCTACTAATAAAGGCGTTGAATTCCCTAATTCTAAATTACATATTGCTAAATTATAATATTTTTCTGCTATTTTTTTTTTCCTTAAAATACAAGTGTTTTTAATCAACTCTTTTTGATCTATATCATCTATAATATCAAATTTTTCTTTACCTAATTCACCTATTAAATATTTTGTACCATTTATTAGAAATAATTTAAGATCTTCAACTAATCCACTGTATTTTTTTAAATAACTTATAAATTCGCTATCTAATATTGTTGTAACAACTAAATATCTATCTATATCATATTTATATATCACTCTTAATAACTTATCGTTTAATGTTTCTTCAATAAAATAACCTGAAATATTTATTTTTTCTAACTCTTTTTTTATTTTTTTTGAAAATTCTAAGCTATATTTTACACTACTATTTCCTAATGATTCTGCAATAATTTCACCATTTTTTTTAACAAAACTAATTGCATCATTAAAATAATAATCAGATTCATTTTTCTCTATTAACTCTTTATGAAAATCCTTTATTAATGCATCAGTATATGTCCTAAGCAATTGTTTATTAGTAAAATACTGATAATATTGTGCTGCTGGAGTATTCAAAAAAATAGCCATAGTTTTATCTATTTTTTCAACTCTTTCTTTTAATTCATTTGAGATAACTATTTTATATAAACTATTCTTTCTTTCATTAACAAGCATATTATATGATATTTTTATATTACTTGCACTTATTTTCAATGCTTCTGGAACTTGATTATTAATATCATTAAAAATATAAAAACCAAGCACAAAAAGCATTATAATCGTAGTAAGAAAAATAGCAATATCGTTATAATATATAGCTTTTAACAAAAGAGAATCTGATTTTATTTTCATTTATTAAATCCCTTTCTTTGATAGAGAAACCCTTTTTCTAGCCATATCTACACTTTTAATCTTTACTTTTATAATATCTCCTACTGAAAGCATGCTATTAATATCCTCTATTCTATTATCAAATTCGGATATATGTAAAAGAGCATCATTTTTAAGACCTATATCAATAAATGCCCCAAAATTAACAACATTTCTAACAGTTCCTTCTAATATCATTCCCTCTTTTAAATCTTCTATTTTTAAAATATCTGATTTTAATATTGGTTTTGGTATTGACTCTCTAGGATCTCTTCTCTCTTTTAATAAAGCATTGTATATATCAAGCGTTGTTTCTTTCCCATATTCTTTCTCAAGTATAAATTTATCAATATCTAATTTTTCTAGTTTTTCAATTATTTCATTTCTATTTTTTATCAAATCAGATTTTTCAAATCCTATTTCTTTTAATATTTCTTCTGCTATATGATATGATTCAGGGTGAATTATTGTATTGTCAAGCGGATTATCTCCATCATCAATAACCACAAATCCTGCTGCCAATGTATAAGCTTTATTTCCAAGTCCTTTTACTTTTATCAATTCTTTTCTATTTTTAAATTTTCCATTTTCTTCTCTATAGGCAACTATATTTTTAGCTACATTTTTATTTATTCCCGATATATAAGAAAGTAATGCCCAAGATGCTGTATTTAAATTCGCTCCAACATTATTTACAACAGATTCTATTACTTCTTTTAGAGATTCATCTAATTTTTTTTGATTAAGATCATGTTGATACATTCCTACACCTATAGATTTAGGTTCAATCTTTACAAGTTCTGCAAGTGGATCTTGTATTCTTCTAGCTATTGATATTGCTCCTCTTGCCGTTACATCAAGATCTGGAAATTCTTCAATTGCAAGCTTTGAAGCTGAATAAACTGAAGCTCCTGCTTCATTTACAATTAAATAGTATACATCTTTTTTTACTTCTTTTAAAGTATTAGCAACAAATTCTTCTGTTTCCCTTGAGGCTGTACCATTTCCTATAGCTATAATATCAATATCGTATTTATCTATTAATTTTTTTATTTTTTCTTTTGCTTTTTCTATATTATCTCCTGGCATAGCTACATATATAACATCATTTGTTTTATATAGCCCATACTTATCTATTACAACTACTTTACAACCAGTTCTATATCCTGGATCAAGTCCTAATACATTTTTTTCTTTAAGTGGTGGTTGTAATAATAAATTTTTAAGATTTTCTTTAAATACCTTTATTGAATCTATTTCAGCTTTTTCAGTCAAAATGTTTCTTACTTCTCTTTCAATAGAAGGAAAAACAAGCCTACTTAAACTATCTTCTATTATTTGTCTGCTTAATTCTTCAATATTTTTATTCAAATTATTTAATATTTTTATTATAATAAATTCTTTTGTTTTATCATTTATATTTATAGATACTTTTAGTATTTTCTCTTTTTCACCTCTATTTAGAGCTAATACTCTATGAGAAGCAATATTATTTACATACTCACTATGTTCATAGTAATCTTGATATACATTTTTTTCATCAATTTTTTTATTTTTTTCTATTAATTTAGATTCAATAATTCCAAATTTTAACATTCTTTCTCTTATATCTTCTCTAACCGCTATATTTTCTGAAATATTTTGTGCTAAAATAAGTTTTGCATTTTCTATCGCTTCTTCTATATTATTAACATTTTCATTTATATATTTTTCAGCTTCAATTTTTATTTCATCTATATTTTTTGCTTTTAAAATGAATTCTGCAAATGGCTCTAATCCATACTCTTTTGCTATATCCGCTTTTGTTTTTCTTTTCTTCTTATATGGAAGATAAAGATCCTCGACTTGTTGCAGTTTTTCAGCTTTTAAAATATTTGTTTTTAATTCTTCCGTTAATTTACCTTGTTCTTCAATTAACTTTATCACATCTTTTTTTCTTGCTTCTAAATTTCTTAAATAATTAATTCTTTCTGAAATATCTCTAATTTCTTCTTCATTTAAATTACTAGTTACTTCTTTTCTATATCTAGCAATGAATGGTACAGTAGATCCTTCATCTAGTAATTTTACAGTATTTTCGACTTGATGTTTTTTTAAGTTTAATTCTTCTGAAACTATTTTTATTAAATCTAGCATATTTCATCTCCTAAAAATTTAATATCGCAATTATTATAGCATATACAATTTTTTTTGTCTAACTTTAGTAGGTGTATAATAGATTATTTTCTCTTAATTCATCTAATATTTTATTAAAATTTTCTATACTATCTATTTCAATAGTATGTAAATGAATCCCATTAGTCAATTTTGATAATGGTTCTACATTTTTATTAGATATTTTTTTTATAAAATTATTTAATTCTTCATTATTTGAAATATGTAAATTCCCTGTTATTTCTCCATATATTTCATGTTCTACAATAACATCTATAATGATTGCATTATATTTTAAAATAATTTCTAATTCTTTTTTCATTTCTTCTATAGTTATATGTTTTGTTATTAATTTTTTTATAAGTTTATTATTATCTTTTTTTAGCATATATCCTTTTGGACTTGCTATAAGTTCTATTCCTTTTGCTCTAAGTATAGCCATATCCTGGACTATTACTTGTCTACTCACTCCAAATCTTGTTGCAAACTCAGAACCTTTTATAGCTGTTTTGCTTTCTGTTAATAATCTTATTATTTCTTTTCTTCTTATTTTCCCTTCTACCATTTTCCCTCCTCCTATCTAACCAATATATTAATTTTTTTATATTCTATTATTAATAAAGAAACTTCCTTGTGTATCAAGGAAGTTTCTCTAAAAAAATTATAAAGTAAGATTACTTACCCTCATTTTTTTCTAGTTTTTCAACTAATTCTAATAAATATGACTTTAATTCTTTTTTTATTTCTGGATGTTTTAATCCAATTTCTATATTAGCTTTTAAAATACCTAATTTATTTCCTGTATCATATCTATTTCCTATAAAATTATAACTTAGTACTTTATCTCCATATTGGATTGACTTAAGTATAGCATCTGTTAATTGTATTTCTCCGCCTTTTCCTGTCTCCGTTTTTTCTAAATAATCAAAAATTGAGGGTTCTAATATATATCTTCCTAAACATGCTAAATTCGAAGGTGCTTCATCTTTAGATGGTTTTTCAATGAAATCTTCAATTTTATATGTTCTATCATCAAATTTTGCACTTGGTTTCACTATACCATACGATGATACTTGCTCCATAGGTACTTCTTGTACTCCTATGATGTTTCCTCCATGATATCTTTCTCTTATTTCTAACATTTGTTTAATAACCGGAGTATCTCCGTACACAATATCATCACCAAGTACTACTGCAAATGGTTCGTCACCTATATGCTTTTTTGCTGTCAATATCGCATGACCAAGCCCCAATGGTTCTTTTTGTCTAATATAATAAATATTTGCCATTTCGGATATTTCTCTTACTTGTTTAAGTAATTCATATTTACCTTTTTTTTCTAATTGATATTCTAATTCTACAGAATAATCAAAATGGTCTTCTAATGCTCTTTTATTTCTACCTGTAACTATTGTAATGTCTGTAATTCCAGATTGTACTAACTCTTCTACAATATATTGTATAGCAGGTTTATCTACTATTGGTAACATCTCTTTTGGTTGTGATTTTGTTGCCGGTAAAACTCTAGTTCCTAGACCTGCCGCTGGAATTACTGCTTTTCTTACTTTTCTCATCTATATCCCCCTTCGACATCTTATCTTATTACTGTACCATTTTTTATAGCATTATCTACTTCTATTAATTTCACTCTTTTTTTCTCATCAGTTGTAAGTAACATACCTTGTGATAACTCACCTTTTAATTTTACTGGTTTTAAATTAATTACTGCTAAAACTTTTTTACCTACTAGTTCTTCTTTATTCGGATAATATTTAGCTATTCCTGATATAATTTGTCTTTTTTCATTTCCTGTATCAACTATAAATTTTAATAATCTATCTGCTTTTTTTACATTTTCTACTTTTAATATTTCTACTACTGATATATTTACTTTTGAAAATTCATCTATTGATATAGAATTTTTTATTTCAAGATTTTCATTAATTTCATCTTCTAATTTTTTCTCTTCTTCTACATATTCTAATCTAGGAAAAATTGGTTTTGCTTCTCCTAATATATGATTATATTGTACATTCCCCCAATCACTAATATCTGCAATTTTAGCTTTTTTAATGTCTCCATCAAATCCTAATTGGTTCCATATTTTTTGAGCGCTTTCAGGTATAAACGGATACACAAGTACTGCTATTTTATACAAAGACTCTACTAAATTATATAATACAACTTTTAATCTAGGATGTTTTTCTTTATTTTTTGCAAGAGCCCAAGGCATAGTTTCATCTATATATTTATTCATTCTTGAAATAAATTTCCATATAGATTCAAGTGCAAAAGAAAATTGTAATTTTGTCATATGTTTATCCACTTCAACTAAAGTTTTGTACCATAATTCTTTTATTTCATCATCATATACTTCTGTTCCTTCACCTTGTAATACCTTTGAATCAAAATATTTTTTTGACATCCCAAGCGTTCTATTCAATAAATTTCCAAGATCATTAGCAAGATCAGCATTTACTCTATTTACCATAGCTTTATCTGAATAATCACCATCATTACCAAAATGTACTTCTTTTAATAAGAAATATCTAAATGCATCAACTCCATATTTTTCTATTTCTTTTACTGGATCAACAACATTTCCTTTTGATTTAGACATTTTTTCACCATTTACTGTCCACCATCCGTGTGCAACTACTTTGTCTGGAAGTTTTTCTCCAGCAGATAGTAACATACACGGCCAAATAATCGCATGGAATCTTAATATATCTTTTCCTATAATATGTACAACTTCTCCGTTATTCCAAAATTTATCATACATTTCAGGATTGTTTTCATATCCTACTGCTGTTAAATAATTTGTAAGTGCATCAAACCATACATAAACTACATGATTTTCATCTATTTCTAATGGTATTCCCCATTTAAAAGTATTTCTTGATATTGACAAATCTTGTAATCCCTGTTTTATAAATGAAATAACTTCATTTCTTCTAGTTTCTGGTAAAATAAATTCCTTATTTTCCTCTATATGTTCTAATAATTTATCTTGATATTTAGACATTTTAAAGAAATAACTTTCTTCTTTAACTATTCTAAGTTCTTTACCACAATCTGGACAATGATTTTCATTTATAACTTGATTTTCTGGAACAAATGTTTCACATGAAACACAATATTTCCCTTCATATTCACCTTTATAAATATCTCCTTTATCATATACCTTCTTCAATATTTTTTTTACTGCTTTCATGTGTCTTGCTTCAGTTGTTCTTATAAAATCATTATTTGAAATATTTAATTTTTCCCATAATTTTTGAAATCTTGGGGCCATTTTATCAACCCACTCTTTTGGAGTAAATCCCATTTCTTTTGCTTTTTCTTCTACTTTTTGACCATGTTCATCAGAACCAGTTAAAAAATATACATCTTTATTTTTAATTTTATTATATCTTGCAATTACATCACTTGCTATTGTTGTATATGCACTTCCTACATGAGGATCTCCATTTACATAATATATCGGTGTTGTTACATAAAAATTTTTTTTATCCAAATTTATATCTCCTTTCAAGTATTAAAATCTTTTTTATTTATAAACCTTTTCTATTATAGATATTTTTTATAATTATTATTTGAAATACTACTAAATATACTCCACTTCTACAAAATTCAACAAATCTTTTTTCTTATTTTTTATTATATTAATTGCAGTTGTTACTGCTTTATTTAAGCTACTTTCATCGGCTATATTTTTCCCTGCTATATCAAATGCAGTCCCATGGTCAACAGAAGTTCTTACAAATGGAAGTCCTATTGTTATATTCACAGCACTACCAAAACTCTCTAATTTTACTGGTATTAATCCTTGATCATGATACATAACAACACTTATCACATATTCACCTTTTAACATTTTTACAAACAAAGTATCTGGTACAATAGGACCTTCTACATTTATCCCCTCTTCTTGCATCTCTTTAACTGCTGGTACAATTTCTTTTATTTCCTCATCTCCAAATAATCCATTTTCTCCATTGTGAGGATTAAGTCCAGCTACTGCTATTTTACCATTTAATCCTAACTCTTTTTTAGCAAATTCTGCTAATTTTATTTTATTTATAATATTATCTTTTTTAACTTTTTTTATGGCATCATTTAATGATAAATGAGTACTATTTAATAAAACTATTACTTTCTCACCCTTTAATATCATTGCGAAATCTTTTGTTTTAGTTTTTTCTGCAAAATAAGTCGTGTGCCCACTATATTTATATCCCGCTAAATTTATACTATTTTTACTAATTGGAGCTGTAACTATTCCATCAATAATTTTATAATCACATATTTTTATAGCTTGATTAAGATATTTTATAGAATATTCTCCACCTAATTTATTATCTTTTCCAATATTTTCCTTATTAAATTCAAAATCTATATTCAATAATGGTAAAACTCCATTTTTATTATTTAATTTTTCAATAGAGTAAATATCTTCAATTAATTCTATTTCTAGATCAATACAATATTTTTTTAAATAATACTCTACTACATTTTTACTTCCAATTAAAAAACAAAAAAAATTTTTTTCTTCTACTTTGTAAAGATTATCAAAAAATTTAATACAAATTTCTGGCCCTATTCCAAACGGATCCCCCATTGTTATTGCTAATCTACTTTTCATTTAGTATCCTTTCTGCTTCTTTATTAGCTTCATGTATCTTTTGATTAATAACCTCTATATATTCCTCAATATTAACATCTTTTTCTATTTTTATAGGTTTTCCTATATAAGTAACCGATTTTGAAAATGGTAAAGGAAATTGAAATTTATCCCATGCTTTTTTAAATACTATTTTTTTACTAAAAGCTCCTCCAATAGGTAGTATTTCAACACCTGTTTTTTGTGCCATAAATACTATTCCTGGTTTTATTTGATATATTGGTCCTCTTGGTCCATCTACTGCAAATCCCAAAGAATATCCTCTTTTCAAGTGTTTTATCATGCTCATAAGGCTTCTAATATTTTTATCATTAGAAGAACCTCTTATTACATCATATCCAAATTTTTTAAGTATCACACTAAGCAGTTCTCCATCCCTTGAAGGACTTACTAATGTAGTAACTTTATCTAAATAAGATAAAGACATCGAAGGAAAAATTATTTTTTCATGCCAAAATCCATAAATATAATTTTTTTCTTTTATCTCTTTATGTTTTACTACTTTATTTCTCATTGTTAGCGTAATAAATTTTATTAAATAATAAAGTAAATAACCATATTTTCTATATTTTTTTTCTTTTTTTATATTTTTTTTCTTTTTAGTTTCCATTTAAAACCACCTTAAATTATATAAATCACACAAATTATATCATATGCAAAATAAAAATTCAATTATATAAAAAAAGAGAACTTATTGTTCTCTTAAATAAGACCAGGTATTTCAATTCCACCAGTTATTTTAGACATTTCTTTTTCTGCTAATTCTTCTGCTTGTCTCATAGCTTCTTTTACAGCTGATACTATTAAATCTTCTAGCATTTCTTTATCTTCTACAGCTTCTTTTACTATTTCTTCAGATAAATTTATGCTTACTAATTCTTTTTGTCCATTTACTTTAGCTACAACTGCTCCACCACCAACTGATGCTTCTACTTCTTTTTCTTTTAACTCTTCTTGAACTTTAAGCATTTGTTGTTGCATTTCTTGAGCTTGTTTTAAAATATTTTTGCTCGAATTTTTAGTTTTTATTTTTCTTACCAATTTTAGTCCCTCCTTAAATATTAACTAAAGCAAGTTTAAATATATCACACTTTATCTATTTTTTCAACTATTTTAGCTATTTTTTTAAGTCTATTACAAATGTAAGTCCGTGAAATTCATTTTTATATACTTCAATTGTCCCGTTATGTTCTTCAATTATTTTTTTACAAATAACTAATCCAAGTCCTGTCCCCTTATTTTTAGTAGTATAATATGGTTTAAATAATTCTGATAAAGATATAAAACTATTTTTATCATAATTAGTAATAAAATGCAACTCTATACTATTTTCTTTTTCTTTAAATTTTATAAAAAATATCTTTTCTTCAAGTCCTTCTATTGCAGATAATCCATTATCAATTAAGTTTAAAAAAACTTGTTTAATTTTGTCTTCATTTACCATTACATATATTTCTTTTTCAATTGGATTATTATTTTTATCTACTAATTTAACTATATGTTCAATATTTTTATAATGAATTAAATTTTTTATTATATCTACTATATTTTTTCTAGATAAGGTAAGTGGCTCTCGTTTTGTATAATCCAAAATATCACTAACCATTTTTTCCATTCGTTTTGTTTCATCAAATATTACTTTTATATTTTCTTTTATATCTAAAATATCTTCTGATTCTTGTATTAATTCTGTGAAGCCTGATATTAAATTTAATGAATTTCTTACTTCATGAGCAATATATTTTGCTAATTGTTCTTTATCTTGTTCTAATTTTTGTTTTTCTACTTCTTCAGTTAATTTTTCTAGACTAACATCTTTTATTAAAAGCACTGCACCTATCATCTCTTCCATATCAAAAATTTTTTTCTTACTTAATTCTAATACTTTGGAATTATATCTAATAACTTTTTTTTCAAAATCATTTTTATAAGCTATAAAAAGATAAATAGTATTTTCTAATTCTTCATCACTAATATCTTTATTTATAATATTTCTTACAGCATCATTGATATAAGAAATATTATACTCTTCATCAAAAAATACTATTCCTATATCTAGTTTCTTTATTAAAGGTAAAATTAATTCTTTATTCATTTTTTTCCTCCAAAATTTTCTTTAATTTTTTATTCTCACTTAAAAGCTTATTATTAGATATTTTTAAAGAATTTATTCTATTTTCTAAATTAAGTATTCTATTATCTTTTTCTCTATTATTTTCTTGTAATTTTTGTATTTTATTTTTTTGTTCTTCAAAATTTTTATTTTGAATTTTATATTTTTTAGCTAATTCATTTTTTCTTTTTTTTATAATTTTATACTTTTCATAAGTTATTTTTTTATCTAAATATAAAATCCCTTTTATAGTTTCAGTTAATAGTTTCTTTAACCTTTCTAACATTTATATCACCTACTTAATTATGTTTTTATTTTAATAAAAGTATACCATATAAAAAATATTTTTAAAATAAAGGATTTTTCTATTTTATTCGTATAAAATTATAGAATCTTATTATAAATTAGGAGGTTATTTATGGCAAGTTTAACAAATATTTTAAATGTAAAAAAAGAAAAAAGTGATATCCCAAAAGAAATATCAAAATTATTAACTTCTTTAGAGAAAAAGAAAAAAGAATTTGCTAATTATGAAAAAAATTATTTAGAAAAAGTTATTCAATTAAATGATTTGAAATCTAAACTTGCATCTTTAGAAGATAATATTGTAAAAGAAAAAGAAAAATTTTTATCTAAAGATAGTATTGATAATTTTTCTCTTACTGAAAAAATTGCCCATCTTCAAAAAGATTACTCAAAATTGAAAGAATCTATACAGCAAGAAAATAAATCTATTACTGAGATTAAAGTAAAAATGGAAAAACATTTAAATGAGTTAGAAAAAAATATCTCTTTCCTCGAAAAAGAAAAAGAAAATTATAATTTTTCTAACATAAAAAAAGATTTTAAAATAGATAACTCATTTAATGAAAATAATGAAAAACAAATCTTAGAAAAAGCACCCGCTACTAACGCTAAAAAAATAGAATATTTTATCGAATTAGAAAAAGATTATTTTATAAAAAAAATTCATTCTGAATTTGAAATTATAACACTTTACACTCCTCTTTTACCACTTATTGAAAAAACTAATGAAATTAGAAATGAAATTTTAGAAAAAAGAGAAATTTTAATAGATTTAGACGAAGAAGGTTTTTTAAATAATAATAATTTATTAAATGAAATTTTAGAAAAAAAAGAAATTTATACAGAAAATATTACTAATATAACTAATACAAATAAAACTATTCAATCTATTTTTAATGCTTTAACTGAATATGAACACTTTATTAAATTTATAAGAACTCAATTAAATTTGATTACTGAATAGATCGAATACTATTTTTTCTATATATGCCTTTTGATTTCGTATTGTCCTATTTCATCGATATAAACATCAAAAAAAATCATTGCATTATTTTGACATTTATGATATTATTTAAAAAAATAAAAATTGGAGGTAAAAGATGTATATAATATTTAATCACCATCATCATAGATAAATTGGGATTATATTTGTGAATGTCACAGGTATAAGCCCGTTTTGTGCTGTATCTGTGATGAACATCTTTTACTTATGAGGATCATCTAGATATAGCTTCTAGATGATTTTTTTATTTATTAAAAAATCATCTAGAGAAAATCCATTAAATATAATTAAAATATATAATTTTTTTATTACTTATTATATATAGCAAAAAAATATTAAGGTAATATAAAGATTTTAAATTTGAATAAAATATAAAAAGGAGAGGATTGAATATGAAAAAAATTTTATTAGTAGTATTAGTTTTATTTTTAGGAATTTCAACTTTAGGCTTTTCAAAAGATAAAGTTATAACAAAAGGAAAGTTTGTTGTTGGACTTGACGATACTTTTGCACCTATGGGATTTAAAGATGAAAAAGGTAATATTGTAGGATTTGATATTGATTTAGCAAAAGAAGCTGCGAAACGAATGAATTTAAATGTAGAATTTAAACCTACTGAATGGAGCGGAATAATTTTTGCATTAAAAGGTGGTAATATCGATGTGATTTGGAATGGTTTAACTATTACAGCTAATAGAAAAAAACAAATTAACTTTACAAAACCATATCTTGCAAATAGACAATCTATTGTTATTTTAAATAAAAATAATATTAAATCAAAACAAGATTTAAAAAATAAAATTATTGGACTTCAACTTGGAAGTAGTGCTGACACTGCTGTAATGTCTGATTCTATTTACAAAAATTTGAAAAACATAAAAAAATACGATTCAAATATTGAAGCATTACTTGATCTTGAAGCTGGTAGAATTGATGCGGTTGTTGTAGATGAAATTGTTGCTAGATATTATATTGCTAAAAAAGAAAAAAGAGAAAATAAAAAAATCTATAAAGTTTTAAATGATGATTTTGGACGAGAAGAATATGGAGTAGGAGTACGAAAAGGCGATAAAGAATTTTTGGATTTACTTAATAAAGCTCTTGATGAAATGAAAAAAGATGGTACAACAGCAAAAATATCTAAAAAATGGTTTGGTGAAGATATTGTTTTAAAATAATTTATATTACTTTTTATTATAGAAGGGATTTTTATGAATACTATTGACATGACACTATATATATTAAAAGGACTTAATATAAGTGTAAAGCTATATATTGCTACATTTATATTTACAGTTCCTATATCTTTAATATTAGCTGTACTTTATACAACTAAATACAAGTTTATAAAAAAATTAATTACTTTATATACATGGGTATTTAGAGGAACGCCACTTCTTTTACAACTTTTTTTTATGTATTATGGTTTACCTATTATTAATATAATACTCACTCCTTTTACAGCATCAGTAGTAACCTTTGTTGTTAATTATACAGCATATTTAACTGAAATATTTAGAAGTGGTATTGAAAGTATAGATAAAGGACAATATGAAGCTTCTCATGTATTAGGCTTTACATATTATCAAACTATGAAAGAAATAATAATTCCTCAAGCGGTAAGAAGAGTTCTTCCTGCACTTTCAAATGAAGCTATTACTCTTGTAAAAGATACAGCTTTAATCTCTGCTATTGGTATGGCTGAAATATTACGTAATTCAAAAGAAATAGTTAGTAGAGAATTTACAATTATACCATTTGTAATAGCTACAATTATATATCTTTGTATTAGCTCTCTTATAGTTTATATCTTTAAATATTTTGAAAACAGAAATAAGGTGAATTAAATGGATATCATACAATTAGAAAATATAACAAAATATTATGGTGATTTTAAGGTTCTTGATAATATCTCATTAAATATAAAAAAAGGAGAAATAATATCTATAATTGGCCCTAGTGGAAGTGGAAAATCAACTCTTCTTCGTTCACTTATTCAATTAGAAAAAATTAATTCTGGTAAATTAATCGTTGAAAATACAATTATTTTTGATAACAATAAAAAAATTGATAAAAAACTAAAAAAAGATATATTATTAAAAATGGGAATGATTTTTCAAAATTTTAATCTTTTTCCTCATAAAACAGTTTTAGAAAACGTATGCGAACCTTTAATTTTAGTTAATAAAACTGATAAAAAAGAGGCTAGAAAAACAGCTATAGATTTACTAAAAAAAGTACAAATGGATGGAAAAGAAAATAATTATCCTGATGAAATAAGTGGTGGACAAAAACAACGCGTTGCTATAGCTAGAGCACTCGCATTAAATCCAGACATTATTTTATTTGATGAACCAACAAGTGCGTTAGATCCAGAGCTTGTAAACGAAGTATTAAATGTAATTAAAAATCTTGCTGATGGAAACATTACAATGCTTATTGTTAGCCATCAAATGAATTTTGTAAAAGAAATTTCTGATAGAATAATTTTTATGGATAAAGGAAAAGTCTTAACTATTGATACTCCTAAAAATATTTTTTCTTCTGAAAATAAAAGAATAAATGATTTTTTTAGTATAATAAAAAAATAAATTAAGAGCGATAATTAACATCGCTCTTTTTATAATAATGCTCTAAGATCTCTTGTTCCGTAAATTATCTCTTTTGTTTTTAATAAATTTACTATATGTTTCTTTTCTAAAATCGGAATTTTTTTAGTATAAATATTATCCTCATCAAAACCTTTTCTTATCAATTCATCTTCTGTTAATATAACAATATTTTTTTCATTTATACTATCTTTTATAAAAAAATATCTATTATCTATATTATCTATATCGCTATAACTGATTACTAAAGAATTTTTTATAAAATCTTTTGGATTAATATTATCATAAATATAAAAATCATACCCTTTTATATATTCATTTGAAATATCTAGATAATTTTTCAAAAATTTACTTTTTTTATCTTTTGTAATAAGTAATATTTTTTTTTCTTTTACAGTTTTTAAATAAATTGCAAGCGTTAAATAAATTGTATCTATTCCTCTACCATACTTTGTAACTGCTAATACAGTTTTTTTATCTTTAAAAATAGCTCCTAATACTTTTTTTTGAAAAGAATTATATTCAAAATCACTAATTAAAAATTTTTTTATATCATTAAAAATATTTGCTTCTTTTATTGAAAATGAATTAAAATTATAATCTCTATCTATTTCTATAAAAATATTATAATTTGCCTCTTTTTCTTCTATTTTTTTAATTTTTATTATATAATTAAAATTAAAATTTTTTTTTAA
This sequence comes from Hypnocyclicus thermotrophus, assembly GCF_004365575.1. NCBI lineage: Bacteria > Fusobacteriati > Fusobacteriota > Fusobacteriia > Fusobacteriales > Fusobacteriaceae > Hypnocyclicus > Hypnocyclicus thermotrophus. The sequence continues at coordinate 50,867 of NZ_SOBG01000003.1, forward strand.
ATAAATTAAATTATTAAAAATATCCTTATTTAAAAAACCTACAATTTTAAATCCATTTTTAATTTTTGCAAATTCCTCATCAAATTCAATAGCTAAGTTATCATTAATATCTAATTTTTCTTTTGTATAAAACACTGACTTTAAAGGAAAATTAAGATTGTATTTATCTATATAATTTTTTATTTTATTATCTTTTCCATCACTTTCTTTTATATCTTCTACATATAATTTTATATAATATTTATCTTTATACATTTCTTGTTTTAGTTTTACAGCGATATTATAAAATTTATTTAACTCTAAATTATCTTTCATATGTCCATTATTAAACCAAACTAAATTCCTTATATATATACTCTCTTTTATTATATCAAACATTAAATGTGTCTTTTCTTTTCCTATTAATCTAACGTTTGTTACTCTAATGTTTCTTATTGAAAAAATAGGATTTGGATTACTAAAACCAAAAGGTTTTAATAATTTTAATTTTTCAAAAAATTCAAAAGATATTTTATCAATAATAAGTTCTCTATCAATTTTTAAAGGTTTTATATAATCATCTTTTCCTAAAATTTTTTTACAATATTCATCTAACTTGTTTTCAAATTCTGTAATTTTATCTATTTCTATTGAAAATCCAGCTGCTCCAGCATGACCTCCATATTTTAAAAATACCTCTTTCATACTATTTAAAGCATCCATTATATTAAAGTTTTCTATACTCCTACAAGAAGCGACAGCTATTTTTTCAGTTTCTTTTACTTCCATAATTATAGTTGGTTTATAATATTTATCTACTATTTTTGATGCTACAATCCCAATTATTCCATGATGATAGTCTCTAGAATATGATACAATAGCTCCTCTTTTATCAAGTCCTCTTGATATAATATCTTTTTCAACTTTTTCAAGTATAGTATTTTGTATATCTTTTCTTTCATTATTTTGTTCAATTAACTCTTTTGATAAATATTCAGCTTCTGTTTCAGAATTAGTTATAATTAATCTAACTGCTTTTTTTGCATCTTCTAATCTTCCAGCAGCGTTAAATACTGGCGCAATAATAAATCCTATATCATATGTATCTAACTCTTTATTTTTATACTCACCATAAATATTTTTTAATAATTTTTTCAAACCAATATTTTTTGTGTCTCTTAATTTTTTTAAACCATGTTTTACAAAAATTCTATTTTCTTCTACAAGTGGTACTATATCAGCCACAGTTCCTATTGCAACTATATCTATAAATTTAAATATTTCATTTTTTATACCTAATTTTATATAGAGTCCATATAAAAGCATAAAAACTGTTCCTACTCCTGCCAAATATTTAAATTCAAACTCATTTTCATCTCTCTTAGGATTAATTACAGCTTTAGCATTTGGTAATTTATTATTTATCTCGTGATGATCTGTTATAATTATATCTAATTCAATTGAATTTGCAAAATCTACTTCATCAATAGATGATATACCGCAATCTACCGTAATTACTAAATCTCCACCTTCTTTTTTTATATATTCAAGAGCTTCCTTATTTAAACCATATCCTTCATCTCTAAGTGGTATATAATAAAACACATTATCATATATTTCTTTTAAAGATAAATAAGATAAAGATGTAGAAGTAATTCCATCAACATCATAATCCCCGTATATCCAAATGTTTTTTTTGTTTTTTATTGCATTAAATATTAATTCCACTCCTTTATCAACATCTTTTAATGAAAATGGAGTAGATATGTTTTCTAAATTAGAGTTAATAAATTTAGTTATTTTTTTTTCATCATCTATCCCTCTATTTAATAATAAATCTATAATTTCATTATCTAAATCAATATTTTCAAATGTTTTAAAATGTTTTTTATTCTCTATCCATTTTGTAGTTAACATATTTTTCCTTTCTAAAATACTACCTATATAATTAGTTTATATTATTAAAATTCATTACTTTTTATACTAACATGATAAAAAACTTTATTCAAGTTAATTTATTGATAAAATTAAATATAAATGATAAAATAGTATAGAATAATAATTTAAAAATACAAAGATTTAATTAAAGGTGAGTTAAATGGAAAATTCCAAATTTTTATCAACTATTTTGCCTGAAGAATACTACTATAAAAAACGTTTAAAAAGAAAAGAAAATAAATTTATTACATATGACGGTGAATATTTAAATAATTTAAAACATGGTTTTGGTAAAGAATATATAAAAGGTGAACAACTAGGATATGAGGGATTTTGGTCTAATAATCTTTTTCATGGAAATGGTAAAATGTATCGTGGTGACGGAACTATAGAGTATGACGGTGAATGGCGTAATTGCTATGGTCATGGAAATGGTAGAATATATAATAAAAATGGTAAAATTCAATACGAAGGTGAATGGATTAATAACTTACCTCATGGATTTGGTAAAAAATTTGATGAAAATGGTAATATTATTTATGAAGGTCAATATAGTAATGGTTTAAAAAATGGTAAAGGTAAAGAATATATAAATGGTAAACTTATTTATGATGGTGAATGGATTAATGGTTTTAAACATGGACAAGGTAAAGAATTTGATGAAAATGGTAATATTATCTATGAAGGTATTTGGATTAATAACCAAAAAACTCCTGAAAAAAATATATTAATTGAAAAACTTGATCCTTTAGAAGAATTAAATTCATTAATTGGATTAGATAGTGTAAAAGAAGATGTTAATAAACTCATTAACTTTATAAAAGTACAAAATTTGAGAAAAGAAAAAGGAATGATAATTCCAAATTTATCTCTTCATTTAGTTTTTACTGGTAATCCTGGAACTGGAAAAACAACTGTTGCTAGACTTATTGCTAAAATATATAAAAATCTAGGAATTTTATCAAATGGTCATTTAGTAGAGGTGGATAGAAGTGATTTAGTTGGAGAATATGTGGGGCAAACAGCTCCAAAAGTAAAGAAAAAAATTAAAGAAGCCCTTGGGGGAGTACTTTTTATTGATGAAGCATATAGTTTATATTCAGAATCTGGAATGGATTATGGACATGAAGCTATAAATACATTACTTAAAGAGATGGAAGATAATAGAAAGAATTTAATTGTTATTGTTGCAGGATATAAAAATGAAATGAAACGTTTTATAAAATCTAATCCAGGATTAGAATCAAGATTTAATAAATTTATTCATTTTCACAATTATTCTTCAAAAGATTTATATAAAATTTTATCTTATTTTTGTAATAAAAATTACTATTCTCTAGATGAAACTACTTATGATTATCTAATAAAACAATTTAAGCATTTTAAAGAAAAAGATAAAAATTTTGCAAATGCTAGATTTGTTAGAAATTTATTTGAAAAAATGCTTATAACTCATTCTACTAGAATTGTTAATTTAGAAAATATTGATGATTATTTAGATAAATTTGAGTTGATTGATATACAAGAAGCTTTTGCAATCTAATATATATTTATGATATACTTTATTCAAATTCAAAATATTTTACGAGGTGATAGAAAGTGATAGGAATAATCGGTGCTATGCACGAAGAGATAATTGAATTAAAAGAAATTATTAATAACCTTAGTGAAGAAACAATTTCAAATATAACTTTTTTCAAAGGTACTATAAATAATAAAAAAATTATTTTAGTGGAAAGTGGTATTGGAAAGGTAAATTCGGCAGTATGTGCTACTTTATTAATTAATCATTTTAAAGTAAAAAAAATAATATTTACCGGTGTTGCTGGTGGAGTAGATAATGATATAGAAATTGGAGATATTGTTATTTCTACAAAATTAATCGAACATGACTTTGATGTAACTGCTTTTGGCTTAAAACCTGGTGTTATTCCAAGAATGAAAACTTCTGAATTTACAGCTGATGAAAATTTAAGAAAAATAGCTAAAGAAGCCGCTTTAGATATTTTTAAAGAAAAACAAGTAAGAGAAGGAATTATTGTAAGTGGTGATCAATTTATTAGTTCTATTAAAAAAATAGAGTGGCTAAAAGAAACATTTAATGCATCATGTGCTGAAATGGAAGGTGCTTCAATTGCTCATGTGTGTTATATGTTTAATATTCCATTTGTCATTCTTAGAGCTATTTCTGATAAAGCTGATCACAATGCAAAAGTTGATTTTCCCACTTTTGTAAAAAAAGCAGCAAAACATTCTAAAGAGATAGTATTAAAAATGCTTGAAAAATTATAGGTGAAAATAAATGGTGAATAACATTTTAAATGAATTATACTCATATACAAAATTTGGTATAAAACTTGGATTAGATAATATAAAACAAATACTAAAAAAATGTGAAAATCCTCAAGATTCTTATAAAATAATACATATAGCTGGTACTAATGGAAAAGGTTCTACAGCTTCAATTATTGAACATTCTTTAATTGAAGCTGGTTTTTCTGTAGGTAAGTATACTTCGCCACATATAATTAATTTTAATGAAAGAATTGTAGTAGATAAAAATGAAATAACTGATGAAGATATCACTAAATATTATTTGAAAATAAAAAAAATTATTTTAGAAAATGATATTAAAGCTACTTTTTTTGAAGTAACTACTGCTATGGCATTTTTATATTTTAAAGATATGAATATCGATTATTTGGTTGCTGAAGTGGGGCTTGGTGGGAAATATGATGCTACTAATGTAGTTAATCCAATTCTTTCTATAATAACTAACATTTCTTATGATCATATTAATATTTTAGGAAACACATTAGAAGAAATAGCAGAAGAAAAATGTGGAATTATTAAAAACTCTCCCGTTGTCATTTTAGATAAACAAAAAGTTTTGCTTGATTGTGTAAAATCAAGAACAAATAACTATATTATTGCTAATAAAAAATTTAATTATACAACTACTCTTGACAAAGAAAAATTTTTTACTAATATTTCTATAAACAAGAAAAAATTTAATTTATCACTTTATGGAATTTTTCAAGGTGATAATTTTATATTAGCCTATTCTGCTTTAAAATATTTAAATATAGATGATATTTTTATTCAAAATGCTGTAAAAAATATATATTGGCCTGGAAGATTTGAAGTATTTTCTAAAACACCTTTAATTATTTTAGATGGTGCTCATAATGAAGATTCTGCTTTAGCATTAAAAAATAATTGTCTTGAAATACTTAAAAAAGATGATATTGTTTTAATTACTTCAATATTAGAAGATAAAGATAGTGATACTGTATTAAAAACATTTAGTGAATTTACCAATATTGTTATTTTTACTAGCCTCAAGTATTATTATAGAGGCTTAAGTGCTAAAGACCTATATAATAAAGGTAAAAAACATTTTAAATTTTCTAATTATAAAGAAGATATTCAAGAAGCTTTTAACTTAGCAAAAAAATTTAATAAAAAAGCTATTGTGATAGCAGGTTCGTTTTATTTGATTTCAGAATTCAAAAAAAATATTTAATGGAGATTATATTATGAAAAAAAATATTAGATATATTATTATTAGTATAACTTTTTTTTTGCTAATATATGTTTATATTTCTAAAAAAAATCAACTTCTTTTAGAAGTAAAAGAAAAAAATTTAGAATTAATAAAAAATAAAATAATTATACGGAAAAAAAATTTCTTTTTAGACAATAAATATTACTCGAATATAAAAAATACTACTTTTAATTCTAAAAAAAATTATACGGAAAAAAAACTAAAAAAATCTTATTATTTACAGATTGGAACTTATTCTATTGAAGAAAATGCTATTGAAATGCAAAAAAAATTAAGTAATATATCTAATTTTATTATTATAAAATCACCTTTAAATAATAATTATAATATAGTTATTTCAAGTAATTTTAAAACAAGAGAAGACGCTGAGCTTTTAGAAAAAAAAGTTATAAAAGCTTTCCCAGAAATTAAACCATTAATAAAAATGAGGTATTAAAATGGAAAAAGTTGTTAGTTTAGAAAATATTATTGAGACATTTAATTTAGAAGTCATTAATTATAATGAAAATTTATCAAAAGAAATTGTATTATCTGCTGTACATAAGCCCGGTGCAGAATTAACAGGATTTATCTTTGAAAATTCTACAGAAGTTGATAATTCTATTCATGTATTTGGAGTAGAAGAAATTAACTATATAAATAGACTTTCTCACAAAGAATTAGAAACACGTTTACCAAATTATTTTTCTCATTCATTTCCTTGTATTGTTATTACTGGAGATTTAAAAATAAATTCATTTTTTTATGAACTTTCTAAAAAATATAATAAAGCTATTTTACGTACAAATACAAGTTATGAACTTTTTGTAAAAGATTTAAGAAAATTTTTACAAAAAGAATTAGCTCCTGAAATTGTTGTAAATAAATTTATTTTTTTAGAAATATTTGGAATGGGAATTTTATTTGCTGGTGATAGAAATGCAATAGTAGGGACTTGTATAGAATTGTTAGAAAAAAATCATCGTTTTATCACTGATGGTCTTTTAAATATAAAAAAAATTTCTGAAAATGAAATTATTGGTGAAAATGCTTATAGTAATAAAAGATTGAATAGAAATTATTTTTTAAATATTAGTGAAGTAGAAAAAATTAATATTGTTGAATTTTTTGGTATAGGCTCTACAAGAAATTCAAAAAAAATTGACCTAATTGTAAAATTAGAAAAATGGTCAGATTCTGTGTTTTATGACAGACTCGGTATTGATTCTACTACTCAATATATATTAGGTATTGAAATAGAAAAACTTATTATCCCAGTACGTAAAGGAAGAAATTTAGCTATAATTATAGAGACTGCTGCGATGAATATGCGAATGAAAAAAAATGGCCAAAACCCCGCAAAATACTTCTTAGAAGAAACACAAAAACTAATAAAAAAAAATAGAAAAAAAAGAATTGGAGATAATGATATGGGATTTTTTAAAGCTTTATCAATTGAAGAATTTCAACAAAAATTTAATTTTGATATTATACTTGGAGAAAATAAATTAAATAACAGATTTATAACTTCTACAAATATTTATAAACCTTCATTAGAATTTTCTGGTTTTTATGAATTAATGGAAGAAAATGGTGAGGATAAGTTACAGATAATTACTGATTCTGAATTTAAATATTTAGAAATGCTTGATGAAAATATTAGAATTGATATTTTAGATAAATATATGTCTTATGATTTTCCCGCAGTTATTTTACTCGGAATAGAAGATGTTCCTAAATATTTCCTTGATATAGCAAATAAATACAATCAGATTGTTCTTTATTCATCTAAACAATATTCTGAATTATATATAGATTTACTAGAATATTTAGAAGTTTATTTTGCTCCTTCAATTACATTACATGGCGTTATGGTTGAAGTATATGGATTTGGAGTTCTATTAAAAGGTAAGAGTGGAATAGGAAAGAGTGAAACTGCTCTTGAACTTATCCATAGAGGTCATAGATTAATAGCTGATGATATGGTTAAGCTTACAAAATATCCTGACGGTAGAGTAGTTGGAAGAGCAGATAAAGTACCTTATTTTATGGAAATTAGGGGCCTTGGGATAATTGATATAAAAACTTTATATGGCCTTGGAGCTGTTAGAAGATCTAAAAAATTAGATATTATTATAGAATTAAAAGAATTAAAAGAAGATGAGTATTTAACAAAAGCTGATTATACAGAATCTACTATTTCAATTATGGATACACCTTTTCAAAAAGTTGATTTATATATTTCTTCTGGAAGAAATGCTGCTTCAATGGTTGAAATAGCTACTATGAAACTTCGTGCTAAAAAACTTGGTTATGATTCAAAGAAAGAATATCATTTAAAAAATAAAATACTTCGTGAAATTGAAGAAGTTGAAATGGAAAAAAATCAAGAAATCATGAATAAAAGGTTTAAAAATAAAGAGGAGGAATAAATTGAAAAACAAACTTAAGGATATACTTGTTGATTATTTTTTTATAAATTTTGGTTTAGTAATCTCAGCAATAGGAATTGGATTATTTTTAGTTCCTGGCAAGATTGTTTCTGGTGGTGTATCTGGTATCGCTACAATTTTATATTATACATTTAATTTACCTGTTGGTTTAGTAATGTTAGCATTAAATATTCCCTTGTTTTTAATAGGATTAAAAATTTTTGGTAAAACATATGGAGTAAAAACTTTTTTTGGAACTGTATTTTTATCTGTCTATATTGATTTATTAAGATTTATTATTCCTAATGCTAATAATATTATTGATTTTGATAAAGCAAGTAATGCACTTATTGCACCTATATTTGGTGGAGTTATTACTGGAATTGGTGTAGGTTTAATAATGAAGTTTGGTGGAAGTACTGGAGGAACTGATATTGTTGCTCAGATAATAAATAAATATTTCAAAATACCTCTTGGTTATTCATTTATTTTTATAGATGGTTTGATTTTATTAGCTGGTAGTTCTGTATTTGGTATAGAAAAAGGACTTTATGCTATAATTTCACTTTATGCCGGTGCTGTTGCAATAAACAAAATATTTGAAGGGGTTAGTTATTCAAAAATGATATATATTATAAGTGATTATCATGAAGATATAAAAAATCTTATATTACATGATTTTGATAGAGGTGGCACTGGATTATATGGAAATGGACTTTATACAAATAAAGATAAAAAAATCATAATGACAGTTTTAAAAAATAATGAAATACATGAATTAAAAAATTATGTAAAACAAATTGATCCAAATGCTTTTGTGATTATATCAGAAGTTTATGAAGTACTTGGTGAAGGTTTTACCCCTTTTTAGAATGGAGTGTTTATGGATAAAATTTCAATAAAAAATATAGTTGTTTACGGGTATCATGGTGCTATAAAAGAAGAAAATGTTTTAGGACAAAAATTTATAATTAATATTGATATGTATACCTCATTAAAAAAAGCTGGAATAAATGATAATTTAGAAGAGACTATCCATTATGGCTACGTATATAATGATATTGTAAACATCGCTACAAAAAAGAATTATAAACTAATTGAAGCACTTGGTGAAAATATATGTAAAATACTTTTTAAAAAATATAATATGAATAAAATCATTATTGAAATAAAAAAACCAAATGCACCAATTCCTGGAATATTTGATTATGTATCTATTACATTAGAAAGAGAGAAGAAAGATTATGAATAATGTAGTGTATTTAAGCTTAGGGTCAAATCTTGATAATCCTATTTATAACCTTATTCAAGCTTTTGAATATATTTCTAAATTAAAAAATACAAAAATATTAAAAATTTCTGACTTTTATAAAACAGAACCTTATGGTAATATAACTCAAGACAATTTTATTAATTGCTGTATAAAAATAGAAACTTCATTACTCCCTTTTGAACTTTTAAAAGAAATAAATAAAATAGAAGAAGAAAAAATGGGACGTAAAAGAGAAATTAAATGGGGGCCTCGAAATATCGATATTGATATAATTTTTTATGAAAATTTAAAAATTGAGACTAATAAACTCACTATCCCTCATAAAGAATACAAAAAAAGAAATTTTGTATTATATCCTTTACTTGACATTATAGATAATAAAAATAAAATAATACCTTTTATAAAACAAGCTAAAGGAAATATAGAAAAATATAATTATCCAAAAAAAATACTAATTAGTTCTTGTTTAATGGGAAATAGATGTAAATATAATGGTGGTCATAATTATAGATACCTTTATTCTCGTCTATTAAAATTTGATTTTCTTCAAGTCTGCCCTGAAACTTTTGGAGAATTAAAAATACCTAGACCACCCGCAGAAATACAAAATAATAATAAAGTGATTGATAAAACAGGAAAAGATGTAACAACTAATTTCATTAATGGTGCTAGAAAAACATTAGATATAGCTAATAAAAATAATTGTGAAATAGCAATTTTAAAATCTAAAAGTCCATCATGTGGATATAGAGAAATATATGATGGGAGTTTTAGTGGAAAATTAATCAAAGGAAATGGAATTACAACAATTTTTTTACTTAAAGAAAATTTTAAGATTATTTCATCATAATATAAGGAGGAAACATTTTGAAAGAGATAATTGCTCAAATAAATTCTGCAAACCGAATAATGATAACTGGTCATATAAATCCAGATGGAGATTGTGTAGGTGCTGGTTTAGCTCTAACTTTAGCAATAAATAAATTAAATAAAGATAACGAAAAAATAATTAGATTTATATTACAAGATAAAGCACCTGATACTACAAATTTTTTAACTCATTCTATTCTTATTGAAAAAGCTAAATATATAAATACAAAATATAAATTTGACACAGTTATTGCTGTAGATTGTGCTTCTATTGATAGACTTGGTAATGAAATTAAGCAATTTATTACTGCAAATACTACATTAATAAATATTGATCATCATATAAGTAATACAAATTACGGAGATTTAAATTATGTTGATCCTAAAAGTTCTTCAACTTCTGAAATAATATATAATTTTATAAAAAAATTAAATATAGAAATTGATCTTGATATTGCTGAATCTATTTATATGGGAATTGTAAATGATACAGGTAATTTAGCATATAATAATGTAAGCTATGATACTTTAATGGTAGTCGCTGAGCTTAAAAAACTTGGTCTTGATAATGAAAAAGTAGTTAGAGAATTTTTTAATAAAAAAAGTTATGCTCGAATAAAACTTCTTGGTGAAGCTTTAAATAATTTTGAATTTTTTGAAGAAAAAAAACTTAGTTTTTATTATTTATCTCAAAAAACATTAAAAAAATATAATGGAAAAAAAGAAGATACAGAAGGAATTGTTGAAGCACTTCGAGATTATGATAAAGCTGAAGTTTCTTTATTTTTAAGAGAAACAGAAAATGGTGATATAAAAGGAAGTTTTCGTTCTAATGAAAAAGATGTAAATAGAATAGCCAAAATATTTAATGGTGGCGGTCATCAAAAAGCAGCAGGATTTAATACTGATTTATCAAAAGAAGAAATATTAAAAATAGTTTTAAATGAATTATAAGGGATTTTAATTTAGTTATTTAGGAGGAATTCATATGAAAAAAATTATATTAACATTAATGTTATTGCTAACTATTATTTCTTGTAGTAATAGTCCTACAATAAAAAAAGAAGATAATTTAACTACATTACGTGAATACAAAACTGAAAAAGAAGCTATAGTACCTAAAACTAAAATAGCTATTTCTACTTTTAGCTCTGCTATTCCATTAGCTAAAAAAAGAAATGTAGGTGAATTATTAAGTGATATTTTGTCTACTGAACTTACTCAAACTAATAGGTTTATAGTTTTAGAAAGAGATTCTGTAGATAAAATAATGCAAGAAATTAATTTTTCTGAAGGACTTGGACAAGGTAAAATAGCCAGTGAACAAAATTTATTAGATGCTGACTATATTGTAACTGGTGCTGTTACTAAATATGCTGTAAACATATCTGGAAAAAAAGGCTTAGTTTCAAATAAAAAATCCCAATCAATAGAAGTAGCATTTGATTTAAGACTTATTGACGTAAGAACCGGTGAAGTGGTATTAGCTGATGTAGGTGAAGGCTCTGGTAGTACTAATTCTAAAACTACTCTTGGAATGGGACAAACAAATAGCTATAATTCAAGTATAGAAAATGATGCTTTAAGAGCTGCTGTAGTTGATGTATTAGACTCTTTTGTTAAAACAGTAGATAAGAGACCTTGGAGTGCAAGAGTAGCAAAAGCTAATCCAAGAGAAATATATATAAATGCTGGAATAAAAAGTAACTTACCAATTGGGGCTAAACTTGAAGTATATGAACAAGGAGAAGCAATTGAACTTGATGGAAAACTTCTTGGCTATGAAGAAAAATATGTAGGAACAGCAACTGTCTCAGATTATTTAGGTGATGATGCTTCAAAATGTACTTATAATGGAAAACTCTTTCACATTCCTGCCATTGTAAGATTAAAAAAATAAATTACTTAATTGGAGAATTTTATGATTAAAAATTCTAGTTTAAAAACTTTTTATATACTTTTAATTATTATAAATTTTATATCTTGCGAACCAAAAAAAACTTTTATTATGCAGGTAGATGGTGGTCCTCCACCTGCTAGACTTGCTATTTTACCAGCTAATAATTTTTCTAATGATGTTCTTGGTGGATATGTTCAAAGAAACCTTCTCTATAAAAGTTTAAAGCAAAATCCTAAAGGATATTTAATTCAAAATATAAAAACTACAAATGAAAGACTTATAAATGCTGGAATAACAGATGGCGCATTATTAAGTGCATTTCATCCTTTAGAACTTTGCGAAATACTTGATGTTGATGGTTTGTTATATATTGATATTTATGATATGGGAATAAAATCATTGCCTTTTTACAATTCTAGATATATTTATTTAAATGTTCGTCTTTATAATTTTGAAAAATTTATTTGGCAAAAAGTAATAAATATTAATAATAGACATATTGATATCGAAGGAGCTTTAGATAGTATCGATAATATATCACAAGGAAAAGTTAAAGAAGCTTTTAAAAAAGCTGGTGATTCTGTAACAACTCAAGTAATTGTAAAGCTCGGTATTGCAACATTATTTGAACATGAATTAAAACCTGAAATGAAAATGGTTGTAAATAAAATCATTTCTGTTATTCCTAGAGGCAGAAGTAGTAATAATAAATATTGGAAAAAAGTAGACTCTAAACTTAAAGAACTTCATTTAAAAGCTAAAAATAATGAAGAATTAGTTCCCAAAGAAGAAAAAAATAAAATCAGAAAACAATACGAAATAATGATACAAGAACAAGGGATTAATATAATAAAAACAAAAAATGATATAGATATAATAAATAATAAATAGTTTTATTATCTTCGTTATATTTTTTACGTGAAAGACAAAATAAAAGTTTACTTATAATGTCCATTATGCTATAATAATTTCTGTATTTTTTATATTTTATTTTAAATTGGGAGGAATAATGGAAAGAATAATTAAAGACACAACTGCAAATCCAGCACCTTTAGGGTTATTAGGTTTTGGATTAACTACTGTATTACTTAATTTACACAATGCAGGTTTTTTTGAATTGAATGTGATGATTATGGCAATGGGTATTTTTTATGGTGGAATAGCACAACTTATAGCAGGTATACTAGAAAGTAAAAAAGGAAATACTTTTGGAGCTATTGCTTTTATTTCTTATGGAGCATTTTGGTTAACTTTAGTTGCTATATGGACTCTTCCTTTATTAGGATTACCTAAAGCATCTCCAACTGCTATGGGATGGTATTTATTAATGTGGGGAATTATGACTTTTGGTATGTTTATAGCTACTCTTAATGCTGCAAAAATTAGTCAATTTGTATTTTTAAGTTTAACAATATTATTTGTTTTACTTGCTATATCTGATTTTACAGGAAGTCATACTTTACATACTATTGCTGGTTACGAAGGAATATTAACTGGTGCATTAGCTATCTATGATGCATTTGGACAAATTATTAATGAATCACTAAAAAAAGATATTATTCCACTTGGAAAAAAATAATGATTTTTAAACTGCTAATTTTAGCAGTTTTTTTATTTGATTTATATTATTAAAATATGCTATTATGTAGATATAATTTTATTAAAGGGGTTTTTATTAATGAAAAAATTTATTTTGATTTTAATCATGTTTATTTACTTTGATTTTTCTTATTCTTTGAGTAGCTATAAAAATGATTTTATTTTATTTACTAAAATTTTAGAAACTAATTATCCTTTATTAGAAAATAATATATCTAAAAATGAATATTTAAAATTAAAGAATAATATTTTAAATAATTTTCAAAATGATTATTTTTATTTATATAAATCGCTAAATATAATTAGACATAATTTAAAAGACCATAATATAAAAATTAATCACCCAACTTTTATTGAAAATAAGTTATTAAATAATAATTACTTAAATTTAAATATAAAAAATATAAATGGAAAAATAATTAATAAAACAATAAATTCAAATTTACCTTTTAATGGAGAAATCACTAAAATTAATAATATTGATATTGATACAATACTTAAAAATTTATCAATTTATGAATCTAGTTCATATTCAAAAATTTTTCCTTATAGCTCTTTAGAAATCAATCATAATTTTTCCTTATTTTTTAAATATTTTTATGGTGATTTTAATAGCTATAATATAACTTATAAATTGAATGGTATCGAAAGAAATATAACTTTAAATCCAAAAAAAATAAATATTATAGAATATGAAAACAGTATTTCTTACGAAGAAATTTCAAATGATATAGCTTATATAAAATTTTATGATTATGATATTAATAATTTTAATAAATATTTTGAAAAATTTAAATATAAAAAAAATTTAATTATTGATATTCGTAATAATTTTGACAATACTAATATAACTAATATATTATCTTATTTTATAAAAGATACAAAATATTTTTACACGGATTATTTTTTAAAAACTAAAAAACTTTACAAAGAACATATAATAAATAATTATACTTTTAATGATATTTATTATAAAAAAAATAATGATTTTTATAATTTAAAAAATTTATTTTTTAATAATTCAAATAAGCATTATATTCAGCAAAATAACAATAAAATAAATAGAAATTATGAAAAATATAATGGTAAAATTTATATATTAGAAAATACTCTTAGTGAAAATTCTTCAATAGATTTTTCTATTTTTTTAAAAAAATATTGTAATGCTGTTATAATAGGAGAAGATAGCAAGAAAAATCTTAAACTAAAATCTATAAATAGTAATATTATTTATTTATTACCTAAAAGTAAAATTATTATTTCTATTCCTTATAAATATGTTGAAAGAATTAATAATTATTATTTATTAATTCCTGATAATATTATTTATGATGATAATACAGAAACTGAATTCATTGACAATAAACTGAATTTTGTTTTAAATGATATTTTATTAAATAATAGTTCTAATTAAAAATCCCCTAATTAAAGGGGGTTTTTATATTATCAAATAATAAATATTTAAAATTATTATTAAAAATACCGTTATACTCATTATTTTTATTGTATAATATTTTTTAGTTATAAATGATATAAGTAAACCAAAAACAAATAAAAATAATGACAATAGATATATCTTATAGTTTTTTACTTTTTTATTAAATTCTATATTACTATTTTTATTAAAAATAGTTTTTTTAGAGCTAAGATCTATTATTTCAATATCAAAATTAATTTTTTCATCTTTTTTAAGATAAAAATAATTTTTAATAGTGTATTCATTAATTTTTATATTTATTACATATTTTGTCTTTTTTAATATTCCTACTACTCTTTTATCTTCATAAAAATCATTATTTTCTTTTTTTAGTATTTCATCTACTTCTTCATAATTTTCACTTAAAATATTTATATCTTTATTTTTTAAAACTAACTTTTCTTTTAATTTTGTTATTATTTTTTCTGAAATCTTATTTTTATTTTTAGAAAAAAATCCAACATCTAATTCTTTTCCTTTATTTTTTTCTTCTAATAATTTTTTTATTATTACATCACTATTTTTTTCTAATTCTGTATTCAACAAATTATCGAATGAAGCAAATGATAATAAATAGATTATAAAAAAAAGAATAATTTTTTTCATACGAGCCCCTTAATATTTTGAAAGTAAATTTTTTATAACTTCTAATATAGCTTGTTCTTCAGTTGTATAATCAGTATATATTGACCTAGTTAATGGTATATTAACCTCTTTTTTTGTATTATTTTTAAAATCAAAATATGTATATCTTACAGAAAACAATGCTTTATAACCATACCTTCCCTTTTCTGTTATTATTTTTAAATTTTCTACTTTTATTATATTCCACGTTTTATATTTATATATCGAATAATCATTTATTCTATCGTCTGATTCATATGCAGAAGGAGATTTGTTATATTTATATGATAATTCATCAATAAAAATATCTAAATTTTTCGTATTAGATATTGATTTAGGAAATACAATCGCTAAGTTATCTTCTAATATCTCTTTTTCTATTTCACTTTTTAATAATTTTTTATTTAAAATATTATCATCAAAATATTTTTTATAATTATCAAAATATACAATATAATTACTTTCATAATATCCATCTTTTGTAAAAGATTTTATATAATTTCTAATTTCATTTTTTTTAATTAAAACCTCTTCTTTTTCTATTATGTCTTGAATCTTTTTTTCTATTTCTTCAGCTTGTTTTATCTGTCTTGTTTTTAAATATAAATCTTTTAATCTAATCAAATCAAATTTATTTGGATTTGTTAAAAGTTCTAATTTATTTATCTGTTTTTTATATTCAAGTTGTTCTTTCTCATATTCTTCTTTTTCTTTTAGCTTAATTTGATTTACAAGTGCTATTTTTTCATCAATTTTCTTTTCTTGTTCATCATTTTCTATCTCTGCATATATTGCTTTAGCATTTTTATAATTTATAATTGCTTTTAAATAATTTTTTTCTTTTAAACTAATGTCTCCTTTATTTTCATATTCCAAAGCTTTTTTTTCTTTTTCAGTTAAAGCTTTTTTACTTTCTTGTATTAATTTTGTTCTTTCTTCAACTTTTTGTACAGCACTAACTTTATTTACTTCTAATAAAATTGTATATTTATACCCTAAAACCTCTTCTCCTTTATATTTAACATTATGTACTTCTAATACTGTATCAATTATATTACCAAAATTTTCTTTTGTTAATCCACTCACAGATAATGAATTTTTTATATTTTCTTCACCATTTTTTTTCGCACTTTCTAATGCTTTTTCTTGTGTAAGGTATATTCCACCTATTCCTAAAAATAAATCAGAATTTATTTTGAATTTTTTATAACTTTCTCTAAATGCTGAAAAATTATCATACCAATAGCTATTTTCACTTTTTTTAACCTCTTTTATGCCTAAATCAATTATATCTAAATTCTCAGTTGTTTTTACTTTCTCATCAATTTTTGTTTTAAATGATTTTTGAGTATTACTACATGATATTGTTAAAATTAAAAAAGTGATAAATAATAATATTTTTTTCATTCATCTACTCCTTTCTAGTATTTATTTTTTTTTAGTTTGTCCTAAAATTCTAATTCTTTATTAATTTTAGTAGTTTAAATTTTTTTATTATATATATTTTTATTTAATAAAAATTATTAAGCAGTTATTCTCTTTAAATTATACTTTATTTATCCAATGATTACAAGTAATATAGTAATTTTTATTGATATATTTCATATAGTATGATATCATTTAATAAAAAAATATGAGGTGATAATCTTTGGTACATAAATTTGAAATTATTATTATTAAGTTATTATATAAACTATTAATGCTTTTTCCTGAAAATTCTAGATATAATTTTGGTGGATTTTTAGGAAAGCTTGCATATAAATATATTAATAGTAGAAGAGAAATAACTTATAAAAACTTGAAAATTGCTTTTCCTGAAAAATCTGAAGAAGAACTTGAAAAAATAGCTAAAAAATCTTTTGAAATTATAGGAAAAACTTTTCTAGCTGGATTTTGGACTCCTAATATAATAGAAACTGATAAAGTTAAAATAAAAAACAAAAAACTTTTAGACGATATATATAATAAAAATAAAGGAGTTATCTTAGTTGGACTACATATGGGAAATATTGAGGCTAATTTAAAATTAGCAAAATATTATAAAACATATGATGTAATAAGACGGCAAAAAAACCCCTATTTAGATGATTTCATAAATAATAATAGAAGAAAAACTGGAATTAATTTAATATACAAAGGTAAAACAACAATAAGAGAATTAATTAAAGCAATCAAAAATAAGAATTTAATATCTCTTTTTTCTGATCATTATGATAGTGGAGGAATAGAATTAGATTTTTTTGGTAAACCTACTCGTATGTCAACAGGTGCTATTACTATTGCTCTAAAATATAATGCTCCTATTGTGTTATTTTTTAATACTTTAAATGAAGATAATACATCTACTATTCATATAAAAAAAGAATTTATTTTATTTAAAACTGGTAATTTAGAAAAAGATATAATATTAAATATGAAAAGAATAATAAAAGAATATGAAAATATTATTAGAGAATATCCTGAACAATGGATGTGGCTACATAAAAGATGGAGGTAAGTTATGAAATTTTTAGGTGTTATACCTGCTAGATACGGTTCTACTCGGTTTGAAGGGAAACCTTTAGCTGATATTCATGGTCATCCTATGATCGAATGGGTATATAAAAAAGCTAAATTATCTAATTTAGATGAAGTAATTGTAGCAACAGATGATTCTAGAATATACAATACTGTAACTAAATTTGGTGGTAAAGTAGAAATGACATCAACTAAACATAATACTGGTACTGATAGAATAGCTGAAATAGCTGAAAAATATAGTGATTATAACGTAATAATTAATATACAAGGTGATGAACCTATAATTGAAAAAGAGATGATTAACTCTTTAATAAATGCTTTTAAAAATGAAAATGAATTAAAAATGGCTACTTTAAAACATAAAATTATAGATTTTAAAAATGTTAAAAATGAAAATTTTGTAAAAGTTATTTGTGATAAAAATGATTATGCTATCTATTTTTCAAGAAGTATAATTCCTTTTCCAAGACATCTTGACATAGATAACTATTATAAACATATTGGTATCTATGCATATAACAGGGAATTTTTACTCCGTTATGCTAAAATGGAACAAACTCCCCTTGAAAAATCAGAATCACTAGAACAACTCAGAGCACTAGAAAATGGTTATAAAATAAAAGTTTTAGAAACTACATGTGAAATACATGGTGTTGATACAAGAGAAGATCTCGAAAAAGTAAAACAAATAATAATTGATAGAGATATAAAAATAAATAAATAAAAATAAAACCTAGAAATTTTAAAAATTTCTAGGTTTTATTTTAATCTAATTATATATAATATCCCAAGTAAAAGTACAGTTATTACACTAACAGATACATTTAAATAAAAACTAAGAAATATACCTATAACTAATACAATCATATTTATAAATATAGATTTTATAATTAACTTTTTTAAGCTATTATTATCATTTTGTACTATTGCTGGTGGAATAGTAAGTAATGCTATAACCATTAATATACCTATTATTCTTACAAGCATAAGAACTGTAATAGCTATAAATATCATCATAAGAAGTTGTATTTTTTCTGTATCTATTCCTCTAGTTTTTGCAAATTCTTCATCAAACATTACTAATAAAATTTGATGATAAAAAAAGTATAAAAATATTAATATAAGTATATTTAATCCTAAAATTAAAAAAATATCTGATTTATTTATAAGTAAAATATTCCCAAATAAATAATTCATTGGATCTACATATCCAGGTGTAATTGATATAAATAATACACCTACAGACATTCCTACTGACCAAATTATACCAATTATCGTATCTTTTCGTTCTTTACCTTTTGTAATAGCATAATTTATAATATATGCCGATAAAATAGCAAATACAAGAGCTCCTATTGTAGGATTTATATATTTTATATTAAGCGCTATCTCTAAATAAAGTGCTATTCCTATTCCACCAAGAATAGCATGGCTTATAGCACCCGCTACATAACTCATATTTTTAACTACTACAATACTTCCTGATATTCCAAGACTTATACTTACGATAATAGCTATAATAAAAGCATAACGTAAAAAAGGAATATCTGGACTCATAAGTATATCAATAAAGTTCATTTTCTCCTCCTGTTTCTTTTATATTTACATCATGTCGAACTAATGCTACATCATTATCATATGATGACTTTATAATATTATCAATATTTACATCAAGAGGATGCTCTTTAAAATGTTTATTTATACAAAAAACTCTATCAGTTATATTTGATACAAAAGATGTATCATGAGTAATAAGAATTATTGTCATTTTCTCTTTTAATTTTTTTAAAAGTGAATTTAAATTTTTTCCAATTTCAACATCAATATTTGATGTTGGTTCATCTAAAAGAAGTATTTTTGCTTCTGTTGCTAATGCTCTAGCTATTAAAACACGTTGTTTTTGACCACCAGATAAACTATTAAAAGATTTGTTTTTTATTTTCTCAAGTCCAACCTCTCTTAATGCTTCTATAGTTTTTTCTTTATCTTCTTTTTTTATAAGTCCAAAATTTTTTACTCTTCCTAATAAAACTGTTTCAAATACAGAAATTGGAAATTTATTATCTAAATCAGAATGTTGAGATACATATCCAATATTTGAAGTAGATAAGAAAATATCTCCAAAATCCGGAATAAGTAGTCCTGAAATTAATTTTATAAGAGTTGTTTTTCCCCCACCGTTAGGCCCTACTATTGTTACCATTTCATTTTCGTATATTTTAAAATTTAAATTTTGCAATACCCTTTCTTTTTCATATGAAAAACTAACATTTCTAAACTCTACTACAATATTTTTCATTTTAAACTCTCCTCTATTTTTAGAGTTATATTTTTTATATTATTTATATAATCATATTCTAAAGGATTGATAACTTCCATTTTTCCATTTATAGCATTTGCGATTATTTTAGCACTTTTTAGTGAAAATTCTGGTTGAGTAAATATTGTATTTATTTTATATTTCTTAGTTTGGTTTATTATATTAAAAAGCTCTCTTGAAGTTGGTTCTTTTCCTTCTACTTCAATGGAATTTTGAATTAAGCCATATTCATCTGTAAAATATCCAAAAGAAGGATGATATACTAATATTACTTTACCATTATATTTATCTAATTTTGATTTCACAAAATTATTTAATTCATCTAATTCATTTAAAAATTTTATATAGTTTTTAGTATAATATTCTTTGTTATTAGTATCATATTGTATTAAAGTATTATATATATGTTTTACTTCCTGTTTTACTAATATAGGTGACATCCATATATGAGGATCTTCTATACCTCGATGATGTTCACCAGCTTCTGATTTGAATTTTCTTTTCTTTATATCTTTAGATATATCTACTATTATTAAATCTTTAATAGTTTTAATTAATTTATTTTTAAATTTCTCTTCAAATTCTAAGCCAATTGTAAAATAAATCTTACTTTGACTTAATGCTATAATATCCTTTGTTGTTGGTTTAAATGTTTCTGGACTCATTCCTTTTTTTACAAGAGAATCAACTATAACTTTATCACCACCTATTTTTTCAACAAAATATTTTTGTGGTAAAATACTTGTATAAATTTTTAATTTATCTGTACTTGAAAATACTAAAGTTGAAATAAGTATAAAATTTAATATTATTAAAATTTTTTTTATCATATAATCCACCCCTTTTTTATTATAATATTTCAAACCATTTTATAGAGATTATAAAATTTTGATTCTCAAAATAATTTTATATTGTTTTTTAATTACTGTCAATAGTTTATTTAATAATAAATTTTTTATATTTATTATAATCTTTTTTATTTAAAAAAGTTGTTATTAATATCCCATTTTCATTATATTCCTTTGAAATTACTCTACTATTTTCAAGTATATATGATATTATGCTACCTTTAATAAATGGAATTTGCATATCAACTTTTTTCTCATCTTCAAATAAATTAATTTCTATTTTTTTAATTAGCTCTTCTAATCCATCTCCTCTTAATGCAGATATTTCAATTGAATTTTCCATTGGAATAACAATTTTTTTTAATTCATCTTGAGATAATTTATCAATTTTATTATAAACTGTTATATAAGTTTTATCTTCTGCATTTAACTCTTTTATTACATCTTTCGTGACTTTTAATTGATGTTTATAATCTTTACGCGATATATCTAGTACATATATTAAAAGATCTGCTTCTGTTATCTCTTCAAGCGTTGATTTAAAAGCTTCTACTAAAAAATGAGGTAATTTACTCACAAAACCAACTGTATCAATTAATAAAAATTCTAAATTCCCTTCTAATTTTATTAGTTTATGAAATGGATCAAGAGTCGCAAATAACATATCTTTTGCAAATGATTCGGTTCTTTCAATATGATTATTATCTAACTTCATAAAATAATTTAAAAGAGTAGATTTTCCAGAATTCGTATATCCTACAAGTGCTACAGTAGGAATAGAATTCCTTTTCCTTTTTGCTCTTTGTATTTCTCTATGTTTTTTTACTTCTTTCAATTGTTTTTCAAGATCACTTATTTTTTTTGAAATATACCTTCTATCTAATTCTAATTTTGATTCTCCAAGACCTCTGGTTCCTATCCCAGCACCTGTTCTTGAAAGCATTTTTCCCCATCCAATAAGTCTTGGTAGCTGATACTTTAATTTGGCTAATTCTATTTGTAGTTTACCTTCTTTTGATTTTGCTCTATCAGCAAAAATATTTAATATAAGTCCTGTTCTATCTAAAATATCAGTTTTTACTATTTTTTCAAGGTTTCTTATTTGAATTCCAGATAATTCTTCATCAAAAATAACAATATCTATATCATATCTATCTACTAAAAGATTTATTTCTTGTATTTTTCCTGTTCCTAAATATGTTGCACTTTCTATTTTTGATTTTGATTGTTTTATAATTTGTACTACTTCATAACCTATAGCATTGGCTAATTCTTTTAATTCATTTAATGAATCATCAATAGAAATATTATTTTTTTCTTTAAATAGTTCTACTCCTACTATTAATGCCTTTTTTGGATTTAATTCCTCAGAAATATTATATATTTTAATCACTCCATTTTTATTTTGTTTATACTATGTTATATTGTATATTTTTAATACTCTATTTGTCAATAAATAAAAAAATTTTTAAATTATGATCTTTCTTTATCATAATTTTAAAATTTTTTATGGTAATTGTAATATTTCTTTTATTTTATAATATGCTAGTTTTGGATTAAATTCTTCATCAAAAATAAGGCCAGGATTTTTGTTATCATACTCTCTTACAATCCATGAATACTTATCACTTAATCCCCAAGTTGTAAATGCTGTTACTTTATCATATTTTTTTACTAATATCATTAATTTTTTATAAATTGTTGCTTGCTTTTCTAATTTCTCTTCTGTTAATTCTCCCTCAGTTTCTATATCTACTTCAGTAAAATTTATTTCTAATCCTAATTCTAAAAATCGTTTAATATTTTTCTCAACACTTTCCATATCTAAAGAATTATTTAATTTTAAATGAAATTGAAATCCTATTCCATCTAAAGGAACATTTTTAGATAATAGATTATTTACTAATTCATATAAAAAATCTGATTTTGGATTTATTTCCTCTATCATATTATCATTTATAAAAAGTTTTGCATTTGGATCTTCCTTATGAGTCCATTTTAAAGCTTTTTCAATATAATCTTCACCAATATTTTTATACCAAAAAGTTTCTTTATATCTATTATATTCCAATGCTTCATTTATAACATCCCAAGCATATACTTTTCCTTTATAATGTTTTACAACTGTTTTTATATGATATGCAAGGATATTTTCAAAATTAACAGATGTATCATTTTCAAGTTTTAATAACCACTCAGGATTTTCAATATGCCATATTAAAGTATGACCTCTTACTTTCATATTATTTTTTAACGCAAAATCTACTATTTTATCTGCCCTATCAAAATCAAATTCATATCTTTTAGAATGAATAAATCCCCATTTCATACTATTTTCTGGAGTAATATAATTAAATTCTCTTTTTAATGTCTCTGCAAATTTTATATCTTCAAGTTGAATACTTTCTATAGCTGTTCCTATTAAAATATTAGAATTCTTAGCATATTTTCTTAATGATTTATCTTCAGTATTATCTATTATTTTATTGCAATTACTAAAAACTAAAAGAATTATAAAACAAAAAAATTTTTTAAACATATAATCTCCTATAAAAATTTTAATTTTATTAAGTCGATTATACATCATTTTTTATATCATGTCTATTTTTTGTTTTTTTTTACCATTTCAAAACAATTAATACAATTTTTTATTTTGAAATTTTAAAAAAATAAAAATCTTAAACTTACATTGTTTTTTTATAACTTTTCTTTTTAGTATTGACAAATTATTTGATATCTCTTATTATATTTATAAACACGCGTTTAACGGAGGTTGCTATGAAAAGTGAAGATATTGCTAAATTAGCTGGGGTCTCTAGAAGTACTGTTTCTCGTGTAATCAATAATTATCCTAACATTCCCGAGAAAACAAAACAAAAAGTACAAGCTGTTATTGATAAATATGGCTATACCCCAAATTCTATTGCTAGAACTTTAGCAGGTAAAAAAAATAATATAATTGGTCTTTTTATTTTTGATAAATTTTATAATAAGAATATTGATCCAAATAATCCGATGTATTCTATTCATGATTCTCCTTATTTATCAGAACTTATAAGCTATGTTACTGATGCTGCCGAAAATAATGATTTCAATATTCTTATATCCGTTATAAATAGCCAGTCTAAAAAAAATAAATTTGACAAATTAATAAAATCAGATATTATTAGCGGTGCTATAATTGTTGGTGGAGAAACTGATAAAGAAATACTTGGTAAAATAATTAGTTCTAAAATAAAAACTGTATTTATAGATGAATATTTAGATGGTGAATATGATAATATTATTCATATTTATTCTGAAAATTATGAAGGAGCTTATACTGCTACACAAGAATTAATAAAAGCTGGTCATAAAAAAATTGCTCACATTACAGGAAATTTAAAAAAATTTGATGCTAGAGAAAGATTACGTGCTTTTAAAGATTGTTTAATCGATAATGGAATTAAATTAAATAAAAATTATATTATTGAAGGTGATTTTTCTCTAAAATCAGGTTATAATGCAGCTAAAGAACTTTACGAAAAAAATAAAAATAATATGCCAACAGCTATTTTTATTGCTAATGATTTAATGGCTGTAAAAGCTATTGAATATTTTAAAGAAAAAAATTTTAATATTCCACAAGATATTTCCATTATAGGTTTTGATAATCATTCTTTTGCTGAAATATTACTTGGTGGTTTGTCTACTATTTCAAGACCAATAGGTGAACTAGCTATAAAAGCCGTTAATTCTTTAATAACCTTTATCTATTTAGATGATAAATCAAAAATTAAACAAGAAAAAATAAAATCAAATTATATCAATAGAAAAACAATAAAGCCCCCAAAATAAGGGGCTTTTAAAATAAGATTTTTTATAAATTTTTACGTATATTTTTTGTTGCTACTACCATATTTCTTAAACTTTCTATTGTTTCTTTATTACCTCGAGTTTTAAGACCACAATCTGGATTAATCCATAATTTTTCTATTTCTATTTTCTTAGTTAATTCATTTATAACAGTTTCAAACTCTTCTACGCTTGGTATTCTTGGTGAATGTATATCATAAACACCAGGCCCTACTTCTTTATCATAATTATTTTCATTCAATATATCTATCATGGAAAGATCTGATTTAGCTGCTTCAATTGTAATAACATCTGCATCTAATTCTTTTATCTCATTAATTATATCTTTAAATTCACTATAACACATATGTGTATGTATTTGAGTATCTGCTTTTACTTTACTATTTGTGAGCCGAAAAGCTTTTATTGCAATATCTAAATATTCTTTCCAATTTTCTTTTCTTAATGGTAATTTTTCTCTAAGTGCAGCTTCATCTATTTGTATCACTTTAATACCAGATTTTTCAAGATCAAGAACTTCATCTTGAAGCGCCAAAGCAATTTGATAAGCGATATCTCTAATTGATAAATCTTCTCTTACAAATGACCAATTTATAATCGTTATCGGACCTGTAAGCATCCCTTTTACATACTTATTTGTTAATTCTTGAGCATATTTTATATATTCCACTGTAAAACTATCTTTTCTAGATATATCTCCAAATATTACTGGTGGTTTTACACATCTAGTACCGTATGATTGTACCCAACCATTTTTAGTTATTAAAAAACCTTCAAAATTTTCACCAAAATATTCTACCATATCAGTTCTTTCAAATTCACCATGTACTAACACATCAATTTCTAAGTTTTCTTGTAATTTTATTACTTCTTCTATTTTAGAATAAATAAATTCATTATATTTATTTTTTGTTATCTCATTTTTTCTGTATTTGTTTCTTATTTTTCTAACTTCCAACGTTTGTGGAAAAGAACCAATTGTTGTTGTTGGTAGTTTTGGTAAATTTAAATATTTTTTTTGTAATTTTATTCTTTCATCAAATTTTTCTTTTCTATAAAAATCCTCTTCTTTTAAATTTTTAACTTTTTCTTTTACTTCATTATTTAAAAATTCTGTTAAATTTTGTTTTGATTTTATTTTTTTTTGATTTTCATTGTATTTATTATGATTTTCAAAATCTTCAAATTCTAATATATTTTTTAGCTCTCTAAGTTCTATTAATTTTTCTACAGCAAATGATAAAAGAATTTTATATTTTTCATCTAAACTAGTTTCATTTTTTATTGTAAATGGTAAATGAAGTAAAGAACAAGAAGACGATAAAACTAAATTTTCTATTCCTAATCTATCTATAATTTCTATACTTTTTTTATAATCATTTATAAAAATATTTTTCCCATTTACA
This sequence comes from Hypnocyclicus thermotrophus, assembly GCF_004365575.1. Taxonomy (NCBI): domain Bacteria; kingdom Fusobacteriati; phylum Fusobacteriota; class Fusobacteriia; order Fusobacteriales; family Fusobacteriaceae; genus Hypnocyclicus; species Hypnocyclicus thermotrophus. The sequence continues at coordinate 77,455 of NZ_SOBG01000003.1, forward strand.
ATCCCTGCAAATATCTCTTTATTATTTATTCCATATTTTTCTATAAGCTCAAAATTATATTCTCCATCAATTAGATCAAGACCAATCGCATCAAAATCTAATTTAATGATATTTTCATAAATATCTCTAATATCACCAAAATATGTTTGAAGTAATATTTTTTTCTCTTTTACATTCAATATTTCCTTATATATATTTTCAAAATTAATAATATCTTTATTATTTAAGTCTGTTACTAAAATTGGTTCTTCAATCTGAATATAACTAATATCAAGTTTATTTAAATTTTGAATAAGTTCTATATAAATTTCTTTGATATCATTAATATAATCTTCCAAATCTCCCTCTTTTATATTAGATAATTTTAAAAAAGTATAAGGACCAATTATAGAAATTTTAGGAGTAATTTCTAAATCTTTTGCTTCTTTATATTCACTTAATATTTTTTTTAGATTTAAATTAAAGCTAATATTTTTATCTAATTCTGGTACTAAATAGTGATAATTTGTATTAAACCATTTTTTCATCGCAAGTGCTTTTACATCTTTATCATTTTTTTGATATCCTTTAGCCATTGCAAAATAAGTATCTAATTCATCTAATTCTAATTCGTTATATCTTTTGGGTATCGCACCTAAAAGACATATCGTATCTAAAAAATTATCATATAATGAAAAATCATTAATAGTTATATAATCTATACTATTTTCTTTTAAAATATTTAGATGTTTTTTTCTGATATTACTACTTTCTTTTAATAATTCGTTTTTTGTTATTTCTTTTTTTAAAAAATTTTCTACTATTTTTTTTAATTCTCTATTTTCTCCAATTCTAGGAAATCCTATCACTGATGTTTTATACATAATTTTCCTCCTATTAATTTTTATTTCATTGAAATTACAACTTTAAATCTTAGTGTTATTAATAGGAACCGTCATAAAATAACCTCATTATATCACCTTCCCTCCGAAGAATTTTAAAATAGGTAAGTCTCCTGACTTAGCTTCATCCTACTCCCTTGTCTTCCCAGAATCTCTTCCAGTGACTTTTTTAAGGTTTCGTCCACAATACAGTAGCGGGGGCTGTGCTGGATTCTCACCAACTTCCTTGTTATGCACAAGTACACCTATTTTTATATATAATTTTTAATAAAAAAACTCTTTCGAGTATGAAAGAGTTTTACTAAATAAACTACCTCTCATCTTCGAATTTTTTGATTTAAACTTTTAATCAATAATTCCCGGAATTAGCACCACACCTTAAATGGTAGGTTGCTGAAGCATCTAAGGGCCGTTCCCTCCGCTTCTCTTGATAAGAATTTATTAAATTTTAAAATTATATTATAAAAATAATACAACTTTTTGTGAAATTAGTCAAGATTTTTTTCATCAACTAACAAATCATACATTTGACTCCCTTTTACAGCTAATCTATCTGCTATCTCATTATATCTATCTCCGTTATGTCCTTTTACATGAAAAAATTCTATTTTTTTAAAACCTTTTTTTAAATTATATAATTTCATCCATAAATCATAATTTTTTTTAATTTTTCCTTTTTTTATCCAATCATGTATCCATATGTTTATTCCGTTTACCACATAACTACTATCTGAATATACTTTTATTGGAATATCTTTTCTTTTTAATTGTTTTAATGCTTCTATTACCGCCATTAATTCCATTCTATTATTTGTAGTATTTTTATATCCACCAAATATTTCTTTTATTTTACCTTTATACATCAATACAGCACCATAACCACCAGTATTTTCTTTTTCTTGATTATTTGCACATGCTCCATCTGTATATATTATAATTTCTTCCAAAATAAATCTCCTTTTTTAATATTTTCTTAATATCAACAGTTTATAATATAATATTATACTAGTTTATAATATAATATTATACTTGATTTATACTATTTTATCAAATATAATAATTAAAAGACTTTAGTATATTAATATAATAACCTATAGCTTAAGGAGACATCTTATATGAAAAAAAATTTTTCCATCTTAAAAATATCATTTTAAACAATTTAAAAATAAATGACAAAAATATAAATAATCTATTTATTAGTTCAATGTTTATTTTTTCTTATGACAAAAACACTCAAAAAGTTTTAAATGAAAAAAATAAAATCAATTTCAATTGGTAATATCAAATACAAAAATATAGAAATTAATTCTGAAAAAAATAATATTATAAAAAAAATTATATTCCTTATAGTTGAATCAATTATTCTTTTTGGAGGTATTTTTACTTATTACTTTTATTTTTCACCATTTAAAGAAACATTTATTAATTTAAATATTCATCCCTATATAATAATTATTGCATTAATTGCTATTCGATATGGAAATTATCTAACATTAATCTCAAGTACTATTGCAAGTGGATTTTTTATTTTTAGTTATTATTTATTAGACAAAGATATTATTATTTTCTTTAATGATTTTTCTCATTATAAATTTTTGTTAATGTTTTATATTACAGGTATTTTTATTGGTAAAGTAAAAGATGATCATACAGACAAAATAAATACTTTAACAAAAAAAATTGAAATTTTAGAAGAGAATTATGATAAATTACGTGATACATTTGATAAAAACGAATTTATAAAAAAAGAATTGAAAAAACAAATTATAACATCAGAAGAAAGTATTTTTTCTCTTTATGAAATAGCTAATTCAATGGAAAAACTCGATTCAGAAGAAGTTTTCACAGAGATAATAGGTGTTATTATAAAATTTCTAAAAGCTAAAACTGTCTCATATTATACATTAAATAATTATAAAAATTTTCTTAGATTAAAAATACGTTACGGTAATAATTTTACTTTGCCTTCATCTATTGATATCAAACATGAAAAATTTTCTTATTTAAAAAACATTATAGAGAATAGATCTTATTATAAAATTTCTAATAACAATAATGATACTCCTATTATGAGTGCGCCAATTATAGCAGGAAATGAAATTCTAGGAATAATAAATATAGAAGAATTGGATTTTGAATATACAACGGAATATACTTTTAATCTATTTAAAATAATAATTGATTGGACAAATAATGCTTTAGAAAAAGCAGAAAACTATAAACTTGCATCAGAAGGAAAGGTAAAAATAGAAAAATATTATAAAAACACTAAAATTTATAAAAAAGAATATTTTAATAAAAGAGTATTATTAGAAGAAGAAAGAAAAATTAAATATAATTTAAATTATATTATTTTAGAATGTAAAAATAATTTAAATTTTTCTATACTTGAAATTGAAGAAAAATTTAGAAAAGTAATACGAGATGTGGATATTTTAGGATATGATGAAGATAAAAAAATAATTTCTATTTTATTACCTGCAACTAATATAAAATATTTGGATATAATAAAAGAAAGAATAGAATCAAAATTAGATTCTGAATTGGTGGTATATCATGCAAAATAAAAATAAAGTCTTAATATTAATTATTACTATTTTTATTACTGGTTTTTCTATTCAATTATTTCGTATAATAAATACAAATAGTTTGTTTAAGGTAAAACAGCCTAAAACTCAAAATAATTTTTCTTATTCTTCTAGTAAATCTAAATTGAAAAACTATGATAAAATATATATTTTATTTAATAAAAATAATACTGATATTAATAGTGTTTATTATAATTTAATAACAGTATTAAAACAAGCAAAAATTGAGTATATCAACATAGAAATAAATGATCCACTCCCAAAAATTAAGAAAAATGATCTATTATTAATAACAACAGAAAAAATTAACATCTCTAAAAAAAATCTTAGAAATTTAACTAATATTGGAGTAAATATTGGGTTTTTAATTAGAACCAGCAAAAAAAATATACAAGAATTTATTGGTATAAAACCAAAAATTTATAAATATAATATAAAAAATGGAATAAAATTCAAAAAAAATATATTTCCAAAATTAAGTGATATCTCTTTGAATTCGGATGTTATTTTACATTCACTTTTAAATATAACAAAAAATGATTTTAATTCAAATATTGATATAATAGCAGAGACTGCAGAAAATAATCCTATTATTTGGATAAATAAATATAATAAAAGTAAAATTTTATTTGTTAATTCTAGCCTTTTTCAAGACAAATTAAACCGTGGATTAATGCTTCAATTGATTACCTCTATAAATAATAATTTTTTACCCTTTATATTTAATGCAAAACTTATACATATTGATGATTTCCCAGCTCCAATAAAACAAGGAAAAGATGACATAATTTTTAAAGAATATGGGATAGATAATAGTGTATTTTTTAAAAATATTTGATTATCTGATGTATTTAATTTATTTAAAAAATATAACTTTAAACCTACAGCATTTATTATAGGACAATATAATTTAGATGTAAATAATTTCCCTGATTTTTATGAAAGTGATATAAATGATATAAATTATTTAGGAAGAAAACTTTTAGAATTTAATAGTGAACTTGGTATACATGGTTACAATCACAATTCATTAGCTACAGATACTGAAATGAACTTTAAAGATTATGGATACAATCCGTGGCCTTCACAAGAAAAAATGGAAGAATCACTTAGAAAACTTAAAGACTTAATTTATTCAATATACGGTAAAATACCTATTTATTCATATGTTCCCCCTTCAAATATTATAGGAATTAAAGGACAAAAAGCAATCAAAAATGTATTTCCAGAAATAAAGGTATATGCTGGACTTTACATTGCTTCACAAGAAAAAGGTGTTCTTTTACAAGAATTTGGACCAAATAAAATAGTTAATGGTGTCTATAATCTACCTAGAATAAGCTCTGGATATATTTATGATAATTCTCAATTATGGAATATATACAATGTAATTGCTCAATTTGGATATTTTAATCATTTTATTCATCCCGATGATTTATTATCTAAAGAACGTTCTAAAAATATGACTTGGAGAGAATTGTATAAAAATTTCTCTTTACTTTTAAATGATGTTCATAAATCATTTTCTTTTTTAAGACCTATGACTACAATAGAATTTTATAATAGTTATAAGTCTAATAAACAATTAAAGGTTTATTCAAAACAAGAAAACAATAAAATTTTTCTAAATTATAAAATGGCCGTATTTCCTGTACATCATTATTTTAAAAATTATAAAAAAATAAAATCAATTACTGGTGGAAACTATAAATTATTATTTTCAAATGATGAATACTATCTTTATTTAATAACATCTACTTCTAATGATGTTGTAATCGAATTAGAAAATTAGGTGATTATATGTTATATACTATTTTACTTGCTATATTTTTTTTATTAGATATAAAATTTACTATTGATGCATTTTATTTTTTTTATTATGATATACAAATTTATCTATTAATACATCTACTTTTATATTTTATCTATATTTTAGTTTCTAATTTATTAAATGAAGATACTACTTTTTTTAACTATTTTGCATTGTGTATACCAATATTTGGTTTTTTTATGACTATTTTAAATAAACTTTTTACTAAATACCCTATACAAAATGATATAATTGATGATTATGAAAAATATTTGAAATATATAAATAACAGAAATCAACTTGAAAAAGTAAATGTTTTTGAAGAGATAAATATAATGAGTCTAGTTAACTCTCTTAATGTAAAAAATGAAGATGATAGAAAACAAGAATTTATAAAATTTATAACTGATAATACTGATATAAAAGTTTCTATACTAAAAAAATCTATTAATTCAGATGATAAAGAGATAGCACATTATGCCAGTACTATCCTTAGTTTTTTATCTGAAAATTTTGAAAATTTAATAGAAAATGCTCGAAAAAAATATCACATTGACAATAAAATTGAAGTTATTAATGATATTATAGATTATTATAATAAATATTTAGAATCAGAAATTATAGAAAAAGAAGTAATCCAAAACTATTATTACGAGTATTTAAAATTTTTAGATCTTGTATTAGCCGATGAAAGAATTAAAAAGAAAGAACATATTTTATTTAACAAAGCAAGAATACTATTTAAATTGAATAGATGTAAAGAAGCTTATCGACTAATAAATAAATTATTGGAAAAAAATGAAACTATTGAATATTATATGTTAAAATTACAGATATTATTTAACAGTAAAAAATGGCGAAAAATTAAAAAAATAGCACACTATATATTTAATACTCCAAAATTAAAAGATAATATTCCCGAAGAATATAAAGAAATCATAAAATTTTGGATAACATGGAAATAGATTAGGACGTGATACAAGATGAAAACAATTTGTTTATTAGCAGAATCCTATCCATATATTGCGGGTGGTGTATCTTCATGGATAAATCAATTAATCTCAGAATTACCAGAATTTAATTTTAAAATTATATCTATTATGCCTTCTGATAAAGAATTTACTGAATATAAATATAAAATTCCTAAAAATATAATTTCTATTGATACATTTTATTTACAAGATTTTAAAAAATTTTCTGCTACACCAAAAGAAAAAAAAATAAAATTATCAAAACAAGAATTAATTACATTAAAAAAATTTATACGATTTGACCCTTCTATTAATTGGAAAACTTTTTCTAACTTAATTAGAAATATTGAAAAAAATAGGAACCAGTGTAGATTTTTTAAAAAGTAAAATCTTTTGGAATTTAATTATTGAATATTATAAAGATAAATTTCCAGAAGAAGGATTTAATGAGTTTTATTGGACAATATCATCAATGTTTTTATTTTTTATAACTGTTATGCAACATAATCTCCCAAAAGCTGATATTTATCACGCGGTGTCTACTGGTTATCCTGGATTATTAGGGCTAATTGCTTCTCAAAGTTATAATAAAAAATTTATATTAACTGAACATGGAATTTATGCAAGAGAGAGAGAAGAAGACATTATAAAAGCTGATTGGATTCGAAAAAAATATAAAAAATTATGGATAGATTTATTTTATTTTATTTAAATTGGTGCATATAAAAATGCCGACGTAACTATTTCATTATTTAATGCCAATAAAAAAATACAATTAAAATATGGTAGTAAAAAAGAAAGTACTATAGTTATTCCAAATGGAGTTGATTTAAAAAGATATAATATTGAAAAAATTAAACATAAAAAATTTAATATTGGTGCTGTCGTTAGAGTTGTCCCTATAAAAGATATAAAAACATTAATTAGAAGTTTTAAAATTGTAATAAACAAATTAAAAACTACTGATATAAAATTATATATTATGGGGCCTTACGAAGAAAACTTGGAATATTATAAAGAATGTGTAGATTTAGTTAAATTTTTAGATCTAGAAAATTTAGTTATATTTACAGGAATAATTAACGTAAGTGAATATTTAAAAAAAATAGATTTACTTGTACTTAGTTCTATTTCAGAAGCACAACCACTTGTAATTTTAGAAGGACTTGCTTCTGAAATTCCTTTTGTTTCTACAGATGTTGGTGCTTGTAAAGAATTATTGTATGGAAATGAACAGGACAAATTAGGAAAGGCAGGAATAATTGTCCCGCCATTTTCTCCAAAAGAAATGAGTGAAGCTATTATAAAATTATATAAAAACAGAGAGTTACTCTATAAAATGGGTAAGATTGGTCGAAAAAGAATTGAAAAATATTATACAAAAGAATCTTTTATTAAACAATATAGAGATTTATACATGAAAATAGGTAATTAATATGGCAGGGATTGGTTTTGAATTAAAAAAAATGTTTGGAAAAGATGATACATTAACTAAAAGAGTAAAAGCCTATACTTATTCTACATTTGTATCAGCTGGACCCTGGATAATAACTATATTAGTTTTAAATATATTTTCAATTATTTCAAATTCTTTTTTTAGTGAATTAGTTGAAAAGAGTTTATTTATGGGAAGTATAGTCTATAGCTTTATATTTTCTCAAATAATTACAACACCTTGGCAAATGTTAATTACTAGATACATATCAGATGAACTTTACATAAAACGTTATAGCAACATAAAAGCTTCATTTATTGGATTAACTAAAATTGTAATTATTTTATCATTTTTAACAGGTTATTTATATTATCTTAATAAAGATATTCCTTATTATTACAAATATATATCTATTTCATTACTTGTAATTACTTCACTTACATGGATAATTATGGTATTTTTAAGTAGTATAAAAAATTATAAATCTATATCAAATTCATTTATATTAGGTGGTACAATAGCTATAATATTGGAAATAATATTTTTAAAATATCCAATTAATTTTGTTATATTTAAAAGCTCTACAAATATGCTTTTTGCTTATACCATAGGCATGTTTTTTACATATATGGGACTTGTTTATAGTTTTTTCAATACCTTTTCAGAAAAATCAGGAAAACAATTTGATTTTATTAGATATTTATCAAAATTTCCTTCAATATTTTTTATAGGACTTTTTTATATACTTGGATTATGGATAGATGACATTTTAATTTGGTTTAGTTTTTTAGGAATTAACATAAAAAATATTTTTAGATTTTCACCGCTTTATGATACTGCTATATTTTGGGCTTATTTTATTACTATTCCATCTTATGTACTTTTTGTAATAAAAATGGAAGTAAGTTTTTATGATAAATATAAAAAATATTTTTCGTTAATTTCACATAATGGTAATTTAGACGATATTGAGTCTGCAAGAAAAGATATGAAAACTACATTATATAAAGAATTAATACATCTCTTTGAAATACAAACTATTATTACTATTACTGCTATTGTTCTAGTAAATAAAGTTGTTGCCATTTTTAATTTACCTTTATTATTAGTACAAATATTTAAAATTTCAGCACTTGGTTCTTTATGTAATGTATTTATTTTAATAATTATTTTAATAATGCTATATTTTGAATATCGAAAACAAGCATTATTTATTGCTTTTTTATTTTTATTTTTTAATACTTTTTTTACTTTAATTTTTATACCATTTGGTAGTAATTTTTTTGGTGCTGGATACTTTATTGCTACATTTACTACTTTAATAATTGCCCTGATTTTATTAGTTTATTCTCTAAAAGAAATAAATTATTATACTTTTTTTAGACAACCAATATTTTCAGTCATTAAGAAAAACAATTTCAATTTCAATGGAATAAACAATATCATTTTAAAATTTAAAACTTTTTTTTCAAATAGAAAAGTATCGTTAATAACACTAATTCTTTTAGGATTTTTAATATCTTATTCTGCAATAGTATATTATGATCCTGATAATGCTGAAAAAAGAAAACAAGATTTGATTACTAAATTAAATATATTTTTAGAAAAAAATAAACCTTCAGTTATTTTAGGGCGTGAAAGAAAAAATCTTACAAATATTAACAGTGGTGTTCTTATAATTAATAATAAAAACAGTAATAAAAATAATAAAAACAAAACAATTATTCAAAAAAATCCAATTATTTTTAATACATATAATTTATCTACAAAACCATCTCAAAATTTACCTAATGAATTATCTATTGACTTTAAAAATAATAACCTTTTTTCAAAAATAAATAATGATATAGATTCAAATGAAATTTTTAATAACACAAAAAAAGATGTTAAAACATTAAAAAGTAAGATACAAGAGGATATAAATCAAAAAAATAATTTAATTATTAATAGCAAACTAAGCGAAGAATCACTTCAAAACAATAAAAAAACTAATAATAATATTAAAAACTCCCAAAATATTCAAAAAGATAAGAAAATAGAAAATAATATTATCGTTGATTCAATAAAGAAAAAAGAAAAAAATATATCTATTGTAAATAAACTTTACGGATATAATACTTTTCAAAAAAATTTATACTATGATGAAGGTTTAAATAATATATTTAACTATAACAAAAATAATTTAAAATTTTTATCAAATACTTTTTTAGGTTTAAATAGTAATTCTAATTACTTGTATAATAGATTTTATCTAGAATACATTAAAAATAATAATATTTTTGGTTATAAAAATAGCTTTTCTATTGGGAATATAGGAGAATCAAACAAATTATCAGTACTAAAAGAATATGATGATATATTTTTAGTAGATAGCTTAATTTATAGAGATTTATATTCGGTCAAAAATAATGATTATGGAAATATTAATACAGAATTTATAAATTCACTGTATTTTATTAATAAAAATTTTAAAATTGCTACTTACTATTCAAAAGAAAATTTATATTATTTTAAAAATTTTACTCTGAAATATAAATTTAATAATAATTTTGGCGTTTTTTATATTCCAAGAAATCTAATAAATTATTTTTATAAAAATGTATTCCGTGACATAGATAATAATTCAAAATTTGATGATGGAAATAAAGATGAAATAATATTTGCTAAAGAAATACATAATAAAAAATATAATTTAGGAATTTATAACTATAAATTCCTTCATTTTATCGCTTACAAAAACACAATAGCATCTTTAAAAGATTATATTTTTTATATTGAAAATGATTTTTTAAATAAAAGTTTAACAACTTATTATAGTGAAAATTATAAAAATTACATTTATTTAAATTATAACTACGATTCAAACAAATATTTTATTAATAATAAACAATTTTATAATAATAATGTTTATTCTTTAATTGAAATCTCTAATAATAACTATAACTTCATTTATAATCTTGGAAAAGAATTTGTTATTAATAATAATGTTGACATTAATTTAGGAATCGGAAATACTCCTTTTTATTCTGTATGGGATAGTTGGAGAATCAATGAAGATAATAAATTTTATTTTTATTTAAATTTTAAAAAGGAGTTTTAAGGTGATAATACTACTATTAATAAGCTTAATATTTATAAGTTGTTCTGGAAATGATATAAAACAAAATAATGATAATAATAGCTGGCTTGTACAATATCAAAATATTAATATTGATGATATAATTAAGAGTAACTATAAAACAGTAATAATTGACTATTCAAAAGATGGTAGTGATATGCATAGTTTTACAAAATCAGAGATAGATAAACTCAAAAATCATAATATAAAAGTAATCTCATATTTGAGTATTGGAGAAGCCGAAGACTATAGATTTTATTGGAAAAATTCTTGGAATACAAAATATCCTATTTGGATAAAATATGAAAATCCAGATTGGAAAGGTAATTATAAAGTAGAATATTGGAATAAAGAATGGGAAAATATTATCTATATTTATCTTGATAAAATTTTAAAAATTGGTTTTGATGGTGTCTATCTTGATGTTATTGATGCTTATAAATACTTAGATTCTAATATTAATTATAATGCTGAAAAAATGATAGAATTTATTGAAAAAATTTCCATATATACAAAATCTAAAAATCCTAACTTTTTAATTATTCCACAAAATTCTGAAGATTTATTAAAATATGATAAAGAAAATAAATTTTTAAATAGCATTGATGGTGTTGGTGTAGAAAGCTTATGGTTTTATAAAAATAAACCTCAAGATAAAAAAAATACTGATTATCGATTAAAATTTTTAAGACAATTACAATCTAAAGGAAAATTTATTTATGTAATAGAATATATAAATAAAAATATTTATACTGCAAAACAACTTGCTATTAAAAATAATTTTTATTATTATATAGCAAAACCTGACTCAGATCTTGATGAAATAAATTAAAAAAAATAAGAATAACGTCACAACTTTAAAATAAAAAATTGTGGCATCTATTCTTATTTTTTATATTCTACAATTTTATTTTTTCCCTCTTCTTTTGCTTTATAAAGGGCTTCATCAGATTTTTTTATTAATCTTTCTATATTATCATCCTTTTCAAGAAAAGCTACTCCTATACTAAGTGTTATTTTTAATATTTCTTCATCTGCTGTAATATATGTTGACATAATTTTTTGACGAATCTTTTCTAATTTATCCATTATATATTCTTTTTTCTTATCAAAAAATATGGCTACAAATTCATCTCCTCCATATCTTGATAAAATATCTTCATTTTTTAAAAATTCTTTAATTATATTAGTTACTATAATTAAAGCTTTGTCTCCTATATCATGACCAAACGTATCATTAACTGATTTAAAATTATCTATATCTATAGTGCAACAAGCAATAAAAGTATTTTCTTTTTGATATTCTACTATTCTTTTAGCAGTTTCTTCTAAAAAACCTTTTCTATTAAATGTTTTTGTTAAATAATCTGTTAATGCTTCATTTTTAATTTTTTTATTACTTAATATATATTGCAAAATTAATATCAAGTAAATAAATACAATCAAAATAGTTGTTGTTATAAAAATAGCCCCTATTTCTTTTATTTTGATTTCACTACTTTGCATAACTTCATCTAATGACATAGCTTGAATAATATCTAATTTATCTATATTTGTTTTTTGCTTAATAAAAATAAAATTATTTCCATCTATAAAATATTCTAAATAATCTTTTTTATTCAATTCGTTTATTATATTTTTATTAAAATTAATATTTTTTTTGCTTTTTAATATTATTTCATTATTATATAGTAAAAAATTAAATCCATGAATACCAATCACATAATTTTTTAAATCATTTTCAAAACTATCTATCAATATATCTGCTCCAATATATCCAATTATTTGATCATTTTTTCTTATAGCTTTAACTGCTGTCATTCCAATTTTTTTTGTAGTGTACTCTTTATATGGAGTGGTAAAAACAGCTTTATTACTAGTTTGTGCAAAACTATACCACGGACGTTTTTTCACATCATAATTTTTATCACTTATAGTTCCATTACTATCAATATAAAAATTTGCGCTATCATTTGCCAACCACACAAGATAAACTTCATCATCTATTTTTTCTAATTCTAATAATGTTTTTAAAATACTATTATATTCAGTTCTTAAAATATCTCTTCTTTCTTTAGTTTCTTTTAAATAATTTATTAATTCATTATTTTTAGAAATTATTTCTACTGCATAAAGTGTTTTTTCAAGTTTATGCGATATTTCTTTATCCTGTCTTTTCGTTATTTCTAAAAAATTAATCACATTTTTATTTTTTATCTCTTTATATACTTTTTCTCTTACAATAACATATGAAGCAGTTATTATTATTATGACTAATAAAAAACTAATAATATTTATTTGTAACTCCTTTTTTTTATTCATATTTATCTCCCTAATTATATTGCTAATCTTATTTTTTTACTATATAATTATAATACATGGTTTTATAGGAGGTGTCAATTTGAATATAAAAAAAAATTTCATTGAAGATATATCTTGTAGTATTTTTTATAAAAATACTACAAAAAAAATACCTTTAGTCGTTGTTTTACATGGATATAACGGAAGTAAAAACAATTTAGAAAAAAGATTAAATATTGGAAAAAAATTTGCAAATAATGGATATTATACCGTGCTTTATGATGCACCAAATCATGGTGAACGAAATAAATACAATATAGACAATAATCATGATATGTTCTTTTATCTTTTGAAAAAAAATGTTGTTGATTTGGAAAAAGTAATTAATTATTTTAAAAAGTTAGAAAATATAGATGAAAATAAAATATTTCTTACAGGAATCTCTTTTGGTGCTATGACAATTTTTAAATATATTTCTAAATATACTGTTTTTGCTAGTGCTCCAATAGTAGGTTGCAGTAATATTGATGAATTCATATTACATTATAATAAAAATAATATAATAAAAAAAATTGATAAAATTACTACTGAAATAATCGAAAATTTTAATCCTTTTGATAATATAATAAAAAACTATAATAACCATTTAATAATGATAAATGGTAAATATGATAAAATAATGCCTTATCACTCTAATGAAAAACTTTATAAAACACTTAAAAAAAAGTATAATCATAATAATAATAACTCTTTATTAGAGTTTTATTTATTAGATTATGGTCATTTTCAAAACGAAGAAATGTTTGATATTGTAATCAAAAAGTTTAATCAAATATTAAAAATAAAAAATCAATAAAAAAATATTAGGAGGTAATAAATGAAAACAGCTTTAATTACAGGTGCAAGTAGTGGTATTGGTAAAGAATTAGCATATATTCATGCGAAAAATGGTGGTAATTTAGTTCTTGTGGCTAGAAGTAAAGATAAATTAGAAAATATAAAAAAAGATATTGAATCAAAATATAAAGTTAAAGTAGATATAATAATAAAAGATTTAAGTATCCAAAGTTCACCTTTTGAAATATATAATGAAGTAAAAGAAAAAAAAATTGATATTGAATATTTAATTAATAATGCTGGATTTGGCGGTATTGGATATTTTCATAAAAGGGATTTATCTAAAGATTTATCTATGATAAATGTAAATATAGTTGCACTTACTGCTCTTACACATTTATTTTTACAAGATTTCACTAAAAAAAATAGTGGTAAAATACTAAATGTTTCTTCTACTGCTAGTCTTTTACCTGGACCTTTACAAGCTGTATATTATGCAACAAAATCTTTTGTTACTTCATTTAGTAATGCACTTTCTCAAGAATTAAAAAATACAAATATTACAGTAACAAATCTAATGCCAGGCGCTACTAATACAGGGTTTGGAAAAGTTTCTGGCATGGATAAAACAATTTTATTTAACAAAACTGCTTCTGCTAAAAAAGTAGCGCTTGACGGATATAACGGTATGCTTCGTGGTAAATTAGATATAGTTTCTGGTATTACATTTTCTCAAAAAATCATGTTTTTACTTCTTCCATTTACTCCAAAAAAATTAAAACTTCTTTCTGTATTTAAAATGCAACAAGAAATAAATTAATTTAATAAAAAAATTTTGTTATTTTATAATAATATATAGTATAATAAAAAAGAAAGTCTTTTTTAATAGAAAGGAGTATTTTAATTGTATACAATATTACATATTGATTCTAGTTATTTTTTTAGAAAAATTTTTAAAGATAAATTTGAAAGCGAGGGTATAAATTATATTGGTGTCTCATCTCTTTCAGAAGCAAGAAATGAACTTATGTATGATCCTAAAATAAATATTATATTAACAGCAGTAGAATTCGAAGACGAAAATATAGAAGAATTTATATATGAATTAAGTGATAGTAAATATAAAAATATACCTATTTTTGTTATAACTGGAAATACTTCTACACAAAAAAGAATAGAGATTTTTAATTTAGGTATTGTTGATTATATATTAAAAAATACTCCTATTGATGAAATTGTAGAAAATATTTTAGCTTTTACTCGTGAATCAGAACTTTTACAAGAACTTCGAAAAGCAAAAATTGCTGTTTTAGATGATAGTAAATTTGAAATAATGAGACTAGAAGATATATTTAAAGCAAATAATATTAAAAATATAGATTTTTATACTGAGATTGAAGATTTAGAAAATTCTAATAAACAATACGATATTTATCTTATTGATATGGTATTAAAAAATCGTTCTGGTGAAGATATGATACTTAAAATAAGAGAAAATAATAAGTATTGCCCAATAATAGCAGTATCTTCTATAGCAAATGCTAAAACTATATCACATGTATTATTAACTGGTGCAAATGATTATATTGTAAAACCTTACGTTCAAGAGGTTTTACTTGCTAGAATGGAAATAGCTCTTCGTAATTATCTTGTTATAAAGGAGTTCCTTAAATAAATGAAGTTTATTTTAGATAACATAAAATCTATATTAAAAGATCAAAATTATTTAGAATATGATAAAATATATTCTAAAATGATAGAAGCTTGTAAAAACAATAAAATAATTGAAATAATTGATAAAAAAGGAAACATTGTGACTATCCTTCATAATAAAGAAGAAATGGAATACTACCATAAGAAACTTATTCAAGTTCACGGTATTTATGGTTATTTCTAATTTTTTAACATAGGATTTCATCCTATGTTTTTATTTCTTTTTTATTTCCTATTTTAAATGGAAAAATTCATAATAAAAAAAATCGTGATAAAAATTCTAAAAAAATAATTGTATAATATATTATAAAAGTTTATAATATAACCATAAAAGAAAGGTGATAAAATGAGTGATAAAATCATAATTAAAGGTGCTAGAGAACATAACTTAAAAAATATAAATATAGAAATTCCTAAAAATCAATTTGTTGTAATTACTGGAGTGAGTGGTAGTGGTAAATCAAGTTTAGCTTTTGATACCATTTATTCTGAGGGACAAAGAAGATACGTAGAAAGTCTATCCGCTTATGCTCGCCAATTTATTGGACAAATGCAAAAACCAGATATAGATAGTATCGAAGGACTTTCCCCTGCTATTTCTATAGAACAAAAAACTACTAATAAAAATCCTCGTTCTACCGTAGGAACAATTACTGAAATATATGACTATATGAGACTTTTATGGGCACATATAGGAGAACCTCATTGTCCTATATGTGGAAAAGGGGTTAAAGGTCAAAGTGTTCAAGAAATAGTTGATACAATTATTGAAACTAATAATGAAAAAGATAAAATGATAATACTAGCTCCTATTATAAAAGATAAAAAAGGAACTCATAAAAATTTATTTTTAAATTTATTAAAAAAAGGTTATGTTCGTGCAAGAGTAAATAATGAAATACTTTATCTTGAAGATAGTATTGAACTTGACAAAAATAAAAAACACAATATAGAAGTAGTTATTGATAGAATTATATTAAAAAAAGATGATAAAGAATTCTTACAAAGATTGACAAATGCTATTGAAACAGCTGTTGAATTAGCCGAAGGTAACGTTATTGCAAATATTAATGGCACTGATATTTTCTTTAGTGAAAACTTTACTTGTCCTGATCACAATATAAGTTTTCCTGAAATTAATCCTAGATTATTTTCTTTTAATGCTCCTTATGGTGCTTGTCCTGAGTGTAATGGTCTTGGGAAAAAATTAGAGGTAAATGAAGATTATCTTATAATTGACGAAAATCTTTCTTTAAATGAAGGAGCAGTTTATATTCCTGGTGCAAATAGTAAAAAAGGTTATGTATGGAATGTTTTTTATTCAATGACATTGGCTTTTAATATTGACTTAAATAAACCATTTAAAGATTTAACTAAAAGAGAAAAAGATATTATTTTTTATGGAACTAAAGAAAAAAAATTTAAAGTAAATTATGTTGGGGAAAATTTTTCTTATAACGGCATGAAATCTTTTGAAGGAATAGTAAAGAATATAGAAAGAAGATATTATGAAACTACTTCTGAAGCTATAAAAGAGGAAATTGAAAATAAGTATATGATAGAAAGAGTATGTAAAAAATGTAATGGAAAAAGATTAAAAGATGAAGTTCTATCTATACACATAAATAATAAAAATATTATGGACGTTTCTTTTATAAGTATAAGAGAATCCTTAAAGTTTTTTAAAGAGATTAAATTAACTCAAAAACAAAAACAAATAGCAAAAGAAATTTTAAAAGAAATAAAAGAAAGATTAAACTTTTTAGTAAATGTTGGATTAGACTATTTAATGCTTGCTCGAGAAACAAAAACTCTTTCCGGTGGTGAATCACAACGTATTAGATTAGCAACACAAATAGGTTCGGGACTTACTGGCGTTATTTATGTACTTGATGAACCTAGCATAGGATTACATCAAAGAGATAATGATAAACTATTAGGTACATTAAATAGACTTAAAAAATTAGGAAATACTCTTATTGTAGTAGAACACGATGAAGATACTATGCTTCAAGCTGATTATATTATAGATATGGGGCCTCATGCTGGTAAATATGGCGGAAATATCGTAGCTAAAGGTACTCCCGAAGAAATAATGAATAATGAAAGCTCAAAAACAGGGAAATATCTAAAAGGTGAAAACATTATAAAAGTTCCAGAAAAAAGAAGGGAACCTCTTGGATATATAGAATTAAAAGGCGCTAAAGGAAATAATTTAAAAAATATTAATGTTAAAATTCCTTTAGGAGTAATGACCCTTGTTACTGGAGTAAGTGGTAGTGGTAAATCTTCTTTAATTAATCAAACATTATATCCTATTTTATTTAATAAATTAAATAAAGGTAAACTTTATCCTCTAGAGTATAAAGAAATAATAGGAATAGAACATTTAAATAAAATAATTGATATTGACCAAAGTCCTATAGGAAGAACTCCTCGTTCAAATACTGCTACATATACTAAAATTTTTGATGAAATCCGTGATATATTTGCCCAAACAAAAGACTCTCAGTTTCGGGGATATAAAAAAGGAAGATTTTCTTTTAATGTAAAAGGTGGGCGATGTGAAGCGTGTCAAGGGGCTGGAATTATTAAAATAGAAATGAATTTCTTACCAGATGTATATGTAACTTGTGACGTATGTAAAGGAAAAAGATATAATAGAGAAACACTTGAAGTATATTATAAAGGAAAAAATATTGATGAAGTATTAAATATGAGCGTTGATGAAGCATATAATTTTTTTAAAAACATTCCAAAGTTAGAAAGAAAACTAAAAGTTTTAAAAGATGTAGGACTTGGATACATTAAACTTGGACAACCTGCTACTACTCTTTCTGGTGGTGAAGCACAAAGGGTAAAGTTAGCCACTGAACTTTCAAAAAAATCTAGAGGCAAAACAATTTATATATTAGATGAGCCCACTACTGGATTACATTTTGATGATATAAAAAAATTATTAGAAGTATTAAATAAACTTGTAGAAAAAGGAAATACCGTAGTTATCATAGAACATAATTTAGATGTTATAAAAATTGCCGATTATATAATTGATATAGGTCCTGAAGGTGGAAATCAAGGTGGAGAGATTATTGCAATAGGAACACCTGAAAAAATTATAAAATCTAAAAAAAGTTACACTGCTAAGTATTTAAAAAAATATCTCTCTAAATAAACGTAAGGAGTAGGTGCACTATGAAAAAAATATATATTTTTATGTCGATATTTTTTCTAATAACTACTATTAGCTTTGGAAAAAGTAGATATCAATTTTTTAAAAGTAAAGTTATGCCAAAAAGCGTAGCTGTAAGTAATTCGGGTGAAATTTTTATTGTTGATTCTATAGCTGATCAAATAATGAAATACAGTAAAAAAGGAAGATATATTAAGTCTTATTACTATGATGATCTAAAAACTATATCCGATATATTCTATTATAAAGGAAAATTATACATTCTTTCACTTAAAGAACAAATTTATGTTATTGATACAAATGGTAATTTATTAGAAAAACATCAATATAATAAAGGAAAATTACTTGGTGAATTTAATAAACCTACTTCTATTTATGTAGATGATGAATATATTACTATTGCTGATAGTGGTAATAATAGAATTCAACTTCTTACTACTGATTTTAAAATTGTACGTGATTTTGGATATAAAGGTTTATTTTATACTGCATTTTCTGATATTAGTAGTGTTTCTAGAATTAATGATTATTTTTTAGTAGCTGATAAAGATACTGGCGAAATAAAAGTTTTTGATAAATCTGGACTATATGAAAGAAATATACAAGATGAAAAAGGAAATGATGTAAGAGCATTTATAGCTCCTAATGATATTTTTGTATATAAAAATTATATTTATATTGTTGATTCAGGTTCATCTAAAATATCAGTTTATAATAAAGATTTTAAACTTTTATATAAATTTGGATCTAAAGGAACTGGTAAAACAGAATTTGGATCAATAAAAAGTATTTGGGTAAATGATAAATATTTCTATATAGCTGATACAACTAATAGTGTAGTAAAAGTTTTTAATACCAAAGATTTAAAATATAGATTTTCATTAGGAGTAAATAAAGTTTTAATGTACATTATTTTAATGTTAGCTTTTATTGCCCCAGTAGCATTAGGAATTGAGATACTTATATTAAAAAAACATAGAAAAGGTGATATTATTGATTAATACTGATAACCGTGCAATAGGAATTTTTGATTCTGGATTTGGAGGCCTTACTGTATTAAAAGAAATCGAAAAAAAATTATCAAATGAAAATATAATCTATTTTGGTGATACTGCTAGACTTCCTTATGGTTCAAAATCTAAAGAAACAATTATAAAATATAGTAAAGAAATATATAATTTTTTAAAAAAGAAAAATGTAAAATTAATAGTTATAGCTTGTAATACTGCTTCGTCTTTTGCTCTTGATACTCTTCAATCAATCAGTGATATTCCTGTAATTGGAGTTATAAAAGCTGGTAGTCGATGTGCTAGTAGAGAATCAAAAGGAAATATATTGGTTATTGGAACTAAAGGAACTATAAAAAGTGAAGTATATAAAAAAGAAATTCATAGTATTAGTAATAATATAAATGTTTATCAACAATCTTGTCCTTTATTTGTACCTCTTGTAGAAGAAGGAATGCTTGATGATAAAATTACTATTTTATCAATAAAAAAATACTTAGATAATTATATTGATAAAATCGATTCGATTTTACTTGGGTGTACTCATTATCCATTATTAAAGGAAAGTATACAAAATACTTATAATAAAAATATAAATATAATAAATCCTGCCGAAGAAGTTGCAGAAGAAGTTTTTAATATTTTAAAACAAAATAATCAATTAGCAAATAATGTAAATAGAACTTTAGAATTTTATGTAAGTGATGATAGAGATAAATTTATAGAGTATGGTAGTCTTTTTCTTGGATATAAGATAAAAAATGTAAAAGAAATAGATATAGAAGAATATAAAGCCTAAGCAAATTGCTTAGGCTTTTATTGATACAGCTTGCATTGGACATGAAGTTACACATATACCACATCCAGTGCACTTTTCTTCATCTACTCTATATCCTTTTGGTATTAAAAATCCAAAAATACTTCTTTTTTTCTGTTGTTCTCCTTTTTTTAAAGGAATTATCGCCCCTACTGGACATACTCTTTTCACTGGACAAAATGGCGATTTGTCACATTGATTTTGGTCTATTACAGCTACTTTTTTTGATTTTTTAAATTTTTTAGATTTTATTTTTTTCATTTTCTCCTCCAAAATATAATTATATTATAATATTATGATTTTATAATTTATTATAGTATAATTATTTTCTTTTGTCAAAACAATAAAATAAATTTTATATTTATTTCATTATATATATTTATAGAGATTATTCTTTCTATATTTCTCTTTTAAATTTTTAATGATATAAGGCTCTTTTCAAAAATTATTTTATTCAAATTCTCCAAAATTCATATCTACAACTTTCATTCCATCAATTGCAGCACTTATAATTCCACCAGCATATCCTGCTCCTTCACCAATAGGAAAAAGATTCTCTATATTAATTGATTTTCCTGTTTTATCTCTTGTAATTCTTATAGGTGCTGATGTCCTAGTTTCTGGTGCAATTAGATTAGCATTTTTTGTAAAAAGTGGCATTTTTTTCTGCCAATATTTCAATGCATTTATCATATTTCTATTGATAACTTCTGGAAAAAAATTATTTAAATTATATGAATATAAGTTCATTTTATAACTTGATTCTATTTCTTGTTTGGTTTTATTATTTTTTAAGAAATCATTTACACTTTGATATAAAGCTCCATAAGTAGATATTATTTCATATGTTTGTTTTTCAAGTTTTTCTTGAAGCTTCATACCGTCAAATAATTTATTTCCATAATCATTTTCTCGAATTGCTACAACAATAGCGGAATTAGAAAATTTTCCATCTCTTTGACTATAACTCATTCCATTAACAAGTGATGTATTTTTTTCAGAAGCAGCATTAACTATTTCACCACCTGGACACATACAAAATGAAAATACACCTCTCTTTTCATTTTGGTTATTATAAGTAAAATTATACGTTGCACTTCCCAATATTTCACTATTATAAAATTTTCCATGTTGCATTCTATCAATATCATATCTAGGACTTTCAATTCTCGCTCCTACTGCAAAATCTTTATTTTCTAAAAACACATTATTTTTATTTAACATATAATATGTATCTCTAGAACTATGCCCTATTGCTAAAAATAAATAATCAATATCTATTAATTCATTTTTATTTATTTCTATTTGTGATATTTTTTTATTTTTTATTTTTATGTCTGTTAAAATAGAATTAAAATAAAATTCTCCACCCATAGATTCTATTTTTTTTCTTAAATTAGTAACTACTACTTTTAATACATCTGTACCTATATGTGGCTTATAATCAAATAAAATCTCTTTTTGAGCACCACATTCTACTAACGTTTTAAATATTTCATCTTTATATATACTCTTTACTCTTGTTGTTAATTTACCATCGGAATACGTTCCTGCTCCACCTTCTCCAAATTGTATATTCGAATTCGAATTAAGCTCATTTTCTTTTATAAATAACTCTATATCTCTATCTCTTTCATCTATTTTTTTCCCTCTTTCAAAAATAATAGGTTTATAGCCTAATTTACAAAGTCTATATGCAGCAAATAAACCTGCAGGCCCTGTTCCTATTATCGCTATTATTCCTTCTATATTTTTTGATTTTATTTTTTTTAATTTCTTTTCTTTTACTTCTTCAAATTTTGTATTTATCTTTTTATTTAGTTCAATTTCTACATTATATAATAAAAAAATACTATTTTTATTTCTACTATCAATCGAACGTTTTTTATATTCTATTTTATTTATACAATTTTTATTTATTCCATTTTTTTTTAAATACTCATATATTCCTTTTTTTTGATTTATATTTACAGGAATTTTAATATTTTCTACTTTTATTTTCATTAAATTTCTCCTTCAAAAAATTTATCTATTTTTTCTTGAATTTCATCACTATACGATTTTATTTGTTTTCTTACTAATTTTTCTATATATTTTACCTTTTCATCATCATTAGGATAATAAATTGGTGTTTCTTTTAATGGTGTCGCATAGAGTTCCAAATTTTTTCCTTTTCTTTTTCCATTATAATAAAACCATTTATAAAATGTAGATGAGTTTAAGTATCCAAGTATATAAAAAAGATTAATACTACTCTCTTTTTTTGTTAAATAATATATATCTGCACTTCCATAAAAATCTTTTTTAGTATAAGCAAACATATTTAATTTACATCTTTGACGTGAAACAATTTTTTCTTTTTTAAATATTTCTTCATCTCTAGCCCATTGCAATTCATACCAGTTTATTTTTTTAGTTTTTACTTCTCTACGCTCAATTAATTTATCGTAAAAAGGTCTTAAATATTCTTCTAATTCATTATTTATCTTAATTTTATTATCTAAATAAAGTATCCAATATTTATTTCTTTCATCAATATTATATATATTTATATCTGGACTTTTATAAAAAGGTCTTAAATATTTTTTAAATTTTTCATTAAATTCTTTAAAAATAAATGCTTTATCATAACCACTAATAATTCCTTGATTAATATATAAAATATCATCTAAAAAATAAGTTTTTTTATTAAAAATAGTATTTAATTTTAACAATTCCTTTTCTTTTGCAATTACTATTTTATTTCTATAATTAAATAAATATTTATTATTTAATTTAAACTCTTGATTATTTGATATTATTTTTATATTTTTTTCAATATTATTTTTTGTTATAGAAAATATTATATTATGTTGACCAATAGCATCTTTAAATACAGATTTATTAATATTATTTATATAATAAAAACTGCAATTTTCTTTTATACAAGTCCTTAATTTTTTAGCATAATCAGCTTGTAACCAATAATTAGTAGTAATATACGTTAAAATTCCATTCTTTTCTAATATTTCTATTCCTTTTTCTATGAAAAAATAAAGATAATCCATTCTTCCTTCATAGTATTTTTTACCAAATTCAGTTTTTTTTATTTTATCAAATATTTCTTTATTATTTTTCTCGCCTAAATATGGTGGATTTCCTATAACAATATGATATTTTTTATCAAAATTTTTTAAAAGAGAATCAGTTTGATAAAGTTTTATTTTTTTATTTACTAATTTATATTTATCAAGTATTTTTTTTATTCTACATCTTAATACAGATAATGCTTCTTTATCTATATCATAACCTTCTATCCAAGTACTTATGTAATCATAATATCCAAAATATCTTTTATGCAATTTTATTAAAAATTCTATTAAATCAATTAATAAATTACCTGAACCACATGATAAATCAACAATTTTTAAGTTTTTTAAAGCTTTTTTTCTATCTTGAAACCCAAATTTTTTATAATTAGAAAAAAAATATCTTAGTGATATGGCACTCATATCTCTAGATATTTTTTGAGGTGTATATACTTTATAATTACTATTAGTATTTAAATACATTTTTTCCCTTTCTTTTTATTGGATAACTCCAAATTATTAGATATATTGTCACAAATGAAAATAATTTTATAAAAATATTATTAAAATACAATGATACAATAAATGCTATTGTTGCAATCAAGCTAACTATTAAAATAAATCTAACTATTTTAAATAAATTTAATTTAAAATACCTTTTATTAAAAATAAAATATAATAACAAAAAATTAATCATTGCAGATATTGATGTAGAAAGTGCAAGTCCTATATGTTTTAGTTGTTTTATCAATAAATAATTTAATATTATATTTATAAAAATGGAAATTATAGAAAATATTACAGGTGTTTTTGTATTTTTCATACTGTAAAATGCTCTACTTAGTAAATGTATTGCAGAGTAAAAATATAAACCTAATACATAATAAAAAAGCGATTCACTCGTTAACTTAATAGCTTCATTAGTATATTTTCCATATCCTAATATTAAAAATATTATATTTTTTGAATATAATGTAAGAATAAAAATACTAGGTATAATAAAAAATGCAAGTATTTTTAATCCCTGTTCAATGTATGACTTTGCTTCATTAAGATCTTTTTTTTCGATAGATTTTGATAAATGGGGATAAATAATTGTAGATAATGATATTGCAAATACACCTAGTGGTAAATTATATATTCTAGTAGCATTTTCTAATGCTGAGACTGAACCACTTTTTAAATATGAAGCAAAATATACATCAAATACGGAGTTTATTTGCCTTGCAAATATTCCCGCTAACATCGGAATAATTAAAACAAATATTTTTTTTAAATACTCATCTTTAAAATCTATTTTAAAACTGTATATTTTTACTATTTTAAAAAAACTTGGTAATGTAATAACTAACTGTAGTATACCACCTACTGTTACACCTGTTGCAAGCGCGTATACTCCTAAATTTTTACTATATCTAATAGCAAATATAATAATAGATATATTAAATAAAAGAGATGTAGATGCCGGAATAATAAATTTTTTAAAATTATTAAGTATGGCACATATCATTCCACTAAGACCAATAAATAATATATAACTAGACATTATTTTAAGTAAAATTGATGCTAATTTTTTTGTTTTTTCATCATATCCATTTGCTATGAAACTAATTATATTTTTTGAAAAAAATAAATTTAATGCTGTGATAAGTATTAAAAATATAAATAATAAATTTAATACCGAAAAAATAAGATTTTTAGCTTCTTTTTCTCCAAATTTAACCTCTTTTTCATTATATAAAGGTATAAATACCGTTCCTAAAGCCCCTTCACCTAAAAGTTGTCTAAATAAATTTGCTATTTTAAAAGCAGAAAAATATGCATCTGTTGTATAATTCGCTCCAAAAATTGTAGCTATAATTATAGTTCTAATTAACCCAAGTATTCTACTAAGCATTGTAATTATCATTACAATAATTCCAGTTCTAAACATTAATTCTCCTTTTTTACTATATATTTATCTTCTTTTATATCTATTTTACCATATCTATATAATTCTAATATTGCTAAAAACAAGTATACTCTATGCATTTTATCATTTGCACTTTGAAACAAATTAATATAATTTATTTTTTGATTATTTTCAATATTTTTTATTAATTTTTCTATTTCATCTTCTAAACTATAAATATTTTCTACTACTATTTTTAATTCTTCTTTTTGTGAAGTTTCAACAACTGTTTTATATGCAATAAAAAGCTTTTCCAATGTTAAATCACTCAAATCCACTTCATTATTCTCAACATTTATTTCTTTTAATCCAGCTCGAGTAAATGAAATATTATATTCGTTTTCTTTTTCTTTTAAAAGTTGACTCAATTCCACATATTGTTGATATTCTAAAAGTTTTATACTTAATTCTTCTTTTCTTTTTTTATGTAAAGAATAATTTAATACTGAAAGTGCTTTTATCTCTAATAAATCTGCAGCCATCGCTAAAAAATCTGCTTTTAAAGGTATATTATCTATTTCTAGTTTTTCTATTATTTCTAAATAAGTTTCAATTAATTCTAATATATTTATTTCCGTAATATTAAGCTTTTTTTTATTTATTAAATGAAGAAGAAGGTCTAAAGGACCTTCAAAATTTTCTATTTTAACATTTATATCATTATTCATTTTCTTTCACCTTAAGATGATTTTCCCATATTATTATATCATTTTTTATAGCTTCTATTAATTCTTCCATTGTGTCAAATTTTTTTTCTTCTCGTAGATATTTTTTTACTTTTACCATTATTTCCTTCCCATATATTTCTTTATCGAAATTCAAAATATGTACTTCTATATGATATTCATTTTCTATATTTTCGTTTACAGTAGGATTATGTCCTATATTTAATAATCCATCATAAATATTATTATCTCCTTCTACAATAACTTCTACTCCGTATATACCATTTGGTGGATATATTTTATTATATGTTTTTATATTTGCCGTAGGAAATCCTATTTTTCTACCTATTTTTTTCCCGTGAATTACTTCTCCCATTATTAAAAATGGATACCCTAAATATTTTTCAGCTAATTCCATTTCACCTTTTTCTATCAATTCTCTAATCAAAGTGCTACTAATAATTGTATTGTCAATAGTTACTGGCTTTATAATAGTAGTTTTTATATTAAAATCTTTCGCCATTTGTATAAGATCTTCTGCTTTTCCTGCTCTTTTTGCTCCAAATGTATAATTAAATCCCGCAAAAAGATGTTTTGCTTTTAGTTTTGTATAAATTATTTCACTTACAAATTCATAAGGTGTAAGCTTTTTAAACTCTTCTGTAAAATGGGCTATTACAAGTACATCTACCCCTATTTTTTTCAATAAATGTATTTTTTCTTTTTCATTGTTTATAAGTATTCTTCTATTTTCATTATGAAATACTTTTTTAGGATGTTCACTAAAAGTCATTACAACTGCTGTTCCATTATTTTTTTTTGCACATTCTACAGATGATTTTATTAATTTTTTGTGACCTTTATGTATTCCATCAAAAGTACCAAGTGCTAAACACACATTTTTATAATCTTTTTTATAGTTTTCTAATCCTATAATTATTTCCATTTAGTTCTCCTCAATAAGTTCATTATATAGCTCTTCTAATCTACGAAATCTATTTCTAATTCCTGATTTTGATATTCCTACTTTATTTGCAATCTCAGTTAAACTTGCTTCTGGATTATTTAATCTCACTATTGCAGCTTCTTTTAATACTGATGATAAGTTATCTAGTCCATAATTTTCAGAAATATAATTTATAATATTAATTTGTTTTTGAGCCGTATCAAGAGTTTTCATTTCATTAGCTACTTCCCAATTCATTTCTCGAATAGTTTTATTTTTAATATCTTTTACCATTGTTATTTCTTCATATTCAAAAAATGATTTCACAGCACCTATCATTACTAAAATATCCATTATATCTTCAGAATTTCTTAAATAAACTAAATGTTTATTTTTCTTTTGTGTAAGAAACACTCTTCTTCCCGTATTTCTAAGTACTTTATATAAAAGTTTAGCTCCTTCTTCTAAATCAATAAAAAAATCAAGAGCATACTCTTTGTTTGGTTCTTTTATATATCCTGTAGCTAAAAAAGCTCCTCTAGTAAAACCAATCACAGCTTTATCTGCAAGCCTTCTAACCAATTTATCTTCTAATTTATTTAAATTTTCAATAAACTCATTATATCCTTTTTGATACGGTATCTCTATAATATATACTTTATGTTCGCCAAAAGATTTTGTTATAGAATATTTTATATGAATCCTTAAACTTGAAAATTCTTTTAAAAATTTATATATTCTGTTAGCTAAATTTAAATTTTCAATTTTCAATAAAATTTTATTATTTAAAATAGCATTTTTACATTTTAAAATTGCTAATAATTCATAATGTTTTTCTTTTTCTATCTCTATTTCTTTTAAAAATACTTCTTCTTTTACTATATTTGTATAAGACATTTTTATCTCCTTAACGTCTTTTTATTTTGCTTCACTCCAATTTTTTGCATATGCAAAATTTACTTTTAATTTTACATTTTGTAATCTTATTTTATTTTCCATTATTTCTTTAATTTTTGGTATCATTTCTTCAAGTTTTTCATCTTTTATTTCAAAAATAAGTTCATCATGTACTTGGAGTAACATATACACATCTTTATTGTCAACTATTTTATCAAATAACTCAATCATTACCATTTTTAGAATATCTGCAGCACTGCCTTGTATAACTGTATTTACCGCCATTCTCTCAGCTTGATTTTTTATATTTTTATTTTTATTATCAATTCCTATTATCTTTCTTTTTCTATCAAACAAGGTTTTTACATATCCATTTTCTTTTGCAAATTTTATTATTTCATTTTGTAAGTCTTTTACTTTTTTATATTTATCAAAATATTTATCAATATATTCTTTTGCATCTTTTACTGTAATATTTAATTCTTGAGCTAATCCAAAAGGTGTTTTACCATATATTATACTAAAATTTACAATTTTAGCAATATTTCTTTTTATCGAATCTACTTCCTCTAAAGTTTCCAAGTCAAATATTTTCATAGCAGTTATAGCATGTAAATCCAAATCATTTTCATAAGCATTTATAAGTTCAGTATCTTTACTTATTTCAGCTAAAACTCTTAATTCTATTTGTGAATAATCAAATGATACAAGAGAAAAACCATCTTTTGCTATAAATGCTCGTCTTATTTTTCTTCCCTCTTCTGTTTTTGAAGGAATATTTTGTAAATTTGGATCTGTTGATGAAAGTCTTCCAGTTGCTGTACCATTTTGATTAAAACTTGTATGTAATTTTGAATTATTGTCAACTAATTTTGGCAATGCTTCTACATAAGTATTTAATAATTTTGTGAGCTTTCTATACTCTAATATATATTTTGCTATTTTTTCTCCACTTCTAACTAATTTTTCTAAAACATCTACATTTGTAGAATAACCTGTTTTTGTTTTTTTTATAGGATTTATATTTAATTTTATAAAAAGAATTTCAGCAAGTTGTTTTGGTGAATTTATATTAAATTCTTCTCCTGCTATTTTATATATTTCTTTTTTTAATTGTTCTATTTTTTCTTTTAATTCAATAGAATATTTACTCAAATAACCTCTATCTAAAGTAATTCCTTCTAACTCCATATTACTAAGTACTGGAACTAATGGCTGTTCTATTTCTATTAAAAGTTTTTCAAGATTTTCTTTTTTTAATTTATTTAAAACTATTTTATAAATTTCTTTTAATGCTAATATTCTTTTAGATAAAAAATCTGCTAATTTTTCTTTTTCAAGTTGTGAAATAGCTGTTTTTCCAAAAATATCTTTTTGAGATTCAAATGCCTCTCCTATTTCATTAAATATAAGTGTATCTAAATCATCTTTTAAATTAGCATATAATAAATAATGTGCCAACATTATATCAAATCCTATTTTAATATTAAATCGTTCATTTAATATATCTTTAAATTTATAGGTAACAAACTTTTTATTTAAATTAAATATTTTTTGAATCTCACTTTTTTCTATATTTTGAGCACCAATATAATTATGTTTATATGAAATATAGTAAATATTATCATCAATTAAAAATAAAAATGCTACTCCATTGAATAAAAATATAACTTCTTCTTCTAACTTTTTTAATTTTTCAATCAAGTTATTTATTTCATTACTATTATTTATAAAAACAACCTTTTTTTCTTTGTTATTTAATTTTTTATTATTAAATTCTTTATTATCATTATTAAAAAGTGATAAATTTCCGCTTTCATCTATTTTATCTAAATCATATTTTTTTATAAATGACTTAAAATCAAGATTTTGACATAATTTTTTAAAAGTTTTTTTATTAATATCTTTATACTTTATTTCATTTAAATCTATTTTTATATCTAAATTTATTTTTATAGTTGCCAATTCTTTACTTAAAAATGCTAATTCTTTATCTTCAATAAAATTTTGAACAAGAGATTTACCAATCCCTTTAAATTCTGTTAATTTATCAATATTTTCATAGACACCTTCTAAACTTCCAAAAGCATTTAATAAGGGAATAGCTTTTTTTTCTCCTACTTTTCTTATTCCAGGTATTCCATCACTTGTATCACCTATCATTCCAAATAAATCAGGAATAAGATTAGCTTTTACTCCTAAATACTCTATTACATCATCATCATTTTTTATATATTTAAATCTATTTTTACCTTCACCTTTTCCAAGTAATACAATATTAATATTTTCATCAACAAGTTGTGCTATATCTTTATCTCCTGTAATAATATATACTTCTATTCCTTGTTTTGATAAATTTTTAGAAATAGTTCCCATAACGTCATCAGCTTCGTGACCAGCCACTTTAAATTTTTTTATATTAAAACTATCCATAAGTTCTTCTATTAGTGGTAATTGTACTACTAAATCATCTGGCATAGGTTTTCTATTTGCTTTATAATTTTCATATTTTTCAGTTCTTTTTAATGTTTTTCTTTTTACATCAAATGTAGCTACTATATAATTAGGTTTTATCTCATCTATAACACTTGATATAATATTTGCTGTACCATAAACTGCTCCTGTTGGCTCACCTTCTTTATTTCTCATATTTAATAGCGAAAAATATGACCTATACATTATTGCACTTGTATCTAAAATAACTGCTTTTTGCATAATATTCCTCCAAATAATTCTTATTACATTTTTTATATTATAACATAATTACTTTTTTAATATAATATTTATTTAAGAATTTTTTAATATTTTATGTAGTATTATATAATAGGAACATCTTTAAAATAACTAATGTAAGTAAGCATATTTACTTAATTTTTTTAGTTTTTTTTTTAAAAAAACTTGTTTTTTTAAAAAAAATTGTTTAAAATATATCATATTTTATTAATTAATGATAGAGGTTAAAAATGGAAATCAAACATCAAATTCAATTAAATCTAAATGAAATGAAAATGTTTAAACATATAATTGATGAAAAAAATGAATATACCAAAAAATTATATAGAGCCTCTTTTATTATAACTGGCACTATTCCTTTTATTTTTTTAATCCAAAAATTTATTACAAAAGAACATATTTCTATACCTTTTATTTTATCTGTTTTATTTTTTTTTAGTCTTCTTATTTTTTCATTTTATACAAAAAATATAGAAAAATTAAAAACAGTGATAATTATTGCGTCATTATTTTTCTTAATTATTTCATTATTATTACCAGATACATATAATTCTTGGCTTATTATTATTTTTGGAGCTATTCCGCTTGCATTTTACACTCAAGGTGTAAAAAGAGCTCTCGATTATTTAATTGTATTTTCACTTTTATTTTTAACGATAATTTTTCTTTATCAATTAAATTTTATAAAAAATATATCTTTTACTTTTAATCCAATGGAAAGTATTGTAATATTTTTTTCTTTTATCATTAATTTAATTCTTATTTATATTTCTGAAAAATATCACGAAAAATATTTCGATCGAGTTATTGAAAAAATTGTATATGACGATATTACAAATTTCCCAAAACAAGATGTCCTTTTTAATAACTTAGATAAAACTAAAAATTATATTTTAACAATTATTAGAATTGAGAATTTTTCAAATTTGATTAGTATTTTTGGATATGAGTTTTCAGAAAATATTCTTTATTATTTAGCAAAAAAGATAAATCGTATTGAAAAAGAATACAATTTTTTACCTTTTAGACTTATTAATAATGAATTTGCTCTTTTATTTGAAATAGAAAAAAACAATCCAAAAGAAAAAATATATAAAGATATTGAATTAATACAAAAAAAATTATCTCGTAATAGATTAAAATGGGGAAAATTACCTATTAATTTATTTTTAAGATTTGGTATAACTATTATAGAAAATGGTAACGGTGAAAAAGCTCTTTCAAACGCTGATATTTCTTTAAAAAAACATAAAGATAAAGAAATTACAATGTATCATCAGTCAGATGATAATAAAGAAAATTTTTTAAATAATATAATTAAAATAAATTTATTAATTAATATCGAAGAAAGATTAAAAGTAGTATATCAACCTATTTATAACAGTAACAAAGAAATCGAGTGGTATGAATGTTTATTAAGAATAAGAAATGATCGTTATGAATATGAATCTATATTCAATTATTTAAAACTAGCTAGAGCTCTTGGAATTTATGAAAAAATATCTCGTTTTGTTATAAATAATGCTGTTGAACAAGCAAAAAATACAAATAAAATGTTATCTATTAACATATCTATCAATGATATTGCTAATGATAGTTTTTTATTTTATCTAAAAGAAAAGTCATTTGAGTTAGGTGAAAACATTAATAAAATAATTTTAGAAATTCTTGAAGAAGATGAAGCTTTAGATATGAAAAAATCTATAAATAATATTGAAATAGCTAAAAAGATTGGCTATAAAATAGCTATCGATGATTTTGGTGCTGGTTATTCTAATATTGTTAAATTTATAGAAATGCCTACAGATATTTTAAAAATTGATGGACATGTTATTAAAGAAATTTTAAATGACAAGTCAATTGAGCTTATTGTAGATACTGTTGTTATCATGGCTAAACATAAAAAATTAAAAGTAGTTGCTGAATTTGTAGAAAATAAAGAAATTTTTGATAAACTAAAAGATATGAATTTAGATTATTATCAAGGTTATTATTTATCAAAACCAATTGACAAAATAGATAAATAAACAAAAAAAAGAGGTATTAACCTCTTTTTTTATTTATTTATTTTTTGTACAATTAAACTTGCAATTTTTAAATATTTAATTAAATATATATTTTTATTGACAAACATTATATATTATGTTAAAAATTGATTAGCCAGCTAACTAAAATAGGAGGTGAATATTTTGAATGAAGAAATTTATAATAAAAATATTGAAGAACTTTTTCATGTAGTTTCAAAAATGCATTTTAAAACCGTAATTCAAGAATTGGAAAAAATAGGTCTATATAAAGGTCAACCACCAGTTCTTTTTATGCTATACAAAAAGAATGGATTACCTCAAAATAAAATTGCTGAAAAAATACACGTTTCAAAAGCTACTCTTAGTAAAATGCTACAACGAATGGAAAAAAATGAATTTATAAAAAGAATAAAGGATAAAAATGATAAACGAATTACTCGGGTTTATATTACTGAAAAAAGTATAAAATTAAAACCTTTAATTGATGAAAAATTTAAAAATATTAATAATATATCTTTTAAAAATTTTTCTGTTGAAGAAAAAAAATTAATGAAATCATTATTATTAAAAATATACTTTAATTTAAAAAATATTTAAAATCTAAATAATAAAATTATGGATAAAAATAAAATTTTATAATCAAATAAAAATTAAGGAGAATTATGGATAAAATAAAAAAATTAATTGAATATACTAAAAAATATCGATTATTTACTCTATTAGCACCTTTATTTATGATGGTTGAAGTTATTGCTGATCTATTTTTACCATTTATTTCTAAAAATATAATAAATATTGGAATAGTAAATAATGATACAGCTTATATCTTTAAAATGGGATTACTTATGTTAATAACTACTTTAATTGGTGCTTTTGGTGGTATAATGTGTTCTGTATTTGCTGCAAAAGCTGCTATTTCTACATCAACTGATTTACGTGAAAAACTTTTTTCTAAAATTATAAAATTAGATTTTTTTAATTTAGAAAAATTAAAAACAGGAAATCTTATTACTCTACTTACCGATGATATTTCTAAAATTCAAGGTCTTATATTAGCCGGTACTAGGATAGTTGTGAGAGCTCCCTTATTATTTATAGGTGGTCTTATTATGGCTATCATTACAAGTAAAAAACTTTCATTAGTTTTAATATTTATCATTCCGATTATGATTTTTTTAATGTATTTAATTTTAAAAAAGAGTTTCCCTTTGTTTTATAAAATACAAAATAAACTTGATATAGTAAATAAAATCTCTCAAGAAAATCTATTTGGAATAAAAACTGTAAAATCTTTTTCGAGAGAAGAATATGAAGAAAATAGATTTTCTACAGCTAATAGAAATTTTATGAACAATATAATTACTTCTTCAAAAATTATTTCACTTCAAAGACCTTTAATCATGATGTTTTTAAATTTTGGTGTATTATTAATAATATATTTTGGTGGAAAAGGAGTTATATCAAAAAGTGAAAATTTAGGTACAATTATAGCTTATATAAATTATTTAGAAATAATTATTTTCTCTATTGTTATGACTTCTATGATTCTCATAAATTTATCTAGAAGTATTGTTTCAGTGGATAGAATTGAAAAAATTTTACAATTAAACGAGGAAAAATATTTATCAACAAATAATAATAATATATCTGGTGATATTACTTTTAAAAATATATATTTTGCTTTCGAAGACAATAAATATATTTTAGAAAATATATCTTTTAAAATAAAAGAAAATGAAACTATCGGTATAATAGGTGTTACAGGTTCTGGAAAATCTACTTTAGTTTCTCTTATTCCAAAATTTTTACTTCCTCAAAAGGGAAATATTTATATTGGTAACAAGAACATAAATGAGTACTCTTTAGATATATTACGAAAAAATATAGGATTTGTATTTCAAGATAATATTATTTTCTCTGGAAGTATAAAAGAAAATATAACTTTTGGAAATAAAAATCTTTCTATAGAAGATATTAAAAAATATGCAAAAATGTCAAAAGCAGATGAATTTATTGAGAACTTAGAAAAAAAATATGATAGTATTATTGGACAAAGAGGAGTTAATTTATCTGGTGGACAAAAACAAAGATTATCCATTGCCAGAACTCTTGCTAATAAACCTAAAATAATTATTTTTGATGATTCTACAAGTGCTCTTGATGCAGAAACAGAAAAATATATTATGACTCAAATAAATGAAAATATTAAGAATTGTACTAAAATAATTATATCTCAAAAAATTAGTAGTGTAATGAATGCTGATAAAATAATTGTACTAGATAATGGAAAAATTGAAAATATTGGAAAACATAATGACTTATTATTAAATAGTAAACTCTATAATGAAATTTTTAATCTACAAATTGGCGGTGATATAGATGTCAAATAAAAAAGAAAATAAAATAAATATTGGTGGAATGAGAAGGCGTGGATTTCATGGAAATTTTCAAAAAGAAAAAGCTAAAAATCCATTTCCAACTATGATTAGATTATGGCACTATATTAAAAAACAAAATTTTAAAATGTTTTTAGTATTTATTTTTATTATATTAGAAGCTACTTTTTCAACGCTTGCCCCAGATTATTTAAGAATAATTTTTGATAAATTTAATACTATTAACAAAATAAAAATAATTATGCCTTCTATTTATATGTTACTTATGATATATTTCTTAAAAAATATATCAATGTGGCTTAATTCATATTTCGTAATAGATGTTGCTCAAAAAACTATTGCAAATTTAAGAGAAGATTTATTTAAAAAAATTCAAATATTAAAAATAGAATTTATTGATAAAAATGAAAACGGAGATTTTATAAGTAGACTTATAAATGATATTGAAAATATCAGTAATACTCTTAATGAAACTATAACACAATTAATATTAAGTGTTATTTTAGTTATTGGTTCGCTATTTTTTATGTTTAAACTAAATATTATTCTTACTTTAACTGTGATATTTACTGTACCTATTACTATGTTACTTACTTCATTTGTAGCAAAATTTACAGGAAAATATTTTAAAAGCACACAAAAAAAACTTGGTGAATTAAATGGCTTTATTGAAGAACAAATTACGGGTATAAAAATAGTAAAAGCTTTTGCACAAGAAACGCCTATTATTAATAAATTTTCTCAAAAAAATCTGCCCTTAAAAAATGATATAATTAAAGCTCAAATTTTTTCTGGAATAATGGGCCCTATTATGAATTTTATCAGTAACTTAATATTTTTAGTAATTATTTTAGTCGGCAGTTATCTCATTACTATTGACAAAGCTACTATAGGTATTATTGTTGCTTTTCTTAGTTATTCACGTAATTTTAATAGACCACTTATTCAATTAGCTCAATTATATAATAATTTTCAAAGTGCAATAGCTGGAGCTGAACGTGTATTTGAAATAATTGATGAAGAAAGTGAATTTGATAATGACGGAAAAATTATTGTTGATAAACTTGAAGGAAATGTAGAATTTCAAAATGTTTATTTTTCTTATGAAAAAGAAAAACAAGTTCTTAAAAATATTAACTTTAATGTAAAAAAAGGAGAAACAATAGCTATTGTTGGTCCTACTGGTGCTGGTAAAACTACAATAATCAATCTATTAACAAAATTTTATAATATCAATAAAGGAAAAATTTTAATTGATGGAATTGATATTAACGATATGAATAAAAAATCTTTAAGAAAACGATTAGGTATAGTCCTTCAAGATACCTATATTTTTTCGGATACTGTACTTGAAAATATAAAATTTGGAAATTTAGAAGCAACGTTTAAAGAAATTCAAAAAGCCGCTAGTTTATCAAATGCAGATAAGTTTATTAAAAAATTACCAAATGAATACAATGAGATACTTAGTGAAGAAGGTGGAAATTTAAGTAAAGGTGAAAAACAATTAATCTCTATTACTCGTGCTATTTTAGCAAATCATGATATTTTAATACTTGATGAAGCTACAAGCAATGTTGATACAATTACAGAAAAACATATACAAGAAGGAATGCTTAACCTAATGAAAGGTAAAACAAGTTTTATAATTGCACATAGATTAAGCACTATAAAAGAAGCTGATAAAATAATAGTTATTGATAATGGAGAAATAGTTGAAATAGGAACTCATAATGATTTGCTTACTAGAAAAGGATTTTATTATAATTTATATACCACTCAAACAAATTTTAATTTAAAATAATTTTTTAAAAATTACTAAAAAAATTATATAGATATACACATTATAAAAATATATATAATGCGTATATCTTATATTTTTTATTTGTTTTCATTTTTTATTTTTTCATATATTAGTTTATCTTTTATTTTCATTTCTGAAACAATCATTGCAGTTACAATAAAACTGCCACCTATAATACCCTTTATTGTAAATACTTCACCTCCTAAAGTCCAAGAAAATATAGCAGCAAAAACTGGTTCTAAAGAAAAAATTACTCCTACTCTAAAATCATCTATAAATTTTTGTGCTTTTAATTGAATAATAAAAGCAGATGCAGTAGGAAATATTGCTAAAAAAATAATACTTTTCAATGCATTAATATTTATATTAAAAACTTCATTATAATAAACTTTTGATAAAAATAAACTAAATAATCCTACTACTAAAAACTGTTGAAAATTCATTAAATAAGGACTTATATTATTTTTCATGAATTTTCCTGAATATAAAAGATGTAAACAATAAGCTATTGCTGCAATTAATGTGTATAAATCACCAATATTTATAGATTTCATTCCACCTGTTAATATCCATAACCCAATTGTAGCTAATACTGCTGATATTATTTTAAATTTTGTAGGAATTTCTTTAAAAATTATATATCCAAAAATAGGAATAAATAATACAAAAAGACCTGTTATAAATCCAGAATTTGAAGCTGTCGTATATTTTAAGCCTACTGTTTGAAACATATATAAGGAACCAAGTAAAACACCTAAAGTTATTCCATATTTAAAATTTTTAAAAATATTTTCTTTTTTTATAATTAAAAAAATCAAAAAAATTAAAGATGCCAATAAAAATCTATAACTAACTAATAATAATGGATTTATAAATGCAAGGCTATCTTTTACTACATAAAAAGTACTTCCCCAAATAGCAGCTGCATAAACTAAACCAATTTCTGATAAAATTTGCTTTCTTTTCATTTTTCACCCCAAATCTTTATATTTTAAACATATACTCAAATTATGATATTAAAATTATTGAATTATGTCAAGACTTATAATAATTCTTGACATAATAAAAAAAATGTTGTACGTTGTATCGTGTAAACAACTTAAATAAATTCATGAAGTGAATTTATGAGAAACTTAAATAAATTCATGAAAATAAAAATTTGAATATATAAAAATAATATCTTAAAATTAAAATAAGAATAATATTAGAGAGGTGAAAAATGAAATTAGGTCATAGTTATGAAGAAGACTGTTCAAAATTTGTAGTTTGGGCAAATAGACACAATGTAATGAAAATAATTTTCCCAGAATTGGATAGAGAACATGACATGGAAAAATTAAAAGGAAGTTATTTTGAATATAAATGTTCAAAATTACCAGAAGGCACAAAATATTATTTTCAAACTGCTGATGGAAATCTTTATCCTGATCCAGCTTCAAAATCTCAACCAAAAGGGGTACATAAATACTCAGAAATTATAAATGTAAAAAATAAAGATAAACCAAAACAATTTAAAGGAATTGATTTAAGAGATGCTATTATTTATGAAATACATATTGGAACTTTTACTAAAGAAGGTACATTTGATGCAGCAATTAAAAAGATTTCTTATTTAAAAAAACTTGGAATAAATGTTGTTGAGATAATGCCAGTTTTTAGCTTCCCTGGAGATAGAAACTGGGGATATGATGGAGTATATCCTTATGCTGTAGATGAAAGTTATGGTGGAGTAAAAGAATTTATAAGATTTATTAATGAATGTAATAAAAATAATATTGCCGTAATTTTAGATGTTGTTTACAATCATTTTGGGCCTGAAGGAAATTATTTAGGTATTTATAGTCAATATTTTACTAAAAGATATTCAACACCATGGGGAAGTGCTATTAGCTTTGACGGTAGAAATAGTGAACATGTAAAAAAATACTTTTTAGATAATGTAAAATTTTGGTTAGAAGATGTAAAAATTGACGGATTTAGATTAGATGCGATTTTATCTATTTATGATTTTAGTGAATCTCATTTTTTAGATGATTTATATGATCTGGTAAAAGATACTGAAATAAAAGAAAAAAGAATTATAAATGTTATTTCTGAAAATCCTTATCATACAATAAAATCAAATTATAAAATAAAACTCGATGGACATTGGGAAGAAGATTTTCATCACAGTATCCATTCATATTTTACAGGTGAAACACATACTTATCTCAGAGAATATGGTAGTTTTAACAAAATTAAGGACATGTTTGAAAATGGTTATTGTACAGAATTTTGGCGAAATAAATATTTTAGTGAACCATATAGATTAATTATATCAATCCAAACTCACGATCAAATAGGTAATAGACCTTTTGGTGATAGACTTAGTAATTTAATTACTTATGAACAATATAAATTAGCAGCTTTCTCAATGTTTGCTTTGCCTTATACTCCTATGTTATTTATGGGCGAAGAATACTTTGAAACAAATCCATTTTTATTTTTCACCTCATTTAGTGATAAAAAGGTAATTAAAGGTGTTCGAGCAGGAAGAAAAAAAGAATTTGAGTTTTTAGATGAAGACATACCCGATTCTCAAGATATTAATACTTTTTATAGTTCAAAATTAGATTTTGAAAAATTAACAAATAAAAAACATTCTGAAACATTTAACTTTTATAAAACTATGATACAATTAAAAAAAGAAAAAATATTAGGATATAATAATAGAAGCAAAGTTGAGGTTTATGCAGATGAAGAAACTAAAATTATTTATATAAAAAATTGTTATAAAAATAGTTTTGCATTAATGAATTTTTCTGATAAAGAAACAAATTATACTCTATTTAAAGATATGAAAGTTATTTTTTCAGGAAACAACTACTCTTTAATTGGAAAAATTGAAAATAATATCAAATTACAACCTTATGGATTCGTACTGTATGAATATTAATTATATATAAAATATATAATATCTATATGAATAATAAAATTGACAAATCATCTTTAGACTGTTAAAATAAATTAAATTATAAATTCGAGGTAAAAATTATGAAGATAAATATAACAATAAAATTACATCATCATAGACATTAGTAAAGGTTTGTAACTTTGTGATACCACATAGATACAAGCCGATTTGTAGTACAAATAAATTGTGTCTATGGTGGAAAATTATGAAATTTAAAATTTTGCCATCCTAGATATTTAGGATGGTTTTTTTTATAAGGGGGAATATATGAAAGAATTTAAAAATTTTGATTTAGAGGAAACTTTAATAATAAAATTTAGAAAACTTTTTGAAAGTTATGGTTATGAAAAAATTAAGGTAAATACTTTTGAAACTTATGATACTTATTTTAAAAATAAAGATATTATAAATAATGAAAAAGTATTAAAAATTATACATCCAAATGGTAGTTTGTATGCATTACGTGCTGATATGACTATGATAATAGCTAAAAAATTTGCTAATGATTTTCAAACTAAAGATATTAATATATCTGAAAAAGTTTATTATTATGACAACATTTTTAGAAATGAATTCGGAATAAATGGTGGTTTAAAAGAAAAAAGACAAGTTGGTATAGAAAATCTTGGAACTAATGGTATTTTCAATGATGTTGAAACTATAATTTTAGCATTAAATAGTTTAGAAACTATATCTGATAATTATATTTTAGAGATTTCAAATGTAGAACTTTTAAAAAGTATTTTTAAAAATATTAATATTACAGAAGATGATAAAAATATAGTTCTTAAATTTATTTTTACAAAAAATCGTGATGAATTATTAAAATTTCTTGATAATTTAAAAATTGAAACTAATTATAAAAATATAATAGATGATATTACAACTTGCTATGGTAGTATTAATGATATTTTAATAAAATTATCAAAATATAATGAATTAAAAGATTCTCTAAATTATTTTAATAATTTAAAACTTTATATTGGTGAGAGACAATTAAAAAAAATAAAAATCAATTTTTCTATATCAAATAGTTTAGAATATTATACTGGCCTTATTTTACAAGGGTTTGTAGAAGATATAAATAATCCAATAATAATTGGTGGTAGATATGATAATTTAAGTAAACGATTTGGAAAAGCTTTTCCTGCAATTGGATTTGCTATTGACTTAGATAGTTTAATAAAAAAATTAGATATCAAACATCATTTAGCTGATTATCTTATTTTCTATACAGAAGAATCTGTAAAATTTCTACAAGATATAGATAATCTAAGAAAACAAGGAAAAACAGTAAAAATATCTCCATATAAAAAACTTACTAATAAAACAATTGAAGAATTGCATAAAAAATATAAAAATATATGTAAATATGTAGGAGGTGAACTAAAATCATGTATTTAAATATAGCACTTCCAAAAGGAAGACTTGGAGAAAAATCCTATGAAATTTTGAAAAAATTGGGATATTCATCAAAAGATTACGAAAATAAAGATAGAAAATTAGTATTTATAAATGTAGATAAAAAAATAAAATATTTTTTAGTGAAAGCAAGTGACGTTCCTGTATACGTAGAAAGAGGCGCTGCCGATATAGGAGTAGTTGGAAAAGATGTATTAATGGAAAGTAAAGCAAATGTCTATGAAATTCTTGATTTAGGTTTTGGTAAATGTAGATTTGCTGTTGCTGCTCCTATAGATTTTATTGATAATTATGAAAAAAAACTTGTAGTTGCTACAAAATATATAAATGTTGCTAGAGAATATTTTGAAAAAAAAGAAAGAGAAATTGATTTAATAAAACTAAATGGTTCTGTAGAGTTAGGCCCACTTGTAAATTTATCTGATGTTATTGTAGATATTGTAGAAACTGGAAGTACTTTAAAAGCAAATAATTTAGAAGAAAGAGAAAAAATTTGTGATATTAGTGCTCGACTTATTGTTAATAGAAATAGTTATAGATTTAAAAATAATATTATAAATAAATTAATTAAAGAAATCAAGGGGGAGATAAAAAATGATTAAAATAGTTTCTTATAAAGATAATAAATTTATTTTAGATGAAATTTTAAATAATACTACACAATTTGAATATGATGAAGTAAATAAAGCTGTAATTGAAATATTAAAAAATATAAAAGAAAATGGAGATAAAGCTGTATTAGAATATAACGAAAAATTTGATGGAGTAAAACTTAATTCTCTTCAAGTAACTAAACAAGAAATAGATGAAGCATATTTTGATAATATATCTCTTGAATTAAGAAACTCTCTTGAACTTGCCCATAAAAAAATAAAAGAATTTCATGAAAAACAAAAAAGAAATTCTTTTATAGATACAAATACGCCAAATAAAATAGTCGGACAATTAATTAATCCAATAGAAAAAGTAGGAATCTATGTACCTGGTGGTACTGCTAGTTATCCTTCTACAGTACTTATGAATGCAGTACCTGCTAAAATTGCTGGTTGTAAAGAAATTATTATGGTTACTCCTCCTGGAAAAAACGGAAAAGTTCCTGCAAATATTTTAGCTGCTGCTAAAATTGCTGGCATTGATAAAATATTTAAAGTTGGTGGTGCACAAGCTATTGGAGCTCTTAGTTTTGGTACTGAGACTATTCCGAATGTATATAAAATTGTAGGACCTGGAAATATTTATGTAGCTATGGCTAAAAAAATGGTTTATGGTCAAATTGATATTGATATGATTGCTGGTCCTAGTGAAGTGTTAATTATTGCTGACAAAACTGCTAATTATAGATATTTAGCTGCTGATTTATTATCACAAGCAGAACATGATAAGTTTGCTACTAGTATTTTAGTAACCACTTCAGAAGAATTAGCTAAAAAAGTACAAAAGGAAATAGAAATACAATTAAATCAACTTCCTCGAAAAGAAATAGCTGAAACATCTATTAATAATCAAGGTAGAATCATAATTGTAAATG
The DNA here is from genome assembly GCF_004365575.1 of Hypnocyclicus thermotrophus. NCBI lineage: Bacteria > Fusobacteriati > Fusobacteriota > Fusobacteriia > Fusobacteriales > Fusobacteriaceae > Hypnocyclicus > Hypnocyclicus thermotrophus. Next base: position 120,516 of record NZ_SOBG01000003.1, read on the forward strand.
ATATAAAAGATGCTTGTTATATTGCAAACAAAATAGCTCCAGAACATCTAGAACTTGCTGTAAAAAATCCATTTGAAATATTAGGATATATTAAAAATGCAGGAGCTATCTTTATGGGTGAATATTCACCTGAACCACTCGGTGATTATATGGCTGGACCAAATCATACCCTACCAACTAGTGGTACTGCAAAATTTTCTTCGCCACTTGGAGTAGATGATTTTATAAAAAAATCTTCTATCATATATTATGATAAAAATGCTTTAAAAGAATTAAAAAACGATATAATCAATATTGCTACAAGTGAAGGTCTTGATGCTCATGCTAATTCTATAAAAATAAGATTTGAAGATAAATAAAGTTAGAATATTAAATAAAAATAATTAAAAAGGTGATAATATGAAATTTTGGTCAAATAAAGCAAAATCAATATCTCCCTATACTTATGGGGAACAACCAAAAGATAAAAAATATATAAAACTAAATACAAATGAAAATCCATATCCTCCGTCACCAAAAGCTATAAAAATCATTAAAAATCTTGATGAAAACATTTATAAATTATACTCAGATCCTACATGTAATGAACTAAAAGAAGCAATAAGTAAAGTTTATAATGTAGAAAAGAAACAAATTTTTATAGGAAATGGTTCTGATGAAGTTATAGCTTTTAGTTATCAATCATTTTTTAATAAAGGTGATAAAATAGTTTATCCAGATATAACATATAGTTTTTATCCTGTATATTCAAAATTATATGAAATAGAAGAAATTATAAATCCATTAAATGACGACTTTACTATGAATCTAAAAGGTTTTAATAAAAAATCAAAAGGAATTATTATTACAAACCCAAATGCACCTACTGGAATTGCACTTACTTTAGATCAAATAGAATCTATCATAAAAGATAATTTAGATAAATTAATTATAGTTGATGAAGCTTATGTTGATTTTGGTGCTGAAAGTGCTGTAAAATTAATTAATAAATATGAAAATTTACTTGTAATTCAAACTTTTTCAAAATCAAGAAGTTTTGCAAGCCTTAGAATTGGATTTGCAATTGGAAATAAAGAATTAATTCAAGCATTACATATTATTAAAGATTCTTATAATCCTTATACAGTTGATACAATAGGAATAAAGGCTGGTGCTGCTGCAATGCTTGATGTAGAATATTTTAATAAAACTAGAAATACAATTATAGCTACAAGAGATAGAATAAAAAAAGAGCTTGATAAATTAGGATTTAAGAGTACTAATTCAAAATCGAATTTTTTATTTATAAAACATAACTCTTTTAAAGGTGAATATATTTTTAAAAAACTAAAAGAAAATGGTATACTTGTAAGATATTTTAATAAACCTAAAATCAATAATTATTTAAGAGTAAGTATTGGAACAGATGAGGAAATGGATGAAATGATAAGAATATTAAAAGAAAAAATATTAAAGTAGGTGATATTTATGAGAAAAGCAGAAATTAATCGTATTACAAAAGAAACAAAAATTAATATTTCATTAAATATTGATGGTACAGGAAAAAATAATATAAATAGCGGTGTCGGTTTCTTAGATCATATGTTAATATTATTTGCAAAACATGGATTATTTGATTTAAATATAAAATGTGATGGCGACTTATATATTGATGCACACCATACTGTAGAAGATATCGGAATTGCTCTTGGAGCTGCTTTTAAAAAAGCTTTAGGTAATAAAAAAGGAATTAAAAGATATGGAGATATTTATCTTCCTATGGACGAAACTCTTTGTTTAGTAGCTGTAGACTTGGGTGGTAGAAATTATTTACATTTTGAAGCTAAATTTCCTTCTCCATTTCTTGGAACAATGTCAAGTGAGCTTATTAAAGAATTTTTCTTTGGATTTTCAAGAGAATGTGGTATAAATTTACATATAAAACTCATACACGGAGAAAACTCACATCACATCTCAGAAGCTATGTTTAAAGGTTTTGCTAAAGTAATGGATTTTGCTACATCAATTGATACTAGAATTATAAACGAAATTCCATCTACTAAGGGGGTAATTTAATGATTGCAATAATTGATTATAGTGTTGGAAATCTACATTCTATAAAGAGTGCCCTTGATTTCTTAGGAGTTGAAAATATTATAACTAATAATGAAGAAGATATTCGAAAAGCTAAAGCACTTATACTTCCTGGTGTTGGCGCTTTTAGAGATGCAATAAATTCATTAAAAGCAACTGGACTTATTCCTGTTATAAAAGAAGAAGTTAAAAAAGGAAAATATTTACTTGGAATATGTCTTGGAATGCAACTTTTATATGAAAAAAGTTACGAATTTGGAGAATATGAAGGACTTGGATTTTTAAAAGGTGATATTTGTTCAATTAAAGAGGATTTAATAAATAAAGATTTAAAAGTTCCTCATATGGGATGGAATAATCTTATTTTCAAACAAAAAGATAATCTTATTACAAAATATATAAAAGAAGAGGACTATGTATATTTTGTACATTCGTATTATGTAAAGTCAGATTTTTCTGAAGTAGTGGGATATACTAAATATAATATAAATATTCCAGCTATTGTAAACAATAAAAATATTTTTGGAATGCAATTTCATCCAGAAAAAAGTGGTACTGTAGGTTTAAATTTATTAAAAGCCTACGCAAATATTGTATTAAAATAAAAAAAAAGAGGTGTATAATGACTAAAAAAACTATTATTTTTGATTTAGTTTTTTTAGGGGTTTCTATTTTACTAGTAATATATGGTTATTTTTTCAGGGATATTCAATATAAAAATTATATTGATTTAGGTATTTTTTTTATTTTATTAATTTCAATTTTAAAAAATTTTGTAATAATCCCATTAAATTATTACTATAGTTTTTTTCAATATCTTTATATTTATTAATTTATTTTGCTCCAAAAATTTTTGTATAATTTAAAAAGGAAAATAAAGTGAGGTGAGAGTATTGTTAACCAAAAGAATTATTCCGTGTTTTGATGTAAGAGATGGAAGAGTAGTTAAAGGAAAAAAATTTCAAGACATAAAAGACGTAGAAGATCCTGTTGTTTTAGCAAAAAAATACAATGCACTTGGTGCTGATGAACTTGTATTTTATGATATTACTGCTTCTTTTGAAGAAAGGAAATTGTTTACTAATATTTTAGAAAAAGTAGCAAGTGAAGTATTTATACCTCTAACTGTTGGTGGTGGTATAAATTCACTTGAAGATTTTTCTCGAGTACTTAATGTTGGTGCTGATAAAGTAAGTGTAAATTCTGGAGCTATTAAAAATCCTAATTTAATTAAAAAAGCTGCAGAAAAGTTTGGAAGTCAATGTGTAGTACTTTCTATGGATATAAAAAAAGTAGAAAATCAATGGAGAGTATTTTCAAAAGGTGGTAGAGAAGATACTGGTATTGACGCTATTGAATGGGCAATCACTGGAGAACAATTAGGGGCAGGAGAACTTGTAATCAATAGTATGGATACTGATGGAGTTAAAGCTGGATTTGATTTAGACCTTTTAAGAGCTATATCAGAAAAAGTAGAAATTCCAATTATCGCTTCTGGGGGTGCTGGAACAATGAAGCATTTTAAAGAAGTTTTTGATATTCCCGGAGTAGATGCAGGACTTGCTGCCTCTGTATTTCATTATGGTGAAATTGAAATACCAAATTTAAAAAAATATTTAAAAGAACAAGGTGTTAATATAAGAATGACTAAATAAACAATCCATTTTATAGATGAATTTAATATAGAAAATCAAAATGATTTTTATACTTAAATTAATATAAAATTTTTAATTTAATTGTTTTAAAAATAATAAAGTTTCAATATGGAGGATATAATCATGATGAATAAAATAAAATTCGATGAAAAAGGGTTAATCCCTGCAATAATACAGGATATAAATACTAAAGATATACTTATGATGGCATATATGAATAAAGATAGTTTATTAAAAACTCTAGAAACTAAGCAAACATGGTTTTATAGTCGTTCTAGACAGGAATTATGGAATAAAGGAGCCACTTCTGGAAATGTACAAAATGTTAAAAAAATAAGTTATGATTGTGATGGTGACACTCTCTTAATTGAAGTAGAACAAACTGGAGTAGCCTGCCATACTGGTAAATATTCATGTTTTTTTAATGAACTATATAAAACTGATGATTATAAAATAAACTTTTCTCTAGATATTTTATACAATGTTATAGAAGATAGAAAAAACAATCCTAAAGAAGGTTCTTACACAAATTATTTATTTGATAAGGGGCTTGATAAAATATTAAAAAAAGTAGGAGAAGAAAACGCAGAAGTAATTATTGCATCAAAAAATGAAGATATTTCAGAATTAAAATATGAAATAGCTGATTTAGTTTATCATACTTTAGTTCTTATGATAGAAAAAGGTATTAAAATACAAGATATTAAAGAAGAATTATCTAAAAGAGTAAAATAAGATGTCAAATCATTTTTGTAATTGTGTAGATACAGAATGTAAGTTTAATCCTAAAAATGGATTTATAAATAATTGTGATTTATGTATACAAAAAAACCTTAAATATCGAGAAATCCCTGCTTGTTTTTTCAAACTCATCAAAAAAGAATTAACTGATATAAATGATTTTTCTATTGAAAATTTTGCTAAATTAGTAATGTCAAAGAAAAAAGATAAAAAACAGGATTAATATAAATTAATCCTGTTTTTTATCTTTATAAATAGATTGATTTAAAATTAAAATTTTTCTTAATAGAAAAGATTTTTATATTTTTAATTGTATTTAAATATGATATAATTATATCAAAATTACTAGGAGCTTATATATGAATGAAACAGAATTATACAAACCCATTGAAAAATATTTTATTGAAAAAGGATATATTGTTAAAGGTGAGGTTAAAAACTGTGACCTCGTAGCTTTAAAAGAAGAAGAATTAATTGTAATTGAAATGAAACTTTCTATTAATCTTACTTTAATTTTACAAGCAATAGAAAGACAAAAAGTTGCTGATTATGTATATGTAGCTACTCCTAAACTTCCTAAAAATTTACAAACTAGAAGAAAAATATTAACACTTCTAAAACGTCTAAATATTGGTTTATTTATTATAAAAAATAATAAATTAGAAGAAATAATATCACCTTTTGAAGAGTATAATTTCTATAACAATAAATCTAAAAGAAATAAAATAAAAAAAGAAATTTTGACTAGAAAAAATAATCTAAATATCGGTGGGACTAATAAAACTAAAATTATTACTGCATATAGAGAACAAGCTCTTTTTATAGCTTATGTTCTATTAAAATATGGTAATCTTTCACCAAAAAAAATAAAAAAAATTACTAAAATAGAAAAAAGTGGCCAAATACTTTATACAAATTTTTATAACTTTTATACTCATATTAACCGTGGAGTATATGGATTAAGTAATAATGGAAAAAAATATTTAGAAAAATTTATACTAGAATATTCCGAATTAAAAAAGATTTTTGAAAATATGATAAAAGAAAATGGGGGATTAAAATGAAAATTTATGATTATCATACACATAGTAATTTTTCAGAAGATTGTAATATTGATATGGAAGACATGATAAAAGGAGCTATCACAAAAAATATTACAGAACTTTGTTTTACAGAACATCATGATATTGATTATCCAGAAGAAAATTTTAATTTTTTACTTAATGACGAAAAATATTTTATTAAATTTAATGAACTAAAAGAAAAGTACAACAATAAAATTTCATTAAAATTAGGTTTAGAAATTGGTTTACAAAGTCATATAATTGATGAATGTAAAATGTTTACACATAATAAAGATTATGATTTTATAATTGCTTCACAACATTGTGTAGAAAATGTAGATCTTTATACAAAAAAGTTTTTTAAAGGTAAAACTGTCGATGAAATTTATACAAAATATTTTGAAGAAATGTATTATAATATTACTCATTACAACAATTTTAATGTAATAGGGCATATGGATTTACTTCGTCGTTATTCAAAAGAAGTTGCTGATTATGATATAACTCATTCAGAAGAGATTATTAAAATGATTCTGAATCATTTAATAAAAAATAATAAGGGAATTGAAGTTAATGCTGGCGGATTGTTTTATCCTTTAAAATCTATTAATCCAAGCATTGAAATCCTTAAAATTTATAAAGAACTTGGTGGCGAAATTATTACTTATGGTTCTGATGCACATTTCCCTGATAGGTTAGGTGCTCATTATTTTGAAGTAATGAGAATATTAAATGAACTTGAATTTAAATATATTACAAAATTTAATAAACAAAAACCTGAATTTATAAAAATAGAAATATAGGAGGACTTATGTATATTGCTGATCATCACGTTCATACAAATTGGTCTCATGACGGTAAATTTACTATGCAAGAAATTTTAGAAGCAGCTATTAATAAAAAGATCAATAAAATAGTATTTACTGATCATTTTGAGCTCTTAAAAGATATTGAAAAAATAAATTATAATCAATATGTTATTGAATACAATAAACTAAAATCAAAATATTCTGATAAAATTGAAATGGGTCTTGGTATTGAAATGGGCCTTTTAATAGATAAATTAGATAAATTTGATAAAATTGTTAAAACTCATAAATTTGATTATGTACTTGCTTCTACTCATAGAGTGAACTATATAAGTGCTCTATGGGAAGAATATTGGGATGAAATAACACAACTTGAAGGATATGAAAGATATTTTTTATATATGCTTGAAAGTATTAAAAATTTTGATAATTTTGATTGCTATGGACATTTAGATTACATTATTAGATATGGTGATTTTGATAAAAAAGGTTTTAAATATAAGGACCTCCAAGATGTTTTAGATGAAATATTAAAACTACTTATTTCAAAAGGAAAAGGCATAGAAATAAATACTTCTTTTAGAAATAAAGGTTTTAAAGAATTCCATCCAAATTCTGAAATTATAAAAAGATATATAGAATTTGGTGGTGAAATAATTACTTTTGGTACTGATTCTCATTCACCTACAACTTTAGGAAATTATGCAAAAGATGTATATGAATTATTAAATAATTTTGGTGTAAATTATATTTGTAACTTTAAAAATAGGAAACCTGAATTTATAAAAACAAAATAAAAAGTTCCTGTATAATACAGGAACTTTTTATTTTGTTTAACTATATTTAGTATCTATTTTTTTGTTTTGGTTCAAATAATACTTTTAGGGTTTATTTTTTTCAAAAACAGTGTATTATACATAGTAATAAATATACTTTGTTATTATTAAATATTAATTTACTCAATACAAAGTTTTAAAATCATTAAAATTTGGGGAGGTTTTATTATGTCTAGTAAAAATTATGGTTATATGCATTTAGTTGGAGGTAATATAAAAGTAAAAGATAGTGATTTAAGAAATCAATTTTCTGAAATTTTAAAAAAAAAAATTACACGGTATATGTTTTAGTCCTTATGTAAAAAATCAAAAACCTGGAGATAAAATTACTGAAGAACAGATAAAAGAAAGACTTGAAATTATTAAACCTTATACAGAATGGATAAGAATTTTTTCTTGTACTGAAGGTAATGAATTAATCCCCAAAATTGCCAAAGAAATGGGACTAAAAACTTTAGTAGGAGCATGGATTGGAAAAGAAAAAGAAAAAAATCATATTGAAATAGAAAATGCTATAAAAATAGCTAAAGAAGGATATGTAGATATTTTAGCAATAGGTAATGAAGTAATGCTTAGAGAAGATATTTCAAAAGAAGAATTAATAGAATACATAAATAAAGCTAAAAGTGAAGTTCCTAATATTGAAGTAGGATATGTTGATGCTTATTATGAATTTGAAGAAAAACCAGAAATAGCTGACGCATGTTATCTTATTTTAGCAAACTGTTATCCTTTTTGGGAAGGATGTGCTAGAGAATATGCTCTTCCATATATGAAAGATATGTATGCGCGAGCCAAAAAAGCTGCTAAAAATAAAAAAGTTATAATTACTGAAACGGGGTGGCCAAATATTGGTTCAAGTACTTGGGGGGCTATACCATCAAGAGAAAATGCAATGAAATATTTTATTGATACCTATACTTGGGCAAAAAATGATAATATAGAAATATTTTATTTTTGAAGCTTTTGATGAAGATTGGAAAGGTTCAAATAATCCATTAGAACCTGAAAAACATTGGGGTTTATTTACAATTGATAGAAAACCTAAAAAAGTAATACAAGACTTATATTAAAATATATATCGTACAATTAATAGATTAAAATTAAATAAAAATATTTTTTTTAAGTAATATTTAATTTAAAAATGTGAAAATATAGTGTATTATTATAATAGTTAGAAATTAAATGGAGGTAATTTAATGAAAAAAATATTTTTATTTTTATTCATCTTAATGTTTTCTTTATCTTTTTCTGAGGATACTTTTCATATCTATAAAATTCAAAATAAAGCTCCTTGGTGGTTAAATAATTATATTATTACTGGTGTAAATTCTGCTATTGGTTCTGCTGCTAAATCACCTAATAAAACAATTGATCAAATTAGAAAAGAAGCAATAACTAGCGCTAGAGTAGAACTAGCTGCTAATAAAAAAGTCATGATTAAATCACAATTAAATACTGAAAGAACTAATAACGGCACTAAGACTAAAATCACTACTCAAGAAAATATAAAAGAAGAATTATCACCAACTTTAGTTGATAGTTATGAAGATAATGATTTTTATTATGTATGGTTAGTTGAATTAAATAATAATACTGAACAAGAAAAATTAAATAATTTTATTAAAAATAATAATCTTAATGAAAAAAAATATAAAGAAAACATCTTAAAATATAAAGATGAAATAGTTATTGTAGACAAAAAATTAAATACTGTTACTTTAAATTATGGAAAAAATAGAAATATAAAACCTCATCAAATATATAATGTATATCAACTTTCTAATAAATTAAAAAATGCTGTAACAAATGAAACTGAAGATTTTGCTAAAGAAAAAATTGGCGAAATTGAAATAACAGAAGTATTTAATACTACAAGTAATGCAAAAATTATCAATCTTACTAAATTATTATCAATAAAAAAAGGTAATATAGCTATCTATAGTGGATTTGATAAAGAGTTATACAATTATAAAAAGAAATTAAAAAAAGAAAGAAAATTATCAAAGTATCCACTAGATACAACTTATTTTTCTACTGGTAACGAAATAGAAAGATCTACTTCTTTAAAACCTCATAATTATTTTCTAAAAATTAAAACTAATTTTAAGGGGAATAATAATATTTCATTACAATACGGAATATTTGATTTTACAGAATTATCTCTAAAGCAATATTTTGCAAATAATAATTATACAGAATTTGGTATCAAATTAGGTATACCTGTAGAAACACCATATTATTCTTATGCAAAATATATTTTTGGAGCAAAATATACTTTTAAAAGTCAAGGATTACAAAATACTTTAGATGCTTTAGTTGATTATTACATTTCAGATATCACTCTATTAAACATAGACTATAGATTTTATTTAGAGAAAAATAATAATAAACAATATGAAGAATTATATACTACTTTAGCATTTTTATTAAATGAAAAAGCTAATTTAGGAATAGAAGGTAACATTGACAATAATTTTGATATAAATTCTGCTTCTCTTGCTACAAAATTAAATATAAATGTATCTAATGGAAGTAATTTAGAATTTGGTATCAAGTGGGATAATCAAAGAACTTATATGTTATCTTATGAAAATAAAGGTATATTTTAATTAAAAATAAAACCACTCAATAAATATTTTGAGTGGTTTTATTTTATTTTTCTATTAAATTTACTCCTTTTACAAGTAATGTTGTTGGTAATGTTTCTGTTAATTCATATATCCTATTTATATAATCTTCTTCTAAACCAAATATAGGATTGGCAAGTCCCATTATTACTAAATCAGCATTTTTTGAATTTTCATGTATAATATCTTTTACTTTTTTCCCATTAATATGTATCATTTCTACTTTTGCTTTCATTCCTAAATATTCTAACATATGTTCTAATTTTTCTTTTTTACTTTCTTGTGTTTCTTTATTTGTTATTATACTTTTCAAAGTAATATTTACATTTTTCCATTCATCATTAAGAGAAAATATATGTGCTATAGTTAACATAAGTCTTCCGTTATTTTCTAGCCCTCCCCACCATATATCTATCTGTTTTTTATTTCCAAATTCTCTTTCTTCATCATATTTTAATAAAATTATATTTCTATCAATATTTATCATATCAATTAAAAAACCTACATAATCTTTATAATGTTCTTTATGTTCTGTAACTCCTAATAAAACAGTATTAGACTTTATACTCCCAAGACCATTTGCTTGTACTGCATAAGTGCTAGCTTCTCTCATAGATTTTGCTATTATTACCTCTGGAAATGCCAATATATTGTTTTCTTGAATATACTTTTTCATATTTTCCATAACTATTTTTTTTGTTTTTATTTTGTTTTCTATTTCACCAATTATATAAGTAAGTAATATAATAATTCCTTTACCTTTTGAAAGTACATCTGCAAGATAAACAAGTCTTTGTCTTTGATTTGGAGTTCCTGAAAATACTAAAATATTTGGTTTCCAATTTTTTTCTTTTATATTAATCTCTACATCAGTATCAAATCTTATTTTTAATAGTGAAAATCTTGCAATTGCTGCCCATATTCCTGTTCTTAGATCGCCCCATGTTGTTTTAAAATTTTTATTACTTAAATAGAAATAAATAATTAATATAATAACTATAGAAACTATTGTTGCTGTTTTATTAATTAAAAACATTACCATATAAGAACCTAATGCTCCTATTAAAGATATATACCATGGCGTTTTAAAAGTAGGTCTAAAACTTGGATTTCCTACTATAACTTCAAGTCCAGATACTAGATTTACAGCACCATATGTATTCAAAAAAAACATAGTTATTACAGGTGCTACTATATCAAGTTTTCCCATTAATATAAAAAATAATGCTATAAAAAATGTTATAACTGTTGCTATTTTAGGCTCGTCATTCTTTCCACTACCTTTACCAAGTATATTTGGAAGTACTCCATCTCTTGCTAATGCTTGCATTGTCCGTGGTGCTGCGATTATACTTCCTAAAGCTGATGATAATGTTGCTGCCCATATTCCTAATATTACTATAATTGGAAATTTCGTTATTCCATTTCTTACTAAAATTAGTTTATCCATTGATGCATCTACACTTATATTTTTACTAAACCAAAATGTCTGAAATAAATATATTACAAAAGTAATTCCTATTGCCCAAAATGTTCCTTTTGGTATATCCTTTTTAGGATTTTTTAAATCTCCCGACATACTCACGCCTGCTAATATCCCTGTTACTGCTGGAAAAAATATTGCAAAAGTCTGAAAATAATTTTTACTTTCACTAAAATTACCCACTAATACAATATCATTATTATAATTACCAGAAATAATAATATTTATAAGTGCTAAAATTAAAATCCCAAAAATAAAATATTGTGCTTTAATTGCTAAATCTGCTCCTATTATTGATATTGCTCCTATCAATATAGTTATTATTAATGATAATATTAAAGTATTTAAATCTGTATTTATAAATCCTAGTGATATTTTCATACTTTTTTCAAAAAATGATGGAAATATTTGCTTTATAGATTCAATAAATCCTATTACATATAAAGAAACTGATATAGCTTGTGAGAGGTATAATGGTATTCCTATACTTCCACCTATTTCTAGTCCTAAACTTCTAGAAATCATATAATATGCTCCGCCACCTTTTACTTTCATATTTGTAGAGATAGAAGCCATAGATAGTGCTGTTGCTACTGTAATAATATGAGCTAGTACAATTATTGATATTGCCCCTAACAATCCTGCATTTCCTACTACCCATCCAAGTCTTAAAAAGTATATAACTCCTATTATAGTAAGAAACGTAGGTAAAAATACTCCATTAAATGAATTAAATCTCTTTTCCATAATCTCCTCCAGCATTAAAAAATTTTTTATGTATAATTATATTCGATATTTTTTTTATTTTCCTTGTTATTAGTTTATCTTTTTATTCTATTTGAAAAAAATATAAAAATATTATATAATTGATTTATATTATATATAATACTATGGAGGAAAAATGCGAAAAATATACTTTTTACTAGGACTTGGGTTTGGTTTTATTTTGGGAGGAATAATTTTTCATTATTCAAAGCCTAAAAAAATCAATATTCCTATACAATCTCATATAAAATCTGAAAATAATAAAAATATTATTAATGAGATTGAAAATATTTCTAATATTCCTATATCTACTACCTCAAGTGCTTTAACTACTGAAGATTCTATAAAATCTAATTTAGATACTCCTTTTGAATTTGATATACCTGATAATTTTTATCAAATTCAAATTATATCTTCAAATAGTATTGATATCCCGAAAAAAGTTCAAAAAAATTTAGCTACTATTATTGATACTCAAATTTATAAAATTGGTAATTTTTATAGACTTTTTTCAAAAAAACAATATTCTATAAAATTAGCTAGTGATTTAGCAAAAGAGATAAAATCAAATTATAAATATAATCCTGTTATTTGGAAAAATAACTATAAAGTTATCTTTTTAAAATCAAAAGATAAAAATGAAGTTTATAATATTAATAATAAAATAAATACTATTATTGATACTCAAATTATTCAACATAATAAAAATTTTTTATTAGTTTCAAAGTATCTAATTGCTGAAAATTTAGCAAAAGATTTACAAAAAGATATAAAAAAAAGATATAATTTAGATATAATATTAAAAAAATTAGGAGACTAATCGAAAATGCACCCCATTTACTAGGCAAGAAAAAGAAAAAACTGTCTATTACTAAATGGAGGTGCGTTTTTTATAGCATTGAAAACAAAAAATAAAACAATTCTGATAAAGAGCTTGTAATAAAAATAATTTTCGAAAAGTCAAAACATAAATTATCTTATAAAGAATTGTAAACTAAATATAATGTTAAACCTAATAATATAACAAATTGTGTTTATAAATATAAAAATTTTGATTGTAACAATAAAGGAGATTATATGAGATTAGATAAATATTTAACTGAATGTGGAATAGGTACAAGAAGTGAAGTGAAAAATATTATAAAATCTGGAAAAATTAAAGTAAATGATATTATTATAAAAAATAATAATATTAAAATTAATGAAAATAAAGATATTATTTCCTATAATAATAATATTCTAAAATATAAAGCATTTAGATATTATGTATTAAATAAACCTAATGGAGTCATTAGTGCTACTGAAGATAATATACACAGAACTGTTTTAGACATTTTACCTAACTTTGTAATTAAAAAAAATCTTTTCCCTGTTGGTAGACTTGATATTGATACCGAAGGATTATTATTACTTACTAACGACGGGAAATTTGCTCATTCTCTTCTTTCACCAAAAAAACATATTGAAAAAACCTATGAAGTACATTTAAAAAATGAAATTTCTAAGGATGATATCTATAAGCTAGAAAATGGTGTTATAATTCTTAATAATTATTTAACTAAACCTTCTAAAGTAAATAAATTAAAAAGTAATAAAATTCTTTTAACTATTATAGAAGGAAAATTTCATCAAGTAAAAGAGATGCTAAAAGCAATAAATAATGAGGTCGTTTATTTAAAAAGAATAAAATTTGCTAATCTTTCTCTAGATAAATTAAATATTACAACTGGTGAAGTCATCGAAATAAATAAAGAGGATATTATATGAATTATTTAGGGCATTCTATTATAACTACACATATTCCTGAAAAAGATTTTGGAAATATATTTGGAGATTTTTTTAAAGGAAATCCCTCTTATCTAGACTTACCAAAAAATATAATTAATGGAATTATCTTACATAGACAGTTAGATAGCTTTGTTGATAATAATAATATATACCTGAAAAACACTATTTTTTTTAAAGAATATAAATTATATAAAAAGATACTTTTAGATATATATTTTGATCATTTTTTAGCAAAAAATTACCAAAAACTTTTTAATGATTCTCTAAAAGAATCTTCAAAATATATTTTTAATTTAGCAATAACTAATAAACAATTTTTATCCGAAGAAAATATATCAAAACTTAATTGGTTAATAAAAAATAATTCTCTTTATTATTATAAAGATATTGATTTCATCAAATATACTCTCAATGGTATATCTTATAGATTTAAAAACATTGATTTATCAACTAGTATCGAAATCTATAAGAAGAATAATAAAATAATTGATAATAATTTCTTTGAGTTCTTTAATTTATTAACAAAAAAAAGAGAATATTTACTCTAATTCTCTTTTTTTTGTTAATATAATTGTTGTTTTTGTTCCTTTTCCAAGCTCACTTTCTATAAAAATATTCCCATTATGCATATCTACTATTGATTTTGCAATAGAGAGTCCTAACCCTGTTCCACCTGTTTTTTTTGCTCTTGATTCGTCTACTCTATAAAATCTATTAAATAAATTCGGAATATCTTCTTTTGGAATCCCTATTCCTGTATCTTCTATAACTATTGCTATTCTATTTTCGGATTCTAAGTAAGTATATATTTTAATTTCTCCTCCAGCTTCTGTATATTTTATACTATTTTCTAATATTATACGTATTAATTGTAAGATTAATTTTTTATCTGCATAAATAAAATACTCTATTTCATTTTTAATTATAAAGTTATGCTTATTTTTATCTATTAATTTTGTATCTTTTGATATTTTATCAATAAGTTCTTTTACATTTATTTTATCTAGATTTAATTGAATTTTTTTATTATCTTCTCTTGCAATAAATAAAAGTCTTTCTATAAGATTCGTCATATTCATTACTTCATCTTTTATTGTAACAATTGACTCATCTAATATTTCTTTGTTATCTTTACCCCAACTATCTAATATATCTATATAACCATTTATTACTGATAATGGTGTTCGAAGCTCATGTGATGCGTCTGAAATAAATTTACTTTGATTTTTAAAAGAAATTTCTAACCTTTCTATCATTGTATTTATTACATTTATAAGCTCTGTTATCTCGTCATCATTTTCAGGTAATGTTATTCTTTTATCTAAATTTTTTACTGTTATATCTTTTGATGTATTAGTTATATTTTTAATAGGTGTTAATATGCTTTTAGTTAATATTTTTCCTAAAAATATTGATGTTATAAGCGAGATTATTGATGTAATAAAAAGTATCATTCTCAATACTGTATAAAAATTATTCAACTCTGTTATATCTTTTATAAGTTGTAAATTTATTTTTAAATCTCCTTTTTCATATTTTGAATTAAGATACAAAAAGGTTGTTCCATCTTCTAATCTATAAACATTTATGCTATTTAAATTCTTTTCTAAAGGTATTTTTATTGTCATATTTTTATATGTCCAATAATAATCATTCTTCTGATATTTTATATTGCTATAGATATATTTATCTTCTCTGTTTAAACTAAGCAATAAATTTTTTAAATTTATTACACTTCCACCAAAAGTATTATATTGTTGAAGCTGTGCAAATACATAATTACGTTGATTTATTAACTCATTTTTCATCATTCCGAGTATTATTACATTTGTTAAACTTGAAACTATTATGTTTATAAAAAGCAATATAACTAAGAAAAACATTGTATAAATAAATGTTATCCTATAAGATATCTTTAATGAATATACTTTATCGCTTATTTTATTAAAAATATTTTTCATTTAATCTACCTCTTTTATTATATATCCTACCCCTCTTACTGTTTGTATAAGTTTTTTATCAAATGGTTTATCTACTTTATCTCTTAAATATTTTATATACACATCTAAAATATTATCACTTCCGTAATAATCATATCCCCATATTTTATTAAGAATTTTTTCTCTTGTAAGTACTATTCCTTTATTTTCCATTAGCAAGTATAATAAATCGTATTCTGTTCTTGATAAATCTAATTTTTTACCACCTCTAAAAACTTCAAAAGTATCTTTATTTAATATAAGATCATTTACTTTTACTATTTCTTTATTTTTTTCTTTTCTTACTTTTCTTAAATTAGCTCTAATTCTAGCTGATAATTCTTTAAATTCAAATGGTTTTGTTAAATAATCGTCAGCCCCCATATCAAGTCCTTTTACTTTATCATCTATTTCATCTTTTGCAGTTACCATTATTATAGGTACATCACTTATTTCTCTTGTTCTTTGGCAAACTTCTATTCCACTCATTTTAGGTATCATTAAATCTAATAATATCAAATCATAGTTATTATTTTCTATTTTTTTTATAGCTTCTATTCCATCAAAAGCTATATCTGTATTATACCCTTCATGTTTTAACTGTAACTCTATTATTCTAGAAATTTTTATATCATCTTCAACTATTAAAATTTTTTCTTTCTTTTCCATTTAAACCCCTTTCTTTTTTTACTTTACTATTAATTATATTAGTATTTTTCTATTAAAATATTATTAGTTTTTTATATTATATCATTTTTTTTTAAAAAAATTCAATTTATACTTATTTTTAAATGACAAAAGATAGTATTATAATGTATAATTATTATATAGGATTCCGTTAAAATTTAATTGAGGTGATTTCAATGGGAAAACTTCATAATAGAAAAAAACATATAACAATAAGAGAAATTGAACTCTTTATAGAAGAAAAACTTTCAAAACCAGAATTAGAAAATTTAAAAAACAAATATAAATCTGAATTAATTTTAAATAAGAGTATTTTATTAGATCAAAAGAAACATTTGCCTGATAACGTTTTTGAAATGGAGCTTTCTGAATATAATAAACATATTACCAAACAAAAAGAACTTCTTAAAATATTAAAAACTATCTTTCCAGAAGATGATGAATTAAAAAATATTAATATTGATATAGAATAATCTCATTTTATATGATAATATTAATAAATATATAATTTAA
The DNA here is from genome assembly GCF_004365575.1 of Hypnocyclicus thermotrophus. Taxonomy (NCBI): domain Bacteria; kingdom Fusobacteriati; phylum Fusobacteriota; class Fusobacteriia; order Fusobacteriales; family Fusobacteriaceae; genus Hypnocyclicus; species Hypnocyclicus thermotrophus. The sequence goes on from NZ_SOBG01000003.1 coordinate 137,539, forward strand.
AGGTGATAATTAAAATGAGACTTTTTTTAAAATCTATACTTATTTTTATGCTATTTTCAATTACTATTTTTGCAAATAAAAAAATCCTAGTTATTCAATCTTATCATAAGGGATTTTATTGGAGTGATAGTATTTCAGAAGGATTTGATTCTGTTTTTAAAGATTCTCCTAATGTAGAAATTTTTTATGAATATCTTGATTTAAAACGTAACTATAGTGATAATTATAAAAAATTAATATATGAACTCATAAAAGAAAAAACTAAAAATTATACTTTTGATTCTATTTTATTAGTTGATAATTATGCTTTAGATTTTTATTTAAATAAAGGTATTTCAATCTTTAAAGATACTCCTGTTGTTTTTGTTGGTATAAATAATTTCAATAAAAATTTATTAAATACATACAAAAATATGACTGGTATTATTGAAAAAGTTAATTATCTTGAAAATATTGAACTTATGCTTACACTTCATCCAAACACAAAAAAAATTGTTATTATTGCAGACAATACTCTAACTGGTAATCAGTTAAAAAATGAAGTAAAACAATATTTTAGTCGCTTTAAAAATATTGAATTTGAAATTTTTGATAATTTTACTATTAGTGAATTAAAATTAAAACTAAATAATAGTGATAAAAACACTCTCTATTATTTGTTTCCTACAAATCAAACAAAAGATCTATCTTTTGTATCATATAATTATATGAAAGAACTTATTAATAGTTATTCTTCTGTTCCAGTATATACATCTTGGGATTTTTATTTTAATAATGCAGTAGTTGGAGGAGTCATTATAGACGGTAAATTACATGGTAAAGTAGCTGCTGAAATAACATATAAAATTTTAAATGGATATCAAGCTAAAAATATTAATATTATTGAAAATTTAAAACCTATTTATAAATTTGATTATTTATTATTAAAAAAATATAATATTAATATAAATCTTTTACCTAAAGACAGTATTATTATTAATCAACCTAAAAATTATTTTATTAAGAATATAAAAATATTACTTTTTTATATTATTTTTACTCTTATAATTTTTTTTATTATCGCTTTAAAATATTATTACAATTCTATTGCTAATAAAAAAATTAAAGAAATAAATCAAAAACTAGAAAAAGAAGTAGAAAACAAAATTAAAGAATTAAATTTAGCTAATAAAAAAATCAAAGAACAACAAGAAAAACTTATTAAAGAAGCATATGAAAAAGGTGTAGTAAAAGTCAAATCTGGATTAATGCATAATTTAGGAAATATTATAAATCCAATATATTTATCAATTCAAAATGAAATTGCTAATAAAGAAAGTGATAACAATCGAGATATTAAATTTTTAAATAATATTGTTTATAATGAATTAAAAAATATAAAAAATCCAAATAACAATCTATTAAAAATAATTAATATTTTCCCCGATTTTTTATCTGCATTAAAACTAAAAAAAGAGGAAGAAATAAAAAAATTAAAATTTTTAGAAAAAGAATTGGATCATATAAAAAGAGTAATAAAATTACAAGAAAATTATCTAGGAATACTTGGTACTGAAAATTATATTGATATAAATAAAATAATAAACGATATTTTATCTAATCTAAAATTAAATAACTCTACACAAATTATTTTGGATTTAAATAATATCCCTAAAATATTAGGTGATGAATCACAAATAAAACAAACTATACTAAACATTATTCTTCTTAGAATAAAAAATTATTTTAAATTAAATATTTCTACAAAAGAAGAAGAAAATTTTGTTATAATAAAATTAACTGATAATAATATTGAAATACCTCAAGATGTAATAAAAAATCTAGATAATTTAAATTATATATCTGATTTAAAAAATAAAAATTATTTTAAATTATATAATATATTACAAATAACAAAAAAATACAATGGATATTTTATAATAAATTCTTCAACACTAAAAACAGAATTCATCATAAAATTAAAAAAATAGGTGAGAATATGTTTATATTAGCTCATAGAGGAGCATCAAATGATTATTTAGAAAATTCCATATCTAGTTTTAAAAACTTAGAAAGTTATTTAATTGATGGTGTCGAATTTGATGTCCAATTAACAAAAGATAATAAACTTATTATCTTTCATGACTATAACTTAAAACGTTTGACAAATTCAACTAATTATATTTTTAATTTAGATTATGATGAATTAAAGAAAATCCCTTTAATCAATAAAGAATATATTCCTACTTTAGATATCGTCATGAATCTTTTACCAAAAAATATAATTATAAATATTGAATTAAAGTTACCCTCTTTTTTAAATAAACATAAATTATTCGCAAAGATAATTATAGATTTTTTAAAAAAAATAAAAAATAAAGATAATATAGTGATTTCTTCTTTTAATCATAATCTTTTAAATGAAATTTTTTTATTAGATAATACTATAAATTTATCTCCTATTTTTGCTAATGAAATGGATAATTTTAATAAATATATTGATTTTAATTTTGTTCCCTACTCTATTAATTTATCAAAAGAGTATGTTTCAAAAGAAATAGTTGAATTTCTTCATTTTAATAATAATAAAATATGGGTTTATTCTACAAATACTATTTATGAAGAAAAATTTTTAGAAAATCTAAATATTGATGCAATTTTTTCTAATATAATAAAAAAATCCGACTAAAAAGTCGGAATTAATTTCTTATTTTTAATTTTGTTTTTTCATTGTGTTTATTTAAACTACGATATTTATGTATTGCTGTATTAGAAAATCTAAAAATAATATTTTTTATATCTGAATTATTAAATATTTCATTTACTTTTGGATTGCTTAATAATTTATCACTTATTTTATATTCAGTATCGTCGTTAGGTAAGAGTTTAATATCTTCATATTCTACCTTTATTTCTTCTTCAAATATTTCATTAAGCATTAATGAAATAATTTGAGAGAATATCTTTAATACTTCTACGGGTTCTTCTGCATTATTAAGTTTGTTTCTAAATTGATGTTGATAGTTTTTTTCATATTGAATAAATGAATATTGACTTGACATAGGCATACCCTCCTTATATTATATGGTAAAATACCTTTTATTAATTATACATTTAATTTTTTTTGATTTCAAATTTTATTTACGAGGTGAGCATAATGAATTCTAAAATCAAATTTTCTTTTTTACAATTTTTTATAAACTTTTTAATTGTTTTTATTATTCTTTTTTCTTTATCTGGATTATTTTTTTGGCAAATTATAGATACTCAATTTAATTTATATAAAAAAAATATTATTTTAGAACAAAAAAAAGATATATATTTTATTGAAAATTTAATAAAAAATAAAATTATACAAATTAAAAATGATATTAACTACATATCACAACTATCTAATAAATCAAGTATAATAAAATTTATAACTCTAAATAAATATTATACATTAAAAAATAATTCAAAAAAAAATTTTATTATATTTTCAAAAGAAGATATAACTATATATTTTGATTTAGAAACTTTTTTTAAAGAATTATCTGTATATTTTGAAAAAAGTCAGAGTCAAATTTATTTTTTAAATAAAGATGGAAATTTTATTAATAATAATATTTATAATTTTAAAACACAATTTAAAGAAGAATGGGAAAAAATTAATTCTTATGAAAAATCACAATTTGAGACACAAAATGGAATTATTAGTAGTAAAAAAATTGATAATTCAAATATATTCTCTAATAATAATTTTAATATAATATATTTAGTTTCAAGATATAGTTCAAATTATCTAACTAATACACTAAATAATTTAATATTTAATAAAACAACTATATATAGATACACTTTAATTTTTATTTTACTTTTATCTCTTTTGATTTCATATTATATATCAAAATCAAATAAATTATCTTATGAACTTAAGAAAAATACTGTATATGATGCTTTAACAGGAGTATACAATAGACAAGGTGGAATAGATATTTTTGAATTAAATCGTAAACTTTTAAAAAGAAGTAAAGATTATATGACTTTATTTTTTATAGATATAAAGAATTTAAAAAAAATAAATGACGATTATGGTCATAGTGAAGGGGATTTAGTGTTAGCAACAACAGGTCAAATTTTATTAGAGTCTATTAGAGATTCTGACATAGCTTTTAGAATGGGTGGTGACGAATTTGTTATTGCATTATCACGATGTAGAGAACCTCAAGCAAAAATTGTCTATAAAAGAATAAAATCTAAATTAGAAAATTTTAATACAAAAAATAAAAAAGATTATATTTTAGAGTACAATATGAGCAGTATAGAACTTTCACCTTATAGTCTTGATGAATTTGATGATCTTATAAAAAATGCAACTTCAATTAGTAATAAATAAAAAGTTCTCCTAAAATTAGGGGAACTTTTTATTTGTTTACATAACTATATTTTAAATTATTAAAATACATATTTGTTTCGTTTATTATAATTTTTCGTAAACCTAATATTGCTATTAAATTTGGAATAGCCATTAATCCATTAACAATATCTGCTAATATCCAAATCAAATCTAATTTCAAATATGGACCTATTGCTATCAAAATTATAAATATATATTTATATCCTTTTATACCTTTTACACCAAATAAATACTCTGTACATCTTTCACCATAATAATTCCACCCTATTATAGTTGTAAATGCAAAAAATATTAATCCTAGTAAAACTACTATTTCTCCAAAATTATTTAAACCAATAGAAAATGCGTATCTTGTTAATTCTGCACCTTTAAGTTTACTAGTCCACGCACCAGTAAGAACCAGTATAAGCCCTGTCATAGAACAAATAATAATTGTATCAAAAAATGTTCCTGTCATAGATATAAGACCCTGTCTAACTGCCGAATTTGTTTTAGCTGCAGCTGCAGCTATTGGCGCAGATCCAAGCCCTGATTCATTTGAAAATACTCCTCTTGCAACTCCACTTCTTAATGCTAATATAAGTGTAGAACCGGCAAATCCTCCAAATGCTGCCGTTTTAGTAAAAGCACTTTTAAATATAAGCCCTATCGCTCCAGGTACTTTATCAAAATTCATTATTATTACTATCAAAGAACCTAATACATATAATATTGCCATCACAGGTACTACTATTTCTGCTACTTTTGATATACTTTTTATTCCACCAAGAGTTACCAATGCTACTAAAATTGTTAGTATTATTCCTACAACTGTTGGAGATACTTTAAATAATATTGTAGAAGCAGTTGTAATTGCATTTACTTGTGCAAAAGTTCCTATCCCAAAAAATGCTACTGCTATTCCAAATATAGCAAACATTTTTGCCAATACTTTATTATTTAATCCATTTTGAATATAATACATTGGACCGCCAGACATCTGTCCATTTTCATCAATTTTTCTATATTTTACTGCAAGAAGTCCTTCAGCATATTTTGTAGCCATTCCAAAAAATGCGGCTAGCCACATCCAAAACATAGCTCCTGGACCACCTAATTTTATTGCAGTTGCTACACCAACTATATTTCCTGTTCCAACAGTTGCTGATAATGCAGTACAAAGAGCTGCAAAACTAGATACATCTCCCTCTTCTTTATCATTATTTTTCATAAAAATATACTTTAATGCTAATGGTAATTTTAGTATTTGTAGCAAATTTAATTTTACAGTTAAATATATCCCTGTTCCCATAAGTAAAATAAGTAATGGTGGACCCCAAATTATTGAATCAATTTTGTTAAGTAATTCTAACATTTTTCCCTCCTAAATATGTTTATTAGAATAAACGATTATAAATAAAAAAAGGCTAAATATAATTATTTAGCCTCTAAAATTTAACAACTATAAAAATATTATAAATACTATAATTGCCAAATCCTCTGTCCTTTTACCTGAGAGTGTTACTCCTTCGGTGTCCTTTTGGATCTCTCCAGAGGCTCGTCCAATATAGGTCCTTTTACCTGAAAGATTTACTTCTTCGGTGACTTAAAAGTTCTCTCCCTATACCTTCAACCGTATTCTATTATACGGACAATTATACTAATTTTTTATTACTGTGTCAAGATATTTTTTGTCGTATCATATCCATTACATTTAAATCGTTTTCTAGTGTTATTTTTACAGTCATGTTAGGATGTGCTTTATTAATTTCTTCTCCAGTTTTCATGTTTATCATTTTAGGTAATATTATTTTTTCTATTTCACTAGATGGTTTTACTACTTCTAATTCTTCCCCAACTTCCAATCTATTTCTTATTCCCAATATATATTCATTATTATCTAATTTTTCTAAAACTTTTGCTACCAATTTATGTGTTTGACTATATGAATTTCTATCGTTATAATTTTGAGCACTTTCATCTGGCGTTCCAAAATAAAATCCATGCGTATATAATCTATGACTTATTGTCTGTAATTCTTCTAACCATTTTGGATTATATTGATAATTTCCACTATAATAGCTATCTAATGCTTCTCTATATATTTTTACAGCATTTGCTACATAATATATCCCTTTCATTCTTCCTTCAATTTTTAAACTATCTACTCCAATATCAAGTATTTTATCAATAAATTCTATTGTACATAAATCTTTTGAATTAAATATATGTGTTCCTGTCTCATCTTCATATATTGGATAATATTCTCCTGGTCGCTTTTCTTCAACCAAATTGTAGTTCCATCTGCACGCCTGTGCACAATCGCCACCATTAGCATCTCTTCCTGTCATATAGTTACTTAATAGACATCTCCCTGATATTGATATACACATTGCTCCATGTACAAAGGCTTCTATTTCAATATCTGGCACTCTATCTCTTATTTCTTTTAACTCTTCTAGTGAAACTTCTCTAGCAAGCACTACTCTACTTGCACCAAGTTCTTTCCACATTTTTACTGATCGCCAATTTGTATTACTTGCTTGAGTACTCACACTTATTTTTAAATTACTATTTTCTTTTACAAGTTGAAATACTCCAAGGTCAGCTACTATAACTCCATCTACTCCTACTTCATCTAAAAATTTAATATATGGAACCATCATATCTACTTGTTGATTATGAGCTATTATATTTAATGTTACATATATTTTTTTCCCTATATTATGTGCATATTCAACTGCCTCTTTTATCTCCTCATTTGAAAAATTATTACTTCCAGATCTTAGATTAAATAATTTTCCACCTAAAAAACATGCATCTGCTCCGTAATGAAATGCCATTTTTAATTTTTCCATATTTCCAGCAGGTGCTAATAATTCCGCTTTTTTCATTTTTTTACCCTTTCTAAATTTTAAAGTTATTTAATTTGTGCTGTATAATCTGCAAATTTTGTTATTTCATTAAAGTATTTTAAAGTTATTGTTCCAACAGGTCCATTTCTTTGTTTTCCTATAATTATTTCTGCTAAACCTTTATCTTCACTATCTTCATTATAATATTCATCTCTATACAGAAATACTACCATATCTGCATCTTGCTCTATTGCTCCAGAATCTCTCAAATCTGATAACATTGGTCTTCTATCCGCTCTTTGCTCAGGAGCTCTCGATAACTGTGATAAAGCTATTACAGGTACATCTAGCTCTCTCGCTATACCTTTTAATGATCTTGAGATATCAGAGATTTCCTGTTGTCTACTTTCTGTTCTACCAGATCCTTTTATCAATTGTAAATAATCTATAAGTATCATATCTAATTTACCTGCAGCTTTAAGTCTTCTAGCCATAGCACGTATCTCAAGTACAGTAACATTAGGTACATCAGCTATTTGTATATCTGTATTAGCTAATTTCCCAGTAGCTAATGCTATATGTCCCCATTCATCTTCTGAAATAAATCCATTTCTTATTTTATTTAATGGAATTTTTGATTCAATTGCTAATAATCTTTGAAATATTTGAGAATTTGACATCTCAAGTGAAAATATTAAAACTGATTTATTTTCATTTAAAGCTGCATTTAAAGCCAAATTAAGTACAAAAGCTGTTTTTCCCATACTTGGCCTTGCTGCTATTATTACTAAATCCGAAGGATGAAATCCAGAAGTCATTTGATCAAATTCTTTAAAATTAGACGATATACCTGTAGTTGCACCACTATTTTTTACTACTTTTTCTAGTCTTTCAAATTCTTCATTTACCAAGCTACTTATACTCACTACTTCTTTATTTTCTTTAGATTCAGAGATTTTAAAAATAAGACCTTCTGCTTTATCTAAAATACTATCTACTTCTTCATATCCTGTTTGTGCTAATTCTACTACTTTATTACCTACATTTATAAGTTCTCTTAATATTGATTTTTCTTTTACAATTTTAGCATAACTTAAAATATTAGCCGCTGTAGGCACCTCATCCAATATTTCATAAATAATATTTTCTCCACCTATTTCATCAAATCTATCCATTTTTTTAAGTGAATTTATTAAAACAACCGGATCTATTACTTCACCATGAGAGTAAATATTTAACATTGCTTCATATATGTACTTATGTGATAATTTATAAAAATCATTAGGTCTTAATATGTCTATAATATCTGATAACGCATCTTGTTTTAGTAAAATACCTCCTAAAACAGATTTTTCTGCCTCTTCACTGTAAGGTACACGATTTAAACTTTCTACTTCCATTTCTCCTCCATTTATTTTTTCTTAGAATATATAAGGAGATATCATTTCAAAATTTAAATTATTACTAATTAATATTTTGAAATTTTTATCTCCCTTTTAATTAACTCAATTCTTTTATTACATCATCAATTGTTTTAACTAATTTTATTTCTATATCTTCTATATGTTCTGGTACATCATTTTTATTTTCATAAGGAACTAATACTTTTTTCATTCCAAATTGTTTTGCACCATAAATTTTTTCAACTATTCCACCTACTGGTTTTATATCACCTATCAAAGATATCTCTCCAGTTATAGCAACATCTTGTCTCATTGGTAAATTTTTTAATACTGATATAATTAGAGTAGTTATAGCTGCGCCCGCTGAAGGCCCATCTACTTTTCCACCTCCTATTATATTTATATGAATATCATATTTTTCAGTATCTAACTTTGTATAATTTTTAGCTACTGTTAATGCATTAAAAATAGAATCTTTTGTCATAGAACCAGCTGTTTCATTAAATCTAACTCGTCCTTTTCCTTCTTTATTTTCAAAAATAGCTGCTTCAAATTCTATTAAACTTCCTAAATATCTATACACTCCTAAACCAAAAACTCGTCCTATTTCTTTTTTGTCTTTTCCTTTGTTACGAGAAAATCTATTTAGTCTATTTATTTTTATTATTTTTTCTACATCATTCATTTTTATTATAAATTTATCACTTTTTTTATTTTTATAATTTTTATATAATAAAGAACTATACACATCAGCTAAAATATTTACAGCCTTTCTTCCTTCAATAGTATAATTTGATATTAAATCTAAAGCATCCTCTTCAATTTCTACATTTAATTTTTCGCATGCATTTTGAACTATTTTTTTTATATGTATACTATTTAATGGCTCAAAATATATCTCCGCTACTCTTGAACGGAGTGCTATATTTATATCTTTTGGTTCACTTGTTGTTGCTCCTATTAAAATAAAATCTGCTGGTGCTCCTTTTTCAAATAAACGTTTTATATATTTTGGTATTTTAGGATTTTCAGGGTCATAATATGCTGATTCAAAATTTACTCTTTTATCTTCTAATACTTTTAATAATTTACTTTGATATTTTATATCAATTTCACCTATTTCATCTATAAATAAAACTCCGCCATGAGCTTTTGTTACAAGACCTATTTTAGGTTCTGGAATTCCATCACTAGCAAAATCTTTTTGTGCGCCTTGATAAATAGGATCATGTACAGAACCTATTAAAGGATTGCTTACATCTCTTGGATCCCATCTTAATGTTGTTCCATCCACTTCTACAAATGGTGCATCTTTTTCAAAATTAGTATAATCTAATTTTTTTATTTCTTCTAATATCAATCTTGCTGCTGTAGTTTTTCCTACTCCTGGTGGACCGTATAATATAACATGTTGTGGATATGGCGTAGCTAATTTTGTTAAAAGAGCTTGTATAGCTTTTTCTTGACCAACAATCTCACTAAGTTTTTGTGGTCTAAGTGTCTCCATTACCGTTTTTAGTTTTTTCTTACTTTCTAATTCTTCTATCTCTTTTAACTTGTTTTTACTAAATTCTGATTCTGGCCCTATCTCTTCAGAAATTATTTTTTTCTTCATTTCTCTTAAATATTCTTTATGTTTTTCTTCCATTAGTTTATTTACTTTTAAAGTAATTTCTTTTTCTATACTTTTTAATGAAATAATCTCTGCAGCTCTTTCTTCTAATACTTCAAGAGCTTTATCTAATTCTTTTTCAGTAACAATTATGTCTGTATGTGTATTATTATTTGCTGTAATTACAAGTAAAGCATACGCTCTCTCTTTTACATCTAATGATTTTAATTCTTCTAAAACACCTTTAGTTTTAGCTATTTCCACCATATTTTTTGCACCATATACATTTGCTAACAATCCATATAATACATCTATTTTTTTTTCACTTTTTTTTGCTTTTGAAGCATCTTTAAAAAAAGTTATATCTTTAATACCTCTTATTTTATCTAATAATTTATCCATTTTCTACCTACTTTTCTATTTTCCTTTTACGACTACTTTTACATTAGCTTTTACATCATTATGTAATTTTACCTCTGCAATATGTGTCCCTATATTTTTAAAATGTGCATCTATTTTTTTCTTATCTATATCTAAATTAAAGTTTTCTTTTATTAATATAGCTATTTCTTTTGAAGTAATTGCTCCAAAACTTTTACCATTATTTCCAACTTTTATAGTTGTTTCCAATGGCTTTGATTCTAATAACTCTTTATTTTTTTTTGCTTTTTCTTTTTCTTTTTCTTCTTTTTTAGCTTCTCTTTCTTTTCTAGATTCTAATCTTTTTAATTCTTCTGGAGTAGCTAATATTGCTTTTTTTTGTGCAAATAAAAAATTTTTAGCATATCCTTCAGATACAGAAATCACCTCACCTTTTTTACCTTGTCCTTTTATATTTTCTTTTAAAATCACTTTAATCTTTGACATAATTATGCTCCTTTCTTTTGCTAAACTTTCTTTTTATTAAAAATATTTAAATCAAAACTTTCAAATGCTCCAAATAAAAAATATATAAATGGAGAAATCAAAAATATCATTATAACAATACTTAACGACATAAATCTATTTTTAATTTTTAATATACTATAAGCTTTATATACCCCATATATCATATATGTAAATTGAATTATCTGTAATAAATTATTTAAAATATAATTATAGCCTATATATTTTAAATAAATAATACTTATTATAAAAAATATTAAATAATAATATTTAAATTTTATATTAGAAAAATATTTTTTGTTAATTAAAAAATATAGTATTAATACATTTAAAAACATATATATAAATATTATATATAACGAATTACTTTTAAAAAATTTAAAATAATTTATAACTTCTTGTTGATTTAATTTAAAATAATTTATATATACTTCTTGTAATAATTTTAAATTTTTATCAAAAAAATCTTTTTGAATCAAATAAAAAATTAAAAAATTAAAACTACTTAATACTGATGACAAAAATATTTTTTCAAAATTGTTTATTTTATTAATAAAGAAATATACAATCTGTATTATAACATAATTTACTACAAAAATCACTACAATTATTTTATCTTCTTTTGCAGTAAATGATAATAGCAATATTAATATATATGTATATATATTAAATTTTATATAACTATTTTTAAATTTTTTCTTTTGATTAATCATAAAAAATGGAAATACAAAAGAAAATAAAGGAGCAAAAAGTCCCAAATAGAAATATACAACTCCTAGTATTAATGTAAGTATCATTTTTAGCCTCTTTTCCTTCTAAATAATTTTGTCGATTTCTAATATTGATAAATATAAAAGTTCCATACTTTTATTAATCGAATTTATTATTCCAAATTCATCATCTCTACCTAATTTATCCCCTTTTATAACTCCAATAGATACAGCATCTATACCATTTTGTAGAACCGGTATAATCTCAATATGTGATGATGTACTATAGCTAGGTATATCTAAAAATTTAGCTGTATTGGTAACAATATTTCCTATTTTTTTCTCTATATTAGGTTCGTTTATTTTAAATTCTAATTTATTTTTTAATTCTATTTCTACTCTTTCATCTTTAGAAATTTCTTTTAATGCTTTTATAAAATTTTTTTCTGTTTCATCTAATATATCAATATTAAATCCTCTTATTTCATATTTCACTAATCCTGTATCAGCTAACATATCAAAACTACTTTTAGATTCAATATGTGACAAATTAAAGATTATATCTTCTGAAGTTAATTTATTAATTTCTCCTATTATTTTATATATTGCATTTATAGGATTTCCTACTCCTATATCTTTCCAGACATGTCCACCTTTTCCCTTTATATGAATTTCGCCTCTTTTTATATTTACACACTTTGTATTTATTTCTCCTAAAGATAAACCTTCAAGATTTATAAATGCTTTTATTTGAGGTTTATATTTTTGAAGAAAATAATTTAATCCAATATTTCCTTTTTTAGAGTCAGTTGTCGCTATAAAATATACTGTATTTTCCAATTTCTCTAGTTTTAATCTTCTTGCAAGACTTGCTAAAATAAAATGAGGTACAGAAGCCTCTATTACTCCTTTTCCTACAATTTTTTTAAAAGTAAAAAGAGGTTCTTCGTCTACTATTCCATTATCTAAATTACTATTTATTACTATAATATCATCTTTTTTCTTACCTATTATTTTACCTATTACATTTCCTTTTTCATCAATAATTATATCTTTTAGCCCATATGCATATAACAGTTGCTGTACATATTGTGCCTTTAATATTTGATATGAATCACCATTCGATTTTTTTATCAAAGCTTCACAATGCGTAAGTAATTCATCTTCATTAATTATAATTTTTTTCATTTTTTACTCCTGATCATCTATTTTACAAGTATTTATACCAAACAATTGATATAATCCACACCATCCTAAAATTCCTGTAACTAATGATATTATTCCTAAAATTAAAGATATCCAAAATAAAATTCCACTAGATATAAATGATATTAATAAAAAAATTACTCCTATTACTATTCTTATTATTCTATCTAATTTACCTTCGTTTTTTTTCATTCTTTCCCCTCCCTTTAGTTATGATTACTAATAATTGTAAAACTCTAATTTCTTTTATTTATTAAAAAAATTTTATTTTTAAAAGTTTCTAAAACTTAATATGAGAACTTCTTATTCAGTTATTTTTTACAATCGCATTTATATATTACAAAATTTTTATAAATTTTACAACCTTATTCAATATCCTTAATATATTTTGTTACCATATTTTTACCATTTCTTTTTGACTTATACAAAGCTGAGTCTACATTACTAACAAATTTATACATATCTATATTCATGCTTTTGTTATATTCACCAACTCCCATACTTATAGTTATTTTGAGTTTTGCACCTTCATATTCTATAATTACATCTTCTACTCCTTTTCGAATTATTTCTGCTATTTCATAAGCTTCTTCTAATTCAGTGTCTGGAAAAAGTACAACAAATTCTTCTCCACCATATCTTGCTGCAATATCTTGTTTTCTTATATATGCTTTTATTGTTTGAGCTAATGTTTTTAATGCTTTATCTCCTGCTACATGTCCATATGTATCATTAAATCTTTTAAAATTATCTACATCTATCAATAAAAGACTTGTTTTTACATGCTTATACATTTCTAATTTTAATTGTCTTTCAAAAAAGATATGATTATATAAATTAGTAAGTCCATCTGTTATAGCAGAATGATACAATTTCGAATTATTTAATGCTGTTGTTATTTGTAATTTTAAGGTGTTATAAAAATCCGTATCTATCTTTTCTTCACTTTCAATTATAGCAGCACCTACAATAAGTTGTTTATTTACAAAAGGTATTAAATATGTATTTTCATTTAATTCTATAATTTTTTCTAATCCTTCTATAATTTCACTATTTTTTAATTCTTTATAATTTTTTATATTTGCACTTGAAAGTATTCTATATTTCAAATTTTCATTAATATAAAAAGTTTTATTATCATTTAAAAATACATAACCATTACTTGAATGTAATTTAAATTCTGATTTATCTTCATCAAAATTAAATATAATAAATTTTTTTGCTTTATAAATTTCGAAAAATATATCTATAACATAATTTATTAATTCATTTAAATCAAGAGTATTATTAAGTAATGTTGAAGCATAATTTAAAACTGTTAAATTAAAATTTGTTTTACTTAATTCTTTATTTTTTTCTTCCATTTGATATGTATATGATGAATTTTCAAGTATTATAGATATTTGTCCTGATACTGTAGTTAAAAACTCTGTATCTACATCTGTATAATCACCTAATGATTTTTCGCCTATAATTATTATAAAATACTCTATTTCTTCGCCTTTTATTAATTTAAAAGAAATAATATATCCTTTATAAAAACTTTCTGTTATCTCTGATAAAAATCCTCTTTGTTTTGCTATATTTATTGATATTACTCTTTGTTTTACTAGTTCTTCTAAAAATTTTTCATTATAATTTAATTTAACATTATTATTTTCTATGTTTATCCCTTTTTTATTTAATATTTCTAGTTTTTTATCTGTTATACTAAATGCAAAAGCTTTTTGAACCAAATTCACTTCAAAAAACATATCACAAATCACATATTTTAATGTATTTAAATCTTTTTCTAAAGCTATAGTTTGAGTAAGTTGATTTAATGCCATTATCTTAAAACTTCTCTCAGAATATTTGTTTTTTAGTTCTTGCAATTCTTCTTCTAGTTTTTTATATTTTTCCTGAATATCATTTTCCACCATGCCCTTATGCTCCCTATTATATTATTTTCATAAATTTTTCTGCTATATTTTTTATATCTTCGTCTTTTAATTTTTCTACTAATAACGCACCATAAAAACTCTTAGCTACATCTTTTGCTGTTTTTGATAATCTTTCATCTATATTATTTACATATTTAATAACTATATCTATTAAGTTATACAATTTCATGTCTTTTACAACCAATAAAACTATTTTTTTTAACATCCACCATTCATCATCAGTTTCTAATATTTTCATAAATAATTTTTCTACACTATTTTTATCATATTTTACAGCATTTACTATTAGTTTTGCTCTTATTTCTCTATCAACTTTTTTATCTATAACAAAATCTTTAAATAATTTAAATGGTATTTGAAATTCTTCTACCATTTTTATAGCTCTTTCCATAATAGGTTTTTCATATCTTCTTTTATTAAGTATTTCTATTAATATTTTTTCTACTCTTTCATCTTTATAATTTAATAAAATATCAATTGTTTCAAATTTTATGTTTTCAATTACATTATTTTCTTTTAAAACATCTTCTAATATTTCATTATAGCCTAATTTAGCTAAAGACTCAATTGCTACTTTCCTTATATCCTGTTTATTACTAGTTATATATTTTTTTATATAAGGAATAGCTTTTTCATTTTTTAGGTTTCCCAATTCAACAATTAAAGTTCTAATTATTCTTTCATCACTTTCTTCTGATAATAGCAATACAAATTGTTTAAATATATTTAAATTTTTAGATTTTCCTAATAACATAATAACAAGTTTTTTTATTAACCACCATTCATTTTCAGTAAAAAGCATTGTTTTTAATTTTTCTAATATCTCTTCTTCTTCTATATTTGTAAATGAAGTCAATGCCTTTGCTCTAATGTCTCTATCACTATTATCTAATAATCTTAATAAAAATTTGTTTTTTTCATTATTTTCTACATTTTCAAGTGATTCTATTAATTTTATTTTATCTTCTTTTTCTTCTAATTTGTCAAATAACTCTTCATATAATTCTCCTGTTCCTTTTATATGAAGGTCTGCTATACTTGAAATTAATATTTTAATAATATTCTTATCTGTAACTTCAGATATTAATTTTTTTAATACTACTAAAGCTTTTTCTGCTGGAATTAGTCCTAGAATATTTAAAAGTTCTATTTCACTCATATTTTCTATATAATCTAAGAAAACCTTAGAATCTTGAATATATAATCTTATTAAATTTTTTATCTCTTTTTCTTTTGAATTATAATATTTTAAAAGTAATTTTATCGCTTCTTCTGTATGAATAATATTTAATGTATCTATTATTTCTAATTTTATATTTATATTTTCATTATCAATAAAATCTTTAAAATATTTCACATATTCTTCTGCTTTTAATTTTTTTATTCCATAAATCAATAATTCTAATATATCTTCATCTTGTATTTTGGATAATGGCAAAAAATTATCTAAAAAACTAGCATCTCCTATTTCTATAAGTGCGTGTATTGCTGATTCTCTTACTGAAAAACTCTCATTTTCATTTTTAGCTATTTTAATTAAACTATCTTTAGCTACTATACTCTTCATTTTCCCTAATTCTGTTATTGCTTTTACTTTTTCATCTTTTGAAACATTTTTACCTAATTTTTCTACATACATAAATTCATAATACTTAGACATAATAATCCCCCTTTGGCTATTTTATTTCACCATCAAAAAACTCTATTAATTTTTCTACAAAATCATCTTTTGTTTTTTCTTTAATATTATTATTCCCTAATAATACGTATTTCACTTTAATTTTTATCTTTAATACTTCTTCTATAGCATTTTCTAATATTGAAGAATACTCATCTCTTATCATCATATCTCTATGATATGCTGATTCTTTAGGAAATGAAATATATATAATATTTTCAGAATACTTATATAATTTAGCAGTAAATAACATTGCTTTTAATGAAATTTTATTTGAATATGCTACATTTAGTATTTCTTTCCATTTTTCATTTATCATTTCAAAAGTAATATTATTATTTATTACTAGTTCTTTTGATATTTCTTTAGTATTCATTTGTAAATTTTTATTTATTGTTGTTTCTTTCATTTCTCTAATTATTTTTATATCAGTTTTATTCTCTGACAATATTTTATAAAATATAATATATCCTAATAACCTTTTATCTTCTTCATTTTTAAATTTATTTAATACATCAAATATTATTTCTATTATTTTTATATATTCACTTATTTCAAATTCTTTATTATCGGACACTAACATGTCTTTTATATAATATGCTAAATCTTTAAAAAATCCTTCTAAATCATATCCTTTATTCCATAATTCATCTAAAAATACTGTCCCTTCTTTAATATTTTTAGATTTTATAATTGTAATAAATTTTTCTATTTTTTCTTTTGGAATAATCCCTAGTATTCTTTCAACTGATTCTAATACTATATTTTCTTCTATGCTACTTGATATAACTTTTTCTAATATAGAGATAGCATCTCTCATACTTCCACTAGATTTTTTATATATTAATTTCAAGCTTTCTATATCTATCTCTTTTTTTTCATTTGCCGCTATCTCTAATAATTTTTCTGATGCTTCACTAAATGATAATGAGGAAAAATCATATCTTTGACATCTAGATATAATTGTATCAAGTATTTTTTCTGGTTCTGTTGTTGCTAGTATAAATATTACATGACTTGGTGGCTCTTCTAATGTTTTTAAAAGTGCATTAAATGCTTCTTTTGTAAGCATATGAACTTCATCTATAATATATATTTTCTTTCTTCCTTTTACTGGTTGATAATTTATTTTTTCTTTTAATGCTCTTATCTCTTCTATCCCTCTATTTGAAGCTGCATCTATCTCTATTAAATCAATAAAATTATTATTATTTATATCTATACAATTCTCACACTCATTACATGGTGTATCTGTTATACCATTTCTTAAACAACTTACTCCTTTTGCTATAAGCCTAGCAGTTGTAGTTTTCCCTACTCCTCTTGGACCAGTAAAAAGATAAGCATGTGCTAACGAATCTCTTTTTAATGAATTTCTTATAGTCTTTATAATATCCTTTTCTCCTGCCACTTCATCAAAATTTGTAGGTCTATATTTTCTGTATAACGTCACATGCTTCATTAAAAAATCCTCCTAAAAATTAAAATCTACTTTTATTTTTACTTTCCCATCTACTAATATTCCATTATCACTTTCTATTGAAATTTTCCAATCTCTAGCTACTTTTTCCACTGCTCTATCTATTTCCGACTCTCCACTTTTTCTTTCTATTCCTTCATAAATAGTTTTTGCTCCTTTTACTGTAAATATAACTGTAACATTTCCATTTAATCCTTTTAATTCAGCTTTTCTAGGATATTTAGGCAATTCATTTCCTTCATACCATATAGCCCTTCCATTTCCTTCTAATACTTGTGAAGTTATATTTTTAGGCATAGCTATCTCTTCTTCTGTCCCATCTAATTCTAAAATATTTTCTGTATCAATAACCCTATCATTTATATCAAATTTAGTTCCTATATTTTTTGTATTTGTATTTATATAATCTACTTCTTTTGCTTTTACATCAAGTTTCAAATCTTCAATCATTTTTACTTTTTCTTGAGTAGATTCTTTTTCTAATACAACAATATCTCTATTTATAGTATCATCTACACTCGTTGTTGGTATTTCTACGTTTATTTTTCTTGTTGTTAAAGCTCCATCTACATTGGTACTTAAAATCTTTATATCATCTATATTTCTTTTACTTTTTCTTTTTACAGATATTACTGGTATTTTTTTTAAGTTCTCCTTACTATTTTCCTTTTTTTTTGGACTTTTTTCAAGTTTTTTTTCTATTTTTGTTATTTTAGGTGGAGCTATTTTCTTTTTTTCTATTATTTTCTTAGGTACAGTACTTTTTTTCTTTGTATCATCTTTTATTGAAATAATCCCAGCTTTTATTGTTTTTATTTCTTGATCTTTTTCTATTTCTTTTTCCCTAAAACCTGGTAAAAAAATTATTCCTAATAAATGAATTACCATAGAAAAAACAAGTACGATATAAAATAAGTTATTATTTGTTTTTTCATAATACATTTTTATCACCTACTTACTATTTTCAGTAGCTATATCTAGTGACAATGCACCTGCATCTTTTGCTTTAGTCATTATATCTACAATAAAACCATGTGACAAAGATTTATCAGCTTTAATTATAATATTTTTATTTTCACTATTAGCTAATTTTTTAGCTAATATTTCTTTAAGATCATCTGTTTTTTTTATATTTACTGTATTTCTTTTTCCATTTTTTTCATTTATTAAAAGTTGTACATTTTCATTTTTATCAGCTAATATTATTATCTCTTTTATTTTAGAAAGTTCTTTTACTGTTGATTTTGGTAATTCTATTTTTATTCCTGTATTTACTTCTATAAAAGTTGTTCCCACCATAAAAAA
The DNA here is from genome assembly GCF_004365575.1 of Hypnocyclicus thermotrophus. Taxonomy (NCBI): domain Bacteria; kingdom Fusobacteriati; phylum Fusobacteriota; class Fusobacteriia; order Fusobacteriales; family Fusobacteriaceae; genus Hypnocyclicus; species Hypnocyclicus thermotrophus. The sequence continues at coordinate 156,970 of NZ_SOBG01000003.1, forward strand.
TATTAATAATAAGAAAACAACGTCTATTAATGGAGTTAAATCTATTGTAAGCATTTTTCTATCTCTATCTCTTATTTTTCTTATTTTCATAAATTCACTCCTACTTTCTTAAGATATTTATTACTTCTACTGATACTTTTTCCATTTCATTTATTTTTTGTTCTATTTTTCTATTAAAAAAATTATAAAATATAACAGCTGGTATAGCAACTGTCAATCCTGCAGCTGTCGTTATCAAGGCCTGTGATATACCGTCTGCAAGTACTGCTGGATTCCCTGTCCCAACTTTAGCTATTTCTCTAAATGCTATTATCATTCCTGATACTGTACCCAATAATCCTACAAGTGGCGTTACTGTAGCTGTTACTCCTAATAACCACATATTTTTTTCTAGACTAGGTATTCTATGTAAGGCTATTTCTCTTGCCTTTTCTTCTAGATTTTCTATATTTATTTCATGAGCATACTCTACTTCTTCTAATATTCCTTTTAATACAATGATACTTGAATTATTATATAAAGTACATAACTCTTGAGCTCTTTCTATATCTCTTTTCTCTATATATACCTTTAATTCCTCTTTTATTATATCTGTATTCCCTCTTTCATGTACAAAAAAATATATAAATCTTTCTATTATTACAGCAAATCCTAATATTGATAATGCTGCTATTAAATACATTAATGGTCCACCCGACTTAAATATCTCTAACATTTTTCTCCTTTCTATCCTCTCTTTATTTAATTATAAAAAAAATTATTATTTAAGTTAGTTTGATCTTCAAAAATAATAACTTTTTGTCAATATTTTTTAGTATTGCATCTCAAAATTCAACATAAGTTTTCTTCCGTTTATAGTATACCCTTTCATTTCTTCACTCTTATTATTAAATAAATTATTTATATTAAAACTAATTTTCATCTCTGGTGATAATTTATAATTATATTTAAAGTTTACTAAATTATATGATTTTATTAAATATCTACTTGTGTCCTTAGCATCGGTTGTATAAAACTTACCATAATTTACAAGTGATAACTCATACATATTTTTCCCCATTTCATAACTACCATTTAATTTTATAGTTGATTTTGGTGAATAAGCTATTTTTTCAAGAGTCGATAAATCAAGTATAAATTCTCCTTTATAATTATCCTTTGTATATGTAGCTTTTGAAAGTAGTTCTATCCAATTAATATTTGAACTATAATTATATATCTCTATCGCATTTTCTGTTGCTGATATCGATTTTTCTTGATATACTATTTTATTTTTTGCATTATTTATTTTTAATTTTCCTTCTAAATAAAGAGAATCTTTTATATAATTAATTCCCGTTCCTATGTTAAAGTTTTTTTCTGTTAAAAGTTCTGTTTGATTATTACTTGCATCTACTATTTCTATAATATCATCTGCTATTTTAAAATTATTTACTAAATTTCTATAATTACTATTTTTATTTATATTATTAATAAATGCTGAAACACTAATATTATTTTTTAATGGTTTTGTCCCTTCAAATCCAAAATTCAAGCCTGTTTCACTTTTTTCATGTTGCCTATTTGCTATTTCAAGCCCTGCAGTTGCTTTAAAATCTATATCTTTATATTTATCATATTTAAATCTATCATTTACATCAACATACAACACACCTGTTCCCGACTCATCAAATCTATCTATATAGTATCCTCCTTCAGTTAATAAAATATGATTAAATTGATTACTATTAATAACAGCTTCGTATTCTCCATATAATTTTATAAAATAGTTACTAAAATTTCTTAAAACTTCTGTCGAAGTAGATTCACTTATATACATATTCGTCCCTAAAAATATAGACTCTTTTGCCTCATTTTTTAATTCATATTTTAAATCAAAATCAGTATTACTATATTTTTTATCAGTTCCTGTCCCTACATTTTTAATTCCTTCAAAATCTTGATTTAATAACTCATGAGATATTTTCACATTATATTTATCCATATCCATATCTATACTAAAATAATCAGTACTCTTATCACTATGAGTTCTATATTCTCCAGCAACTTCTCTCTTTAAGTTTATTATATAATTTATATTTTCATATTTACTTGTATAATTAATTCCATAATTAAATGCATCTAATTTTTTATAACCTCCTATTCCCATATAAAAAATATTACTATCTTTTTTAGTATTTGATAAATTTTTTACATTTTCAATTATATCATCAATATTTATTTCGTTTAAATCATCATTTACATTTAATGCCGTTTCTTTTGTTTCAGCTGTTAAATTTTCAATATCTACTTTTGTATCTATATTTAAATTTTTCAATTCTATATCTTTTATATCTATATCCTTTATACCATCTTTTAAATCTCTACCAACATTATAAACTTTTTTTAATTCTCCTTTTACCTCGGTTGATATATCATACTCATTATCTTTTGTTTCATTTGCAAATATAATACTACTTATCAATAAATATAATAATATTTTTTTATTCAAAATTCTTTCCTCCTTAATTAAAATATTCTTTATATTTAGAAGCATTTTCTTTGTTTAATTTTTTAAGCTCTATATAGTAGTTCTTTGCTACATTTAATTTTTTATTATTAATATAATAAACCATCAATTTTTCTACAACATATGGATAATCACTTCCATGTTTATATTTGTCATAATATTCTTTAAAGCTTAAAAGTGCTTTATTAAATTTACCATCTAACTCATAAAGTTCACCTAATTTAATCAATACTATATCTTGCAAGTTACTTTCTGTATAAATTAATTTTATTTTTAAAAATGCTGATATTGCCTTTAAATAATTATTTTCTAATTCATAAGATTCTCCTATTTTAAATAAGGCTTTATCTTTGTATTCACTTATTTCAAATGACAATACTTTTTCATAATATTCTCTTGCTTTTTCATAGTCATTATCATTAAAATAATAGTTTCCTATATAATAATTTGCAATATCTCCGTATTTTTTATCTTTTGTTATTTTTAAATATTCTTCAAATGCTTTTTTAGGTTGTTTTGCTTTATCATAAATAAATCCTTTATATAAAGTTTTGTAATTTTTATCTTTTAATAAATTATTCCATTTTAATGCATTTTGTATATCATTTTCAGCATAGTACAATTCCATTATTTTTTTAGCTGTTGTTTCTTTTTTTATTAAATCTGTTGTTTTTGAATATATCTCTTTATATTCTTTTATTGCAAGTTTATTTTCATTTTGTTTTAAATATATATTTGCTTTAATATAAGAAATATCATTTAAATATTCACTTTTTTTATAATTATCCTCAAACTCTTTTATTTTATTTAATGCTACATCAAAATTATTATTTATATATTCTATATTTATTAACCAATATTTAGAATTTTCTATATTTTTTTCATTTTTTGAATTCTTTATAACTTTTTCATAATATATTTTAGCATTTTTATAATTTTTTTCATTATAATATGTCTCTGCTATCATATAAGTAGCTAAGTCTTTATAATCATTATTTTTTTCTAATTCTTTATATATATTTCTAGCATTTTCATATTGATTCAATCTAAAATACGCAAGTGCTTTATTTTGCATAATAGTATTATAATCAAGTTTATATTGATTTTTTTCATATTCTTGTGCATACTTTATAACTTTTTCAAATTGCTTTGTTAATAAATATACTTCAACTAATTTTACATTTGCTCTTTCTTTTTCTTTTACAGAAGTTTCTTCCGATTTTATTAAAGATAAAAAAGCTTTTTCAGCTTCTTTAAAATTACTTAAACCTAAATTTGCTATTCCTCTTAAATATATATTCTCATCATCTATTTCTTCTTTATCTAAATAAATTAATAATTCTTTGTATTTTCCTCGTTTTAATAATACTGTGATTAAATTTTCTAAAATTACGCTATCATCTTGAATTTTTAAAAATTCTTTATAAACTTTTTCTCCTTTTTCTAATTCATTATTTTTTATATATATATTCCCTATTGTCAAGTATATTTCTTTTCTATACTTTCTATCATTAGAAAAATTTGAATTGTATTCATTATATAAATTTTCAAGTTCATCTAAATTTTCTAAACTAGAATTTATTAATACTAATTTATATAAATCTTCTAAATTTTTACTTTTTGTATAAATTTTATTATAATATTTTTTTGCTAAATTAAATTCTTTCAATACATAAGCAGATTCAGCTAAAAATATATCTAAATAATTTTCATACTTTACATTTCCATTACTGTCATATCCTTCTAATAATGTTAGTACTTCTTTATATTTTTTATCATTATATAATAGATATGCTGTATAGTATAAATATTCATAATGATATTTTGTATCTTTTAATTTTTTTAAACTTTCAATAGTTTCATTTTTTTTATTCTCATTAAGCAATACTAATGAATATTTTAATCTTATATCTTCATTTTCATTTTTTTCTAATACAAATCTATAGTATTTTTCTGCTTCAGCATATTCTTTTATATCATATTTATAATCAGCTAACAGTATATTAGCTAGCATTTCATATTTTGTACCTTTTAATTTTAATGCATAGTTTTCAAACTCTTTATAATCTTTTAACTCACGGTATATAAGCATTAAATCTCTAAGCGTCTCATTATAATAAACACTATTTTTATATTCATTTTCTATTTTCACATAATAATCAATAGCAGACATAACATCTTCTAATTCTTTATAAGATACTCCTAGCATGTAATAAGCTCTAGCTATATTATCTTTATCATTTTTTTCTAAACTAATGTACTCTTCTAAATAAACTGTTGCTTTTATATACTCTCCTTTATTATATGAAATTACTCCTAAGTTTAATAACCCCTGTTTTTTATTTTCTCCTTGTAATGATATCAATGATTTAAAATAAATTTCTGCTTCGTCTACTTTACCCTTTTTATATAAATATTGTGCTAAATTATATGTACTTATTTCTCTATATTTACTGTCTCTAGATATTTTTTTTAGTACTACTTTCGCATCTTCTTCTCTATCTTCATTAATATATATAACACTTAAATAATAATATGCTTTATCAGAAAATTCAGAATTTAAAATTTTTTTATAATTTTTTTCTGCATTTTCATAATCTTTTGTAATATAATAAGTGTTTCCTAGCATATATACTGCAGTTGAATAATATTTTGAATTTGGATATTTTAAAATAAAATTTTCTAATTCCATTAATGTTATTTCGTATTCTTTATTTTGATATAACTTTTGTATATATTTCATATCATCTAAATCAGATGATAAACTTTGAATATATAAAGAACTAAATAAAATTAATAATAATAATTTTTTCTTCATATAGCTATTACTCCTTTTCACTTATAGTTTTTATTACAGTTTCAATTTCTTCAACATTTACATTAGTATTTATGCAAGGCCCATTTTCTCTTGTATTAAATATTCCATAAACAAGAAGTGGAATTGAATCATAAATACCTGATATTAAATCTCTTTCACAAGCTACAGCTATTACTAATTTTGGTCTATGCTTTTTTAAGAATATTCTCGCTAAAGTTCCACCTGTAGCTACTTTTACACTAATACCATATTTTTTCTTTAATTTAATGATTTTATCTATTACACACTTTCCACACTCTTTACAATTTTCTATATCACTAGTTATTTTAAATGTACACTCATATGCTTGCAAACAATGTGGCAATAATAATGCTATTTCATTGCTTTTTATTTTTTTATTCTTAATTATTTTCATTACCCTTTTATTATTAAATTGAATAAATTTTTCTGATATATTAGAATTTGTATAATCCTCTTTTCTAATTTTTATGAAAATTAATATAATTATATAATATAAAGAATACAGTATTTTAATTAGAATAATATTAATTTTTTTCATTTTTATCACCCACTTTATTTTTTACACTAGTTTTATTCTACCATAATTAAACTCAATATTCTAGAGTTTAAAAAGAGAATTTTTTATTTTTAAAAAATATTATAAAGAATATTTATATAGTTGTGAAAAATAAGTTCAAATTACTAAATTATTAAATTATTTAATAGAAAAACTTATAAATTAAGTTTAAAAGAAATATTAAAAAACTATACAAAACAAAAATATGGCCGTGAAAAAAATTTCACGGCCATATTTTTAAAAAAAGAAAAATTTAATTCCAAATTTTAAATTTAAAGTTTTTAACGAAAGATAAGTTAACGCTGCTGCTGTCGTTATATCATATTTAGATTCTGAATAACTCGCTTCTAACATTATATCATAATATTCTATCCCCATTCCTATTTCATAAAAACTTACTCCTTTTAGAGTTACACTTCCTCCAGTTACACTATTTGTTACTAAAACCGGCCTTCCAACTGTTCCATAAAAATAAGGAATTATATTCAAATCCTCACCCTGGTCATTATACCCATATACATTTAATTTAAATGTACCATATGGACTAACATCTAATATTTTTAAGTCTTCTCCTAACGAGGACACTGTATTAGATATTCTAAATAAACTTGTTTTAGCACCTAATAAAAATTCTGTTGGCCCTCCTGTAGGAATAGAAAGTTCTGTATCAAATGCTAACTTTGATAAACTATCCGCTTTTTGAATAGCTGATGTTCCTGCAGTATCTACTGCAACATTTTGCATTATCGGATATCCCGCTTTAATGTTTATGTTTATTTTTGCAAAACTTATGCTTCCAATTAATAAAAAAAGTATTAATATTTTTTTCATTATTTTCACCTACTTTCTTAATATTCCTATATATTTATCGTCATTTTTTCTTTTTTTTTAATATCTATATAAAAAAAGCAGACTTGTAGCCTGCTTATAAAATTATTTTTTTAATTTAAAATAAACTCCTGCCAAAGGAGGAATATTTATTCTTATTGAATCATTTCTTCCGTGTATAGGAATTGGTTCTGAATAAACTCCACCTAAATTTCCAACATTTGATCCATAAAATATTTCTGAATCACTATTTAATATTTCTTCGTAATATCCTGATTCAGGAACTCCTATTCTATAATCATTTTGAACTGCTGGCGTAAAATTAAACGCACATATAATTTTTTCTCCGTCTTTAGATTTTCTAACAAATGAAATTATACAATTATCTGAGTCATTAAAATCTATCCATTCAAATCCTTCATAACTAAAATCTATTTCCCATAATGCTTTGTTTTCTTTATATACTTTATTTAATGTTTTTACAAATTCTAATAATTTTTTATGAGGTTCATATTGTAATAAATGCCAGTCTATACTTTGATTACAGTTCCATTCATTCCATTGACCAAATTCACTTCCCATAAAGAAAAGCTTTTTCCCTGGATGTGCATATGCATAAGAATAAAATAATCTCATATTTGCAAATTTTTGCCAATCATCACCAGGCATTTTATTAATTAAGCTTCCTTTTCCATGTACTACCTCATCATGAGATATAACTAATTTAAAGTTTTCAGAAAATGCATATATTAATGAAAAAGTTAAATCTCCTTGATGATATTTTCTATATATAGGATCTTTAGATATATATTCAAGCGAATCATTCATCCATCCCATATTCCACTTTAATGAAAATCCAAGTCCACCTAAATATGTAGGCTTTGTTACTGCTGGAAATGAAGTAGATTCTTCTGCTATTGTAAGTATCCCTGGATGATACTGATGTGTTATTGAATTAAAGTATTTCAAAAATTCAATTGCCTCTAAATTTTCTCTTCCACCAAATTGATTTGGTATCCATTCTCCATCTTTTCTAGAATAATCTAGATATAACATAGAAGCAACAGCATCTACCCTTAATCCATCTATATGATATTTATCCATCCAAAATAAAGCATTTGAAATCAAAAAGTTTTTAACTTCATTTCTTCCATAATTAAATATATATGTGCCCCAATCCATATGTTCACCTTGTTTAGGATCTTCATGTTCATATAATGCCGAACCATCAAATCTCCCTAATCCATGAGCATCTTTAGGAAAATGTCCTGGAACCCAGTCCATAATAACTCCTATTCCATTTTGATGCATAAGATCTACAAAATACATAAATTCATGTGGTTCTCCAAATCTACTAGTAACCGCATAATATCCTGTTACTTGATATCCCCATGATTCATCTAATGGATGTTCTGCTACTGGCATTACTTCTATATGTGTATAATTATTCTCTTTAACATATTCCATTATTTGATGTGCCAAGTCTTTATAATCTAAGAATTCATTTTCATTTTTTCTTTTCCAAGAGCCTAAATGCAATTCATATACTGATACTGGTCTTTCTAACCAATTAATTTTTGGCCTCTCATTCATCCATTTTTCATCTTTCCATTCGTGTTTATTTTCAATATCATAAACAATAGAAGCTGTTGATGGTCTTTTTTCTCCTTTAAACGCATATGGATCTGATTTTAAATTAATTGCTCCTGATTTTGTTTTCACTTCAAATTTATATATATCATTTTCACATACTTCAGGAATAAATATTTCCCATACTCCTGTGGCACCAAGAATTCTCATTGTATGAACTCTTCCATCCCAATTATTAAAATTCCCTACTACACTTACTCTTTGTGCTTCAGGTGCCCATACAGCAAATTGAGTTCCTTTCACTCCTTCATGAGTAATTACATGTGCTCCTAATTTTTCATATATTTTATGGTGATTTCCTTCATTAAATAAATATAAATCATAATCAGTAAGAACTGGTAAAAAAGAATAAGGATCTCTTGTTCTAAATGTATTTCCACTAAAATACTCATATTCTATCTCATATTTAAAAACTTTTTTTGAATCAAATACTTCTTCAAATAATCCTCTTTCATCTATTTTAGTAAGATATCTATCTTCTATATCAGAATAAAATCTCACTTTTTTTGCTTCTGGATTAAATACTCTTACAACAACTTGCTCTTCATTTAATTTATGCATTCCTAAAAATAAAAATGGATCTGCAAGTGATGCATTTACTATCCTTTCTATCTCTTCTTGTAATAATATTATATTTGTTTTACTTGACTGCATTTTCCTTCCCCCTTCATGTCGCCTTTAATCTCTTAATGCTAAAGGCATTGCTATATATATACTTTTTGGATTACTCACACTTTTTATTGTTACTGCACTTTTAGAATCGTATAATTTTATTTCTGTTTTTTCGTTTTTATCTAAAAATTGAAGATAATCTAATAAAAATTTTACATTAAGAGATATCAATAAATCTTCTCCTACTTTATTTATATCTACTTCATCAATAATTTTTGCTATATCTGATACTCCTTTTACAATCAATTTATTATCTTTAAATTTAAATATAGCACTATTTTTATTTTCATTATTATTTTTTACAAATACACTTACTCTTTTTAAAAGTGCTATAAATTTTTCTGTATCTACTAACACTTCTTTATTAGAATTAATATTTCTCAATATATTCCCATAATCTGGAAATGCTAAATCAACAAGCCGAGTTTGAAACACTTCTTTTTCAAACTTAAACGCTATTTGATTTTCATTTATTAAAATTTTAACAAAATCATCTGCTACTGATTTTAAAGTCTTAATAAGAGCTTCAACACTTAAAAGGGGTATACTTATTTTATATGATTCACCATATGCTTCGTCCAAATCATCTTCTAAATAAAGTAATCTATATGTATCTGAAGACACAAATTTTATTTTTCCTTCTTCAAATTCTAATCTAACACAATTAATTGCTGGATTTTCATTTGATGTCGCTGCAGCAATTTTAGATTTTTCAAACATTTCTTCTAATAACATCTTCGATACTTCGTACTCTTTTCCTTCTTTAAATTCTTTTAATTTTGGATATTCTGTTACATCAAAAAGAGAAAATTCTGATGATGAATCTTCTGTCTCAATAATTAATATATTATTTTCAACATATAAATTTATTTCTTCATCATTTATTTCTCTTAAATATTCATCTATTAAACTAGGTGAAAAAACTATTGCACCTTCTTCAAATATTTTACCAAACATAAAAGCACTAATTGTCATTTCCAAATTAGTTCCTTTTAAATATATTTTATTATTTATTGCTTCTAAATAAACTCCCGATAAAACCGGTCTTATTTTATTTTCGCTTACTGCTTTTTCTACTATTTTTAGTGCTTTTATAAATTTATTTCTATTTACAGTAATATTTAGCATTATTTCCTCCTAAAAATTAAAAACTATTTATAGCATTATCTAAATCATTATAGATTTCAAAAAATTTAGTAAGTCTTGTTAATTCAAATATTTTAGCTACACTAGGAGGTAAATTTAAAAGTTTTAATTGTCCTTCTTCTGTTTTTATTCTTTTTAATAAAGCAACTAATACTCCTAACCCTGAACTATCCATATATGTTACATTTTCTAAGTCAATTATTAGTTTATGACTACCATTATCTACTAAATTGTTAAGTTCTAATTTTAAATCAATAGAAGTATATACATCTATTTCACCTTGAATATCAATTTTTTTTATACTTTCATTTATATCTGTAGTTGTTATATTCATTAATTACCTCCTATTTTATACTTTAAAATTTATTTCAAATATATTTTTAATTTATCACTATACTTATCTCTTAGCTTTTGAAGCGTTTTCTTTTCTATTTGTCTTACTCTTTCTCTAGTAATATTAAATTTTCGCCCTACTTCCTCTAAAGTATGCATTTCATTACCTTCAAGTCCATATCTTAATATTATTATTTCTCTTTCTCTTGGCTTTAAAAATGATAATATTTTGTTTATTTCTTCTCTAGCAATTTGATTAATAATCTTTTCTTCTAGTGTTTCTTCATCATCATCACTTATAGTATCTTCTAAATAAATGTCTTCACCTATTACAGAATTTAAAGACATCATCTCTTGAAATTCTAGCATAACTTTTTCCACTTTTTCAATGCTTAATTCAGTTCCTTTTGAAATTTCTTGAATAGTAGGATAAGAACTATTTTTAGTGATATAATTCATTATAAATTTATTTACTTTATTTAATAAATCATGTTTATATGATGGAATTCTTATTTCTCTTCCTTTACTTATTATAGCTTTTGATATAGCTTGTTTTATCCACCATACAGCATAAGTGGAAAATCTATAGCCTCTATCAGGATCAAATCTTTCTATTGCATGAATAAGTCCAAAATTTCCTTCACTTATCAAATCTATAAAACTAAGTCCTTTTTTAGTATATGATTTTGCTATATTTACTACAAGTCTTAAATTGGATAATATAAGTTTTTGTTTTGCTTCTTTATCATTTTGCTGTGCTTTTTTTAAAAGTTCAAATTCCTCTTCTTTTGTAAGAATATCATATTTTCTTATATCTTTTAAATATAATGAAACTAAGTCTTTTTCTCTCTCCACTAGCTTTCACCACTTTTTCATTTGATTTCTAATAAAATTCTTCTTTTAAATCTCTCTCCATTAAAACTTTTGCTATTTTTAAAATGTTTTCATTTTCATATATTATTCTATATAGAGACTCTATTATTGGCATATCAATATTCTTATCTTTAGATATTTCATGTACAGCTTTTATAGTAGGTACTCCTTCTGCTACCATATTCATACCATTCAATATATCATCTATTTTTTTACCTTTCCCCAGTTCTTCTCCTACATATCTATTTCTACTGTGCTGACTTGTACAAGTAACTATTAGGTCCCCCATTCCCGCAAGACCTGAAAAAGTTTTCTCAAAAGCATTAAAATTTTTACTAAATCTTGATATTTCTGCAAGACCTCTAGTAATTACTGCTGCTTTTGTGTTATCTCCATAACCGAGACCATCTACTATTCCTGCAGCTATTGCTATACAATTTTTTAAAGCTCCTCCTAATTCAACTCCTGTTATATCTGTACTATAATACACTCTAAAATAATTATTACTAAATAATTCCTGTACTTTTTGTGCTTTTTCTTCTTCTCCAGCTGCTACAATTGTAGTAGGTAATTTTTTTACAACTTCCTCTGCATGAGTAGGCCCTGATAAAGCTACTATATTTTTATGATACTTTCCTAAAATTTCCTCTTTTATTACTTCAGAAAGTCTAAGTTTTGTAGAAACTTCTATTCCTTTTCCAGTATTTATAATAATAATATCCTCTGTCAATTGTGATGAAACAAGCTGAATAGCGTTTCTTAAATTTTGTGATGGTATAGAAAATAATAAATATTCTGCTCCATCTAATATATTTTCGATTTTATTTGTTATTGTTATATTATCTGGTAAATCAATACCGCCTAAATAATAGTTGTTTCTTCTAGTTTTTTGCATCTCTTTAGCTCTTTCTTCAAAAAATTCCCACAAAACAACTTCGTTTCCATTTTCTGCTAGTAAAAGAGCTAATGCTGTTCCCCAACTTCCTGCTCCCATTACAACTATCTTACTCATTTTCATCTCCTTAAAAATTAAATTTATTTTCATTATGATTAATTAATCTTTTTATATTAGCTTTATGTTTGTATATAACATACGCTCCTAATAATAAACTTAAAACTGATATTAATCTTTTATCACTAATCACTTTGTTTACAGGTAATAATAAAACTAATGTTGGTAATATTATCGCACTAATTATAGAGCCTAATGATATATATCTCGACAAATATACTATAATTATAAATATAATAATTGATATTAATGATTGGATTGGTGCTAAAAATATAAACATTCCAAAACTTGTAGCAACTCCTTTACCACCTTTAAATTTTGCAAATATAGAAAAAGTATGCCCGATAACACTTATAAAGCCTATTAATACTAAATAGTTATCTTTTATTCCAAAAGTAGATGCAAAAATTAATGGTAACATTCCTTTAAACATATCCATTAAAAATACTATAATACCGTATTTTCTTCCTAATACTCTATATGCATTTGTTGCACCGATATTTTTACTACCGTGCTCTCTAACATCAATATTTTGTATTTTACCTACAATTAATGCTGATGGTATGCTTCCTATTATATAAGACACAATTAAGAAAATAAAAAACTTCACGTTAACCTCCAAAATTAATAATTTTTTTCTTGTTCAATTATAACATGTAATTTTACATTTTAACAATATTTTTTTTTAAATATATAGAAAATATAAGCTTTTAAGAGAATTTATAAAAAAAATAAAAAGAGATAATAATCTCTTTTTATTTTTTAATTCTTTTTATACTATTCTTTTATTTTTTAATCTAACTACACATGAAGTATTTATTTTATATATAGATTTTCTAAAGCTAATTTCTCTATTCTAGTTAATATTTATTATTTCTTTTTAATCAATGCCACACACTCCACATGGCTCGAGAGGACTTATATAATGTCAACTCAACCCACTTTCGTTTAGGTAACATATTATAATAACTTCGACCGCTTTTCACTCTTATATTTACCATATTATGTAATTATTGTTGAAACTACCTAAGGCATATCGTTGATAGCCAAAAGGTTGTGGCGATAGGCTTGATGTCCTAATTAAAATTTATGTATTTAATTTAAAAATGTTATATAAGCCTATTTAATAAATTATTGGTATAAAATATATTTCTTATTTTATCCACATCATTTTTTCTTAAATTACCTGTATGTGCACCACTTTTTCTTAATTTATTGACACTATATAAATCTCCTAAGTACTGATTATAAGGACTAATTCTATTGTTTCTGATTGTATAAAGTACACCACCTAATGTTTTTGCATCACTAGGAACTCTAGACCCTAAAAGCACTCTTAATTGTTTTTCTACAACTTTACAGTATTCTACAACAATGGGTGCAAAATCAATAATGCTAAATTTATGGATTTCATACAGTGTTTCAGCAGTGATTAAAAATTCTTTTGCGACATTATTTAAATGCGCGAATGTTGAATTAACAAAGGTCTCTGCATTTCTATAAACAATGCTTTCTTTATTAATTATCTTAGACATCTCATTTAATATGTTTTCCATTTCTTTTTCATACTCTGTCCAGTCATCATCTTCATTGAGATTTAATTGCTCCGAATTATTTTGAAGTTGCATCAGTTTAAATGCCCAATTTCTAATAAAATTTTTTTGAGCACTAATGCACTTCTCTATTTCTGTAAGTTTCATTTTAATTTCTTTATGTTTTTCTAAGGTTACCTCGATTTCTGGCAATGTTTGATCCCATATCTCCCAATCACTCTTTTGGGGAAGTTTTTCTTTTGCAATTTCTAAATAAGCTTTTGCATTCTCATAATCTCTTAGTAAATTAAAAGATGATATTAAACCTTTTAATATTTCATATAATATCAGATCTAAACTATTGTTGGATGCAATGGAATACATTTTATATTTGTTAGTATCGTTAAACTTATAAACATTTTCCCCAGCATTTATATGTCCTAGACACAACTGATACATTTCAACTGCATCTTTGTATTTTTTCATTCTTTTATAAATATCGGCAACCACCAATAATGTAGTATCATCTTCTATTAAAAAAAGTGCCTTGTTTCCCCAACCTAGTGCTTCTTCAAAACGACCCTGACGTTTCAATAACTCTGCATAATTAGAAAAGTTTTGATTGCATGGATTTATTTTAATTAGATCCAATATTAATTTTTCTGCTTTTTCAAAATGCTTGTTCTCCATTAATGCAACAAAATAATTACCTCTTATCTGAGTTTTTTGTTTATCATCATTTGAAAGTTCTATCGCTTTGAGAAAGTAAGATATCGCATCTTCTTTTCTTTTAATTTCTGAATTTAGACATATCCAACCCAGGCTATTATATGTTGATGAATTAGGCCACTCTTCAATGCATCTTTTTCCCAATTCGTACGCTCTTATTGTATCATTTCCAATGCCAAGATAATACATAATCGCTACTCCGCACAGACCTGCATTCATGCCAAATTTATTGAACAACGTGTCCGTAATTTTATCTAATCCTTCTTTTATTGTTTGAGAGTAATTATCTCTATTTGCATACTCAATTGCATTCTGATATTCTTCAATAATTTGTATACTCATCGGACTAAAAATATTTGTGTCCTTATATTTACTTAAATATAAACAGGCATCTTGGTATTCTTTTAATTCCAAACATATACCATACATGTTTTTTAAGGCAGCTTGATTAGTGTCTTTTAATTCAAGTGCCTTATTACAGTATATTTTTGCATCTTTCAAGTCAGATAAATTATGATTTAAACAATAAAGTACTCGTTTTGCCAAAGCCATGTTCACATATGTACCGGTTATACAAGCATGTCTTGAATTTTTTGATACAATTCGCTTCCCGATCTCTAATATTGTATGACAATTTTTCTCATTTTTAAGTCCTCTTGTTAACTCCAATTGCTTGAGATATAATTCTTCTACATTTTGTTCAGATAATTTATTAATACAACATTTTTTATATTTTTTCCCACTGCCACAAGGACATGGGTCATTTCTCCCAATTTTCATCGTTCACCTTCATTCTACAGCTTTGTTTTTGGCAACTTTATATTAGTGTTACTACCAAGAATACTTGCCCCTATACCAATAACCGTAAAAACAGCCACTGCGCCTAATGAAATCATTTTCCAGTTAAATTCCTTGTTTTCTGTATCTTTACTTTCAGCCATTTTTGCAATTTCCATCATTTTCTCGATGTAATATTTTTTCTCATCAAAAGGTACATGATCTTTCGCCAGACAACTTTTCAAAGCATCCATCACTTCATTGTATATGTCATAGCACTGCTTACTACTCGCTGAATTTTCATCCAAAGTTTTTTCCATGACCCCTTTATAATCTTTCAATACCTCCAGAGTCATTTTTGCAAATTCCGGAAATTGCTCTAATGCTTTCTTAGCAACTTCTGGTTCCATATTCTGCAACATAGATGCAAAGGTCATCACTTTATCTTTTGTAATATGTCGAAAATCGGGAATATCCAATCGCTGCAGTACTTCTCGTTCTGTTAATTGATTAATCATCATTTTATCCTCCTATCCCAATAAAGCACGAATTCTTTCCGTAAGAATTGTCTTTCTCTTTTCATAGAACTCATCAAAATTCTCAAGTTCAAGTGAAATACCTTGTGGAATGAAAGACTGCTTGCAGAACTCTGCTTTTTGTTCATCATTCATATCATTGTAAAAATCAACAAGTCTCATATCGTTCTTGCTGCCATTGCTTCTTCCTTCCAAAAGATGCAGATTAGCCAGTCTATTACGGTTGCCTCTCCATCTTCGCCACTCTTCCATAGAAACGGATATCGGCTTACTACCGTCAAACCTATCGAAGGGATGTAGATGGTCTTGCTCATACTTGAAATTTTTATTTATCCAGTCTAAACTGAGATAATACAAGGCCTCCCCTGCAACTCTACTACCTTTTTCAGTATTAAGAATATCTTCAATTTTACCATCAGTGACTCTGAGATCATTCATCTGATTAAGCATATCAACAGTAATTTCATAGTCATTTTCGTTGATTCTACTCTTCATCTGCTGTAGTTTTCCTGTTGTACCAGATTGGAAATATGTAAAAAGAATTGCTCTAATCAAGTAAGCACGGATTCCATCAAGGTTATTTCCATAATCGGGGTTATAATAAATAAAGTAGAGTATAGGCAATAGGACGTTCCAGCTACTTGAAAAACGCCTAACTTCAATCTTCATTCCTTTTAGCACGGTTTCCAAATTCTTTAATGCCCTTTTAAATTCACTCCAATTGTTCTTAAGTTCCTCAGCTATTTGTTTGCTAATATTGGACTTTACAACATCACCATAAAGCATAAGAGCAGAACGGATAATAAAATCCGAGCCAAATCCGGCATAAGAATCTACGAGAAGTCTTCCAAATTCAGTTTTTGCACTTGGCCAGTATGCCTCAAGAATAGACATTGTTATTTCAGATTTTTTAAGAGCTTTTCCACCGCTATTGAATCTTACAAACATTTCCAAAGCATCATCCTGTTTCATATCATGTATTTCCGTAAACCGAATCAGCTTATCCACAAATATTTTATTGTACAGCTTATTCAAAATACCTCTTGCATACTCTTTACTATCTGACGGAACATTAGCAATGGCATCTTCGATAGCTTTATCCCTAGTTGTTTCATCTTGAAATCTAGAATCTAAGATACATTTAATTTCAAATTGAGTTGGACTTAGCTTTCCAACTTTTTCACTGAATTTAATGTCATATTTCTTGCTATTGTACTCTTCTTCATCAACCGTCAATTTATTCTTATTAAGTTCAATCAACAATTTTGTAACAATGCCACCTCCATTTTTTCTTCTTGCGTGCTTTTGGCGAATAAAAGCTTGACCTAATAAAGAAAGAAACAGTGAAGTTAATCTCTGCTGTCCATCAAGAACTGCTGTATTCGTAATCTTTACATCAATATTACTTAATTCATAATTCACGCTATCTGCTTGTTTTCTGCTGTCAAAAGTAACCTCAGACAAAAAATTGCAGAAATATGTGTCCCAAGTTACGTTGTTATCATCCACATGCCAAAATAAGAATGTTGCTATTGGATAATCCAAGAGAATTGAATCCCATAGTTTTTCTATCTGCTCCATATTCCAGACATACTGCCTTTGGAATGCAGGCATAACATATTTTCCATTTTTAATATTTTGTATAGCCTCATAGATACTTATGCTGTCATCAATTAACTCGCTCATTGTGATACCCACACATTATTCTTTAATATTTTCCACTTTTCCACATGACATTGTTCTTTCAGTACATGTAGTTTCAAAATTGTACATCAAGGCATAGATCCCTTCGTTCTTGAAAAACAATCTACCTTGAATTTTCACAACACTTAGTACGCACTTTGATACAATGTACTTGTCTTACTGTTATCTGATTTTTTTAAATTACAATCCTTACATGATAATTGGATGTTACAAACATCATTTAATCCGCCTTCATTCAATGACACAATATGGTCAAAATGTTTTTCATTATCTTCTAACAATGAATATAACCCTGTTAAATCCTTTTTGCAGAACACACAGCATCCTTTGTCCCTAAATAGAACTGCACGTTTTACCCATTCTGGTATATACACTCTTTTTCTTGGATTGTCTTCAAATGCAACCGCTTGTTGCTCATTAAATCTTAGTAAAAAATCTCTATTTTGAAACAAAATGTACTCCACTTCAGTGGCAATATCATAAAGAACATCATAAAATAAGCCATCCTCAAATTTATCAAGATATGATATGTATTCATTATATGTTTCTAAAAAATCCTCATAATCAATTGTAAAATCATTGTTTATCGAAACATTTATTCCTTTATATTTCAAAATAGCCTGGTTAATCCAATTAATAGGATTAAAATCTGCGACTTCTCCTGAATTTGATATGGAATTTGCCTGCTCGTAAAAAACTCTATCAATAAGCCATGAGCAATACTCTCTTAATACTGATACTTTAGGAAAGTCCTCTGGTTCTATTTCAAACTGTCGTTCTGTAAATTCAGCATTTGTTCTAGCATAGTTAAACTCTCCCATACTTTCATTTGCAAGATGGCAAAAATAATACACATTAAAGAACTTCATATCAATAGTCATTTCTATTCCTCCAAATTATAAAAACTTGATTTATATTTCATGAGCGTTTCTTCAACTTCACTCCAAATCCATACGTTATTGCCATCATCCTCAAACACCTTTCCATGACTTTTAGGACCATCAATTTTCATCTGGGAATAATTATTCTTGAAAGTTGGAACATATAATTCTGGATGTTCTTTATCACTGCACAATTGCTCCATCATTGTAATAGTGGCTTGTCCTGCAATATTAACTGCTTCAAAATATGCTCTGATAATTTTATGATTATACTGAGTAGGTTTTAATGCCCAAACAGGTATACGCTGAATAGCCTTTCCATAATAATCATTACTTTCATTTGCAATTTTCTTTGTTGCTACTTTCGGATTATAATCTTGAGATGCCTTTTCAAACGTCTTGGCAATATACCATCTCATGGAAGTTTCTATCGCATCATTTTCCTTATCTTTTGTTAGATTCACCGCAAGACAAAACTTTTCATATACATCTTCATCTATGGAAATATTAATATTTCTATTCATTGGTTATACCTCCGTACACTAATTTACTGTTTCTAGTATAATGCAGAAATTAGTATTAGTCAATACTAATAGACTAATTTGTATTTACTAATTACAAAAATCAGAAAAACACCTTGCCAAATTATAACTATCCAACAAGGTGTTTTATCTCTTATTTGCTATTAACATCTACATCTCCACATCAAGCTCCATTCCTGATTTGAACTCAACTGTAAGTTTTTCATCATAGACCGTAATCTTTTCTATCAATTTACGTACTATATGCTCATCGTATTCCTTACCAATACTTTTCTGATTTTTAAGAAATTTTGTCATTTCAGTCATTCTTTGTTTTTGACTTGCGAATCCAGCATTTTTAACCATAGCTGTTTCCTTCTCATCTCGAAGTCTGTAAATTTCATTTGCAAGAATAGAATAATCCTGATTGTTATTTGCTTGCTTAAGCAGTTCCTTTTGCAACTGTTCCAATTTTTGATTTATCAGTTCTATTTCACTGCTATCAATTTGATTCATAACCACTGAAATATTTCGATTCAAAATATCCATAAATTGTGTTTTTGATTCAAACACTTTATTGACTGCCTGCACCACTGCACTTTTCAAATCTTCTTCTCGTATAGTTCGTGCCAAACAATCCGCTGCTGTTTTGTCAAGTCTGCTAGCACATCGCCAAACAATGGATTTACAGCCATGGTTATTCCAATGGACTCTTCTAAATATATCGCCACAGCGTCCACAAATTACTATAGTGGAAAGAGCATATTTACTACTATAAACCCTCTTTTTTCCACTTTTCCCACTGTGGATATTTTTTCTACGTTCCATTTCTTCTTGAACCTGCAGATATAAATCACGTGGTATGATAGGTTCATGGTTGTTTTCCACATAATACTGAGGAACAATACCATCATTTTTTACTCGTTTTTTAGTAAGAAAGTCCACTGTATAGGTTTTTTGCAAAAGAGCATCTCCGATATATTTTTCATTTTGTAATATCTTTTTGATAGTTTCGGATCGCCATTTTTCTTTCCCTGCAGATGTCAAAATATTGTCTGCCATTAAACCCCTTGCTATTTCAATTAAGCTTGCCCCTTCTAAATACTCACGATAAATCCTTTTTACAACCTCAGCACCTTTCGGCTCTATAATTAAATGGCCTTCCTCATCTTTAGTATATCCGAGAAATCTATTGTGGTTAACTTGGACAATGCCTTGTTGATACCGATATTGCAACCCAAGCTTTACGTTCTGACTCAATGACTGGCTCTCCTGTTGGGCAAGGGATGCCATAATTGTAAGTAGTACCTCTCCCTTAGCATCCATTGTGTTTATAGACTCTTTTTCAAAAAATACAGGGATATTCTTATCTTTAAGTTGACGGATATATCTCAAACAATCAAGAGTATTTCGTGCAAATCGACTGATAGATTTAGTCACTATCATATCAATGTTTCCCGCCATACACTCATCAATCATGCGATTAAACTCTTCACGCTTTTTAGTATTAGTACCACTTATTCCATCATCGGCATAAATTCCTGCAAGTTTCCATTCTGGATTCTTATTAATCAGTTCTGTATAATGCTCTATCTGTGCCTCGTAACTAGTAGCCTGCTCATCACTTTCCGTAGAAACACGACAGTAAGCAGCTACTCTCAATTTGGGTATCTGTACTTCTGATGCGGTGTTTCCAACTCTTGCTTTAGCAGGAATAACTGTTATGTTTCTTACTGCCATTTCAACTCATCTCACTTTCTATTAGGCTATAAGCAAATTCAGCCTGTTTATAGGGGTCTTGAAATTTAATCTCTAACGGTTTCATCCAAAACTTTGGCGGGGCAGGAGGTACATCCAGTGCAGGTGGCTCATTTGCAGTTTCCTCTTTAACTCTCCCCAATGCCACTGCTCTTCTATGGCGCTCTTTCTGAACAGTTTCAAATGTATCTCTTTCAATAATAGAAGGATAATACTTTGTCCCAGTATACTTTTTATTTTCAAGTATTCTTGATACTGTTCCATGCCATGTATTGATACCTGCTTTGGCAGCTGCATTTTGCAAACTATCACCAGACAAATAATTTTCATACAGTTGTCTAACCTGCTTAGCACAAACTTCATCAATTACGGCCTTACCATCTTTAATTATATAACCATAAGGTATGTGTGCTGCCACTTAATTCACCATCCTTTCTCTCAGAGTAATTCCACATTTCATGCAAAAACCGATTTCATTTCTAGAATACACAACGATATTCTCTACAAATCGTTCAAAGAGGGTATCTTCAAATTCTCTAATCTCTGGCTTTTTAACAATATAATGAATAAGGGTATCCAATTCTAAACGCTGTTTTTGATTTCCTGTGGCTGAATTTTCAAGCCTTTTTTTCTCTTGTGCCAGCATTTCTGCCTCTGCCGCTATGTCCGACAACTCTTTAGTAAAAAAGGTCGCATCCAAAAATCCTTTTCCCACAAGTTCTGTTATAACACGCTTACGGTCTGTATTTTTTACTATGCGTTCATCTAAATTGGCAAGTGCTGTAATTCTTTCTTCACCGTTCATTGTTTTTAACGCAGCCTGCAAAGGTTTCAGCAC
This sequence comes from Hypnocyclicus thermotrophus, assembly GCF_004365575.1. Classification (NCBI taxonomy): domain Bacteria; kingdom Fusobacteriati; phylum Fusobacteriota; class Fusobacteriia; order Fusobacteriales; family Fusobacteriaceae; genus Hypnocyclicus; species Hypnocyclicus thermotrophus. Next base: position 178,664 of record NZ_SOBG01000003.1, read on the forward strand.
TACCTTATACCCATATATCAGCTTATTCATCATGAGCACAAAAGCTTTATGAATTTCATCATCTCTGATATATTTCATTGTACATTTATCTTTATGTTCAATATGAGTTTGACAAGTCCAAGCAATGTAGGACCCCTTAGCTGTATAATGCGTTCTCCTTTTAAAATGGCTCCCACAGTTTCCACATATGATTTTTCCAGACAAAACATATCTGTTTAAATATTTTGAACTGCCTTTTTTTACGCTTTTCTCACTACCACGTTGTCTAATAACCGCCTGAACCCTATCAAAGTCCTTGTGGTTTATAATAGCCTCATGATGGTTGGTTACAAGATACTGTTCCTGTTGACCAGAATTTATATGACGATTAAATTGACTGTCTGTATATGTCTTTTGAAAAAGAGCATCTCCAGTGTATTTTTCATTGGATAATATTCCTCTAACAGATGTTCCAGTCCATTTTCCACCTTTTTTTGTTGGTGTATTACTTTCATTTAATTCTCTGGCAATGGTATAGCAACCTTTACCAGCTAGAGCCTCTCTAAAAATGCCCCTTACTATTTCTGCTTTTTCTGGGATAACTTCCATTTTTCCATCAATATTAGCATAGCCATACGGAGGGTAAGAAATTTTAAATGTACCTTTCTTAAAACGTGATTGTACACTCCACTTGCTATTTTGTGAGATGGATGTGGATTCATCTTGTGCCATACTGCTTAAAATAGAAAGAATTAATTCGCTTTCCATCGATTGCGTATTTAGGTTTTCCTTCTCGAAATATAAGAATATCCCAAGACCTATCAGTTTTCGAACCATTTCCAAGCAATCCAATGTATTCCTTGCAAACCTGCTGATTGATTTGGTAATAATAAAATCAATTTGTTTTAATTCACAAGCAGTAAGCATTGCCTTTAATCCTTTACGCTTTTCTTTCTTGGTACCTGTAATACCCTCATCATAATATAACCCAACAAACTCCCAATCTGGATGAGCCTTTATATATTTCTCATAATGTTCCTTTTGAGCATTTAGGCTCTCAAGTTGTTCTTCACTTGTTGTTGATACTCGACAATAAGCTGCAACTCGTAATTTTCTCTGAACAAGGGAAGAAACAGATGCTGGTTCAATTTTTGTTACTTTCTTCACAGTTTTCACCTCCTTTTCAGTGTCACATATTACCTCTTAAACCTTTATATATCAACGATTACAAGGCATTATCTCGACTAAACTTGGGGAGAAATACTTGCGATTCAATTCAGTTATTTTGTTTAATTCATCCTCAGTAATAAGGCCTTTTTCAAACATCCTTTTTGTTATTTGATCTGCTCTAATATAGTCATATTCCCGTTGTAACTGTTCATTTGATTTTTTCTTTACTTTACTTGATAATCTATAGTTACCATCTATCTTTGTTACGTTCATATAAAAACACCTCCTACCTGGTAGCCGTGGTAAGAGGTGAAATCTGACGTTTTTATAAAATTACATTAATCTTTTTGATAGAAATCACAAGTGTAGCCATCAGCTCGAAGGAGCAAGCCTTTTGCCCAGTGAGGGACTCTACCCATCTGTTCACATACAACAAGGGATAGGTTTGAATCAGCCTCTATGATAATTTCATCATGTACATGAGCAACAATTGAACAATCCCTAAGTGTTTGCATCGCATAAACTAAAATATCACGGGAAGAACCCTGAACGATGTTTTCCACAAATTTTGGACCATAGCTTTCTAAACGCTCCCATTTTTTTGTTCCACCAACACCTTCATAGGTAACTGATTCACCACCAAACCTATTCTCTCCAATACGTGGTTTGACATAGGCAAGTTTTCTTCCAGAAGGTAGTACTATAAATAACATTCCACTTTGATAAAAGAACTTTATCCCATGAGTTTCTTTCGGCTGCCTCTCCTTAATGCACTTCTTAACGGCATTATCAACATCCCACCAGAGCCTTACAATATTTGGATTGGTTTGTCTCCATGCATCAACAAGTGGCCTAAGTTCTTCTTCATCAAGTCCCATTTCTAATGCACCCATGGATTTTAATGCACCAACTGATCCACCATAGCCAAGTGCCAATTCTGCAATTTTACCTTTCTGCCTTAGATGCCCATTAACACCATGCTTTTGGACAGGAACTTTGAACATCTGACTTGCTGATGCACAATAGATATCACCACCACTTGCAAAAACATCTGCTCGCCACTGTTCTCCTGCAAACCATGCTATCACACGAGCCTCAATTGCAGAAAAGTCAGCTACTATAAACCGTGTCCCTTCTTTTGGTACAAAAGCTGTGCGGATAAGCTGTGATAAAGTATCTGGGATGTCTTCATATAACATATCAATGGCATTGTAGTTGCCACTTTTTACAAGCGCACGAGCCTCGCTAAGGTCTGACATATGATTCTGTGGTAAATTCTGCAACTGCACAAGCCTTCCAGCAAAGCGCCCCGTCCTGTTTGCACCATAAAATTGGAACATACCTCTGACACGATTATCCCTACACATTGCATTTTCCATTGCTGTATATTTCTTTACAGATGATTTGGCAAGTTGCTGTCTAAGTTTAAGTACTTTTACTAAACGTTCTGGAGCATCCTCTATAAGTTTTGCTACTGCTTTTTTACCAAGAGTATCTGTTTTAAGTCCATTTTCCAAAAGCCACTGTTTCATCTGTTGGACAGAATTTGGATTTTCAAGTTTGGTTAGTTCCTGCATAACTGTCATAAGCTTGTCATGAGAAATCTTATCCGCTGCAATTGCCTGTTTTACAAACACCTTATCTACTTTAATACCACGATCATTTATCTCCTGGTCAAGGTGATATTCATCCCATACACTATCTGGCACAGGGAATTTAGAAAGCCTCTGTTGAATTTGCATTTCAGTTTCTACATCTCTTTTGTTATATGTTTTAAAACGCTTCCATTTTTCTATATCATGCTTTGGAAGATTACGAGTACGTCCGCCATTTCTCTTAGTAGGATTACATGGAACACAAAAATATCGAATTAGGTCTTTGCCTTCAGTAAGTTTCTGCTTTTCAAGTCCAAGAACAGCTCCTACACCTACCAACGATAAAGGAAGTCCCATATAGGCGGACCACACCATTGAACATTTCCATGATGCAGGATTTAAATATCTCTTAGGTTCTGTTGAAAGGGGATTTAAACTTATTCCTAAATCAGATAAAAACCTTGAAATACAAATTCGCTCAAACTGAGCATTGAATGCCCATTTAGTAACAGCATCATCAGTTAAAGCATTAAGTACTTCAGCAGGAATTGTTTCTCCATTAGCAATATCTATTACATTTACCTTGCCACCATCGATTGAATATCCAAACAGTAGTATTTCAAAATCACTTGCCTCCGCATAACGATAAACACCGCTTTTGGCAAGATTCACTGAAGAATATGTTTCAATATCTATTTCTAAATTCTTCATTACGCACCTCTCTTCCTAAAAAAAAAATAAGGTGGCAAAGGGTATTCCTCCACCACCTGTAAGTAAGTATTCTTATTAAGCAAGAAAGTCATCATCCTCAAGAGTTGTGAAATCATCTGCTGCAGAAGTTTTTCCTCCGAGAGGTTCTCCGTCCTTAATTTTCTGGATATTACCAAGTCCACAGGCAACACCCTTATTGCCATTAGAATTGAAGGCATAAAAATTTAGAGATACTCTAGAATAACACCCACTATACACTTCAGAACGATCCAAGATAGGCTTTACGGCTTTGTCTACAATTTGAGGTGCTGTCATGCTATTAGCATTGATAAAATAGTGCCCCTTGTAAGCTTCATCATCACGCTCAACATCTCCATTACGGAGCGGAAGTTTTATAGCAGCCTTATTTGGTTTCTTACCACCAAACTTAGCAATACCTTCTTCGATTGCTGCATCAACAGCTGCATTGACTGCATTAATCGTTTCCTTATCATCCTTTGGAATAAGAACAGATACACTATATTTTTCAGCACCACCGTTAATAGATACTGGCTCCCATCCATGAAAATAAGAAAGTCTTGTGTTTATACCTGTGATAACCTTTGTCCTATTAATATTATTAGCCATTTTACATTTCCTCCTTGTATTTGTTAAATTCGTTTATGGCATTTGTTACGTTATAAGTCTTACGCTTATCTGAGTTTGGAACAAGTGTAGGCTTTCCTGGTGGCTTGTAAATAAGGTCACCAAGAATTTTCTCAAATTTGGTTTTACCCATTAATTTCTGCATCTGTGTCAATGGAATAAGTGACTTTCGATAAATGTCCTTATATCCATTTGCCATTGCCTTTTCTGCTACAGCATCTTCATCCTTATACTTACGAACCGAACGTCCTTCCACAACTTTAAAGCCGTACCACTCTTTCCCATGGTTAACTGCTGCATCTAAAGCATACGCTGTAATTTTATTTGCCCATTTTGTAAGGTCAGGAAGAATAGCAAGAATTTCTTCTATCTCTGCATCTGTAAGCAATGGTGGAAGTTTAAACTCTGATTGTGCTAATTTTAACTTTTCTTCGGCTCTAGCCCTGCAACGAACAGCTGCCCTACAAAAAGTACACCACTCGCCAGGTACATATTCACCTTCTCCGTTATAGACCATAATAGCTTTTGGTTTTAGTTCATTTTCTGCCCAAGTTTTTAGCTCATCAACAGCAATAGTCCAAGTGCTGACATTCTCACGTCTTGGCTGGAAGATGGTCATTGCCACTTCCTTTATATCATAAAGGCTATCATAGATTTCAAGCGCACCCAAAGCATATAATTTCATCTGAGGATTGTCTTCTGCATCAACAAGAACCCCCATACCGTATTTAAAATCAATTATATGCAATTTATCATCAGCAATTATGATACAGTCTCCTGTGCCAAATCCATCTGGTACATAGCATGAGAAATCAAGATGCTGTTCAATAAGAACAATAGGGTCTTTGCATACTTGCTTTGCCATTTCATACTGTTCCATAACAAAATCCACATACGTATCAGTGTATTTTTCCATGTCATTATCGTCATATTCTGAAACAGGGCGCTTACTCTTCATATGGAGTGCTTTCTTTAATTTATGCTCACACAATTCATGAGCTGCCGTTCCTTCCTTTGCGGCCTCAGAACTTTTATTTTCAAATTCTAGTTCAAGCCTTGCTGACGGTAGACAATTTAGCCACCTGTGTGAAGCGGATGCAGATAGAACTGCGTGATTATTCATTGCCTAATTCCTCCGCTGATTTTAAGATTTTAGCATAGTGCTTTGGATCAACTTCACTTAAACGGTTGACACCATACTTTTGAATAATTGCTCTTACTTCTGATGTAAACCCAATCTGGCTCTTTTGGGCAAGCACACCACGTACTTCTTCAAGTGTTAATTTTGTTTCTTTCGTTGGCTTTGTTTCTGTGGTTAATTTAGTAGATTCTGCAGATTCATCAGTACCCATTGCATCACAAACTGCTTGTATGCTATCTGCAAGTGAACGCATATCACCAACCACATCAAGCAGTAACTTGATTTTGCTCATCATCGGTTCCTCCTTTCTTAGTTTCACAAATGGCAAGTTCCTCGATGCTATCTCCTGGAACAAGAATAGTTACTCGTTGTTTATTTCCAAAGAGAAAACAAAGTATCTTTTCCCTAATGCTGACATTACGGCAAGTAACAATTCCGCCTGTTTGTGGTTCTTTTGAAACACTTATCTTCAAATTGTGTTTCATAACTTTCACCTCTTTCTGAGAGCGTTTAATTTGTTGCCCTCTACTTAGTAGCCTTAAGAGAAAGAGAAATCTGACGTTTTTAGAAAAAAGATAAAAAAATAATGCCCTCAGAAGTTTTAAACCTCCAAGGGCATACGTTTTAGTTAGGGATTTTCAATATTTGACCGCTGTAAATAGTATTAGATGTAAGATTGTTAAGCGCCTTAATTTCTGTATAGCGTATACCGCTGCCCAGCAGTTTATGTGCAATGGTCCACAGTGAATCTCCTTTAACAACTGTATATTCTCTGTAGGTTATGTTTTTAGAAATTGGATAAATGCGTACACCACTATCAGAAAAGACCTGATATCCAGGATTTTTATCTGCCTGTGCCTTGGCATTAACAAGTACTCGGTATGCTCCAAGCTGTGACTTCTTATCTTCCCAAGTTTTACGAACACGATAATAACCTGTGGACAACTTTTCGGGATAACTGCCTTTAGTATCCCCGATTGAAACAGATAAATTTTTATTTTCCATTTTCTCCTTAACAGCAGCACGAAAAGTGTCCATTGTATAGCCAATATTAAGTTGATTCCATAAATGTTCTGGATCTGCATGATTTGATGCAACTCCACGTTTATGTCCTTCCGAGTGGGAAATAATCACACCATCTGCAAGGGGGTCTAGATTAAACTTCTCACACAAATATGCAAAAAGCTCTACAGCAGCATTATATGTTCTCGTTGCTACCTCTTTTGCCATAGCCATATCAGAGCAAATGAATGTAGCGCCACCAGTATATTTAATACAGTCTGGCTCACACATTTCAATACCAATATGAGTGTTATTTGCCGCTGCACCAGAGTGCCAACCTCTATGATTCCACGGCAAAGTCTGATAAATCGTACCATCATTTCCATCAATAAAGCCATGCACACAGGCTCTATTATAGCTTTCACTATTCCAATTTTTAATAAATACAGCTGCACTCGGCTGAGGACAACCAACTGAATGCAGCATCAAACCTTTAATGGTTATCGTTTTCCCTGCAACATAACATGGATTTTTTGTCAAAATATTTTTAACTAACTTCATTCATTTTCACCGCCTTTGTTATGTAACTGCTCTAAAACTTCTTTCAATTTCTCGGGAATTGGAAGCCCAATATGTGCAGCATTTTCTAATAGAGAGATACCTTCATTGGACAAATAGAAAAAAATGACGGCAGTTCTTACAGCATTTCCTTCTCCAAGCACATAATTGTCCAATATATTCCCAATACCCACCAAAGTGAAAATAAGCACTTTAAGGCAAATTCCTTTGAAACCCACTTCACTTGATAGTTTCTTATCTACAATGGCACACATAACACCTGTAAGATAGTCAATGACCACAAAAGCAATCAGTGCATATAGAAACCCATCTACACCTCCCAAGAACCAACCAAGAAATCCGCCGACCGCCGTAAATACGGCTTGAATAACACTCCAAATCTGTTTCATAAACTCATATCCTCCTTTAAAATCTGTATTAAAAAAGCACCTGCTTTTGCAGATGCCTGTAACACCATTATGTTTGTTTTGGCAACCATTCCCACAACCTCATATCTTCTTGACCGAGTGACCATATACACATTCCTCGTAACTTCCATCGGTATGCCGCCTCGTTTGCCCAATATACAAGACTATCTACATCTTGGTAGTAAAGAATGGAAAAACCATCAGCATCACCCAAGAAAATTCTTGATATCCAAATATTGATATCCCTCGGCACAATCCTTGCTGTGTAATCATTACCACAAGCAACAGAAGTCATTATGTCTGAATGAAAGAAATCATAATCAAGAGAAATATCCTCAGTTCTAGTTGATGGCTCTTCTATATCCGATGTGAGAGTAAATACCTTAAATTTATTATCCCATATGCAGTGACTACGAGATATTCTGCCATAGCTTTTAAAGCTACCATCTGGCATATAAACATCAAACTGTTCATATGGTTCATAAGTCCATGCATCACCTAATCTTAAAAGCTGACAATTAACGTTACTATCTGAACGAATACCAGCATAACCGCTGCCACTGCTAACTGTAGCTGTAAAACGCAAAGTATGAGATGCAGACGAATACACCCTCACTGTATTCCCACGTTTACGCATTTCAAGTGTATACACATTTGGATTAGAACGAAGATCTTCATCAGTAGTTTTGGAAAAGCTAGTAAAATAACTTCCTTTAAGTGTAGCACCTTCATACAATTCAATTGCTTGTGTACCATAGTTAAAGCAACAAAATAAGTTCCCAAGAAAAATGCCAGCCTTACCACTGAAATTTTCTGGAAATATTATCTGTGCTCGTAAATGTATATCAGAAAAACTGTTATAGTTCCAAGCAAGCTCGCCGTATCCTTCTAATTGTGAGTACGGCCTTGTTTCAATACTACTCCCATCCTGCCAGACACTCCATTGTCCAGATAGAGTTGTCCAATAGCTCTCAGGTAACGGAGTATCATCTCTAAAATCCTCATACCAAACAAGCGCTGAATCTGGCTTTCTTCGCAACATTTCAAGCGTCAGTTTAAAACCTGTGGCAGGGCCTACCATATCACCATTTACATCTTTAAATTGTCTGGGTGCAAGTCTATATGTAGCCTCTCCAACTGTAGGTTCTTCACTAAATGAAGAACAAACTTTAAAGCCATAAAACTGCACACCATTTACTCCAACAGAAATGGTAATTGTATGAGTCCCCACTGATAGAGAAACACCGCTTGCAAGAGTTGTCCAAAAGGTAGTCCTCCAATATGGCCACCATAGTCGGCTCTCAGAAAAATGCACAATATCACCATCAAGAGATACATAAATGCTGTTTTTATCCCAAAAAGGATAGCAAAGCTGTATTGCTATATCATAAGTACCAGATTGTGATACCGAAAAATTATATGTAGCCTCACCTTCATCACCAAGGGTAGTCATCGTCTCAGATACAGAAACAACACCTAAATAGCTGTCTGGCATAGCATCGTGGTCAATATAAATTGTTCCAAATTCTGTATGCTGTTGTTTACTATATGCTGTTAGATAATGCCTTCCGTTATATGTTTCCTGCATTTGAGGATATTCATAACTTATAGCGTCCCTTCCTTCCATATAATCATAAACATGAGGTAATGCCCATGGCACTTTATTATTATCATCCCAATAAGCTACTATAGGAATAAAAGGTTGTGGAGGTGCATCATCTGTAAAATTATATATTCCAGTCATCCAGTATTTTGCCGCATAGTAAGTATTAGAAGTTCCTCGATAAGTCCTACCGAGATTTTCGGGTGTATCATGAATTCGCCAATTCCATCCATATGCAGGCATTCCAAAAAATATTTTCTCTGGGTTTATAACAGTAACCGCATAATCATATATACCCTCAAGCCAACTGCGGGGAGAAACAGGCCCAGGAGCAGATCCAGCCCATGCCATTCCATAACTCATAATAGAAACCGTATCACAATAATTGTTTAAATCAGCATAAACGCACCAGTTTTCACCACCAACTGAACCGTTGACGCTTGTCATTCCAGGAAGGCAGATATTCATGAGTTTCGTTGAATCATATGCTTTTACTGTATTGTATATATTACAAAACATTGCTGTTGATGCTGCGTGTGTGGAATAATCATCACCCTTTTCAAGGTCGATATCAATACCACTACACCACGGATACTTCTCCATGATTCGGACGATTTCAGAAAGAAACATATCCTGTGCACCATTTGTATTATCTCGCAGTGCCTTGAAGATACTGTTGGTACCATCATTTGATATAGTAAGTAACCATTTGATATGAGGATATTGATTAATATAGGTAAGCATACTGCTGATACTTACTCCAATTTCATATATTTCACCAGTGGCTCTGACCTTAAATGAAAAAAGTCCAACAGTGTCAATGCGGTCACCGTAACTTTGAAGTGCTTGATACATTCTAGTATTGCCCATAAATGTCCACACCATGATTCTTTTACCTTTTAGTTTGTCTATCAAAATGGCTCACCTCCATCCTGCATTTCTTGCATATAAAATAGCACTCTCGCTGTTTTACCTTGTTCAAGGGTTACCTTATGTTTTGAATCCCAAGCAGCACTATATTGATAAAAGCCATCTTTTGGTTCACTGACATCATTTTTTGTACACCCACTTGTAGACGCCAGAAGTGCCAAGTCAGCATCCTTTGCAATTGAATTTGGGAAAGATACCTTCTGACCGCTAACACCTTGACACAACTTAACTGAACCTTCTTTCATATCAGACTTTGGATAAATATGAATATCAAGACCAGCTGATGTTTCTCCAACATTAAATAAAATGATTGTTTCCTCAGACCTCACCACACCGTTAAACCAAACAGGTGATTTGATATCGCCGTCTTCACGGAATTTTAAAAGTCTGCTCTCTGTATGTGGAGTATAACCGTTAAGTACTGGTCCTTCTTGAAGCTGAAGATCAGTAAACCATATTGTTCCAGTGCAATTGTTTATGGTAGGTTTAATAATTACACTAACAACTCTTTTATTTTGCTTTTTGTTAATCACTTCTGCTAATCGAATAAAAGAAGTTTTAGCCATCTAACGTCCACCTTATTTCACACGGATGACCTACCCATCCAGTAGCAACAGATCCTGCTTGTAAAAACAAATCAGTAATATAAAATGTGCCTGTGCAATTAGTTATACAGACACAAATGGTAATGGACTTAACTTTTGAATAGTAACTTTGAGGAGTTATCTTTTCTGTTGTTCTTGAAAAATATGCCACAAGTCCACCCCCTAATACAAATCAATAAATCGTGTTTCCGTAGTTCCATCTTCATATTTAATAACCACTTCAAAACCTACCTGTGAATCATCACTTAACTTTTCTAAATCTTCAGAGGCAATCTGAGCAGATAACGTGTAGCTTGACCGATTCGCAGGATAAACTGTCTGTGACATACTTTTCGTCATACCTGCCACTCCTGTTGCTTTAAAAGATCCTGTGCCACTTACACCATTATCACTATCAGCCTCAAAACCTGAGTTTACCCAATATGCCATACCATCATCTGCACGAGAATTTCGAAGTAGATTAAAAGGCACCATTTCACGGATATCATTATTGGTAACCATGCTCGTACCCTCTAAAGAATCGGCTAGATTATCCCATTGACTTGCAGAACTACCAAGATTCTTAAGCGTAGTAGAAAGTTCAAGTACTGTATTCCACGGCTCTTGCAAATTATATTCTCTGCGAACAACACGAGTTGTAACAGAAAGTCCTAAGTCTTTATCTTCAACATGAACATAATCCCCAAGTGACCAAGACTCATGTTCATATCCTGTAAGAACAGATAAGTCCATGGCATTAAGAACATAGGAAATAGATGGTTTACAGTACTCAGCAAGTCGCATTTCGGCATACTCTTTCATTTGATAAGGATTGGTAAATGAGGAACAATCCAACGTAGTAATACGAATATCAGATGAATAGGTATAATTCTCAATATAAGGTTTGCCATTATTTATATCAGCAAAAGTTAGACCATCCGCACCAATAGCATAGAGCCTTGTTACAAGACTTCTCGTATCTACCACACGTTTAATGCTTTTCATATTTTTCTTATATGCAAACAAGGCACCACTATCCTTACCATTTATACTCAGAAGATGTACCAGCCTGTTTGGACAGTCAAAAACAAGGTCACCGCCGTGAAAATCTGCTATGCTGCGAAGAATTGAAAGAGCATTTTTTTCTGTACTGGTCCAAGTTCTCTTTGTCTTAACATTAACTGTACCAACATTCCACTCTGTGCCTTCAAGTGCATATGCCATGGCAACCTCTGCTGTTTCTGCATCAAATTTGTATTCCTCTTTTCTAACTGAAAAAGTGAGATCATAAAACTCTGCTTCTGCATACACCTCTGTTGCAAGATTACCTTCACTATCCTTTATATCCGTAATAGTACGAACTTTATAAATATCATCGACAATTTGTATTTTCTTTTCGCTGTCAATATATTTTCTCTTTGTGTCACGATATGGAATGTTAAAAGAAAGTGTATCTTCACCATTAATTTCGCTTGTAACCACAATATTGTATGCATTTTCAAGAACAGCTTCCCATGCTCCGTTACTATCAAGGACCACCGGTCTTGCATAGCCAATTTTTTCATAAGGTGACTTTGGAATATCATATAACCTAATCTCCGAAAGCTTTGGAGTCTTGCTTGTATCCGTAGTACTAAGCATTACTCTAAACCGAATATAAGCTTTATTTGGTGATTTTAGTTTCCCATCCGTTGGAACTGCAACCCAATCACTCCAGTTAATAAGGTCATCACTTGTAGAAGTTTCAATTGTACCGACAGCTGTTGTGCCCGAGATATATTCACTTGTAACAGATACCTTACCTATGCCAGATAAATTACAAACAGCAGGTGCCGTATAAAGTGTACCTTCTGCTTTATATACACCATTTGTACTACGTAACATAACTGTCCCTGGTTCCGTAATAGCATCAATATTCCCACTTGTATCACCACCATTTGCACAAAGGGATGCATTAAAATAATTTACAAGGTCATCTGTTGTTAGATTAGAATCCATATCTAGAAACCAATCATCAAAGCTACCTGCATACCAGTAAGCATCAGCGTGCATACCCATAACAATGTCAGCCACGCAAGAGGGATTAAGCGTCCCTGTGAAAGTATTTTCATCTGATACCCAGCTTTCACCACTGTCACGGTCACCTAGAACAATCCAAGCTTTTTTATTATTTGGCTCTATTACCATTGCAATAAAATATACACCTCCGTTTACAAGCGTAATGGTTGATGTGAGTGATTTATCCAATATAAGTGAACCAGATGAATTATAAAGCATAATTCTCGGCCTTCCACTATAAAGGGAAAGATAAAAAATAGGCTGTCCAGGACCATATCGAGTATTAAATATTGGACAATATGTGTTTCCAACAGAATAAGTTGTCGGTTTTATCCAACCACCAACAATAATGCGTTCACCTATATCAGCAAAAAAGCTACCATCATTTTCTACTTTGAGATATGTCTTTTCTGTAGATGGATTACTGATGTTAATCCTTACATATCCTCCTTTTTGACCATTAAGCAAACTTGCAGTCGTCCCTAAATAATTCACAATCTTCATCTTACGGTTTAACCCAGAAGAATCAATAACACAATAATCATCATCAACAGATGTATCATTGAATCTCCATAGTCCGGATTTTGCATAATCAACTGGGAATTCACCTGTGAAATCCGTCTGCTTATTTAAAATTGTTTTTAAAGACATTCCATCACCTCCATCTACTCTTTGCATAAATATTCAACTTGGTAAAAGTAGCATTACTTGTTTCTATTGTTATAGTATTTGCGCCAACATCAAGGTATGGAAAATTTAATTCTTCCAAATATGGCAAAGCATTTCTCATAACTATACCATTCTCATCCTCCACATAAGCAGTCATTTTATCGGCATCAATTACAAGTGTTTCATTGTCTGACAAAACCGCATTTACAATCTTTAATTCTTTACTACTAGTTGTAATTGTTATATAGTTGTTTACAGATGGGGTAACTATTCCTTGGATACAGTAGATTGGATTGGATTTGATGTTGCCTTTGGTCCTTATAACCGTATGAGCCCCTTCCTCCGTAATATTGTAGGTTTCATCTATTACTGCATAAGCAAATGGATCTGGACAAAAAAACTTTAAATTAAAACTTCCAGCTGAACGAATGAGCCTCTCACAATCAACCTTATCGTTTAACCTTGCCATAAAATATCTATCCGGTACTGTATCAAAAATAAGTTGTTTTAATCCCTGCATAGGGTCAAGCCATGTAGAAATTTCATCAATGGTTTTAACTAACGCAGAGAATGTATGCTTGGGAAAGATATTACAAGCTACTGTAATTTCACGGAAATCAAAGTCTGCACCAAAATCTGTTACACCATATTTTCCTGGAACAGTTGTCGTGAAATTTCGCATACCCCCACAGACTTGCCATGAAGTAAGTCTGGCTTTAAGTCCCATGCTATTTGAAGAAATATCATTATAAGAAAAACCCATAAGCTCACCCCCTAAGCAGTTGTAAACCGACCTTGAGCACGTGAGCCGGTTTGAATCAAATTATATAATTCTTGTGATACTTTTCGTATATCTTCATCACTCCGAACAACCATCTGCTGAACCGTAACAAGAGAGCCTCCAAAGCCATTAGAAGAAGGTGCTATATTTGAAATAACATCTCCACCCGATGTATTCACAGAAAAGTTGGATGGAAGTGCCGTATTCATATCATCAGCAAGACCAGTCATAACATCGTTAATGTCATTACTCATAACCTCAGCTGCTTTCACAGCATTATCACCATTATTATCTATGGAATTAGTAAGACCTTTAACAAGCATTTCTCCTACCCATCCCATTTGCTTTGACGGAGAATGAATACCAAAGAAGTCACAGATTCCATCCCAAATACCACTAATCCATCCACTGACCTTATCCCATAGCCATGATGAAAGCTGCTGAATTCCTTGCCACAGACCCTTTACAATGTTTCCACCGATTTCTACAATCTTTCCCATACTATTTGTAAAGGCAGAAACAATTCCTGCAATTATTTGTGGAACTGCTTTTACAATCTCAACAATAATGGTAGGTAGATTCTGAATCAATGCAACGAAAAGCTGAACGCCCGCCATAATAATCTTATCGATATTGCCCACAAGAGCGTTTACAATACTTGAAATAATCTGAGGTATTGCACTCACAATTGTAGTGATGATAGTTGGCAAGTTTTGTATAAGAGCGACAAGCAAATCAATGCCTGCTTGAATCAGCTGGGGAATAGCACCCAGTATTGCGGTAAGAATACCATCTATTACCTGTGGAATTGCCTCTACAATTACTGTAATAATTTCCGGTAAAGCAGACACAAGGGAAGTCAAAAGCTGAATACCTGCATCAATAACCTGGGGTACTGCATTAATAACAAACTCCACAATTGCCGTAATGATTGTAGGAAGTGCTGCAATTAATTGAGGTATTGCATCAAGAAGTCCCTGTGCCAAACCTAGTATCAATTGAAGTGCAACATCAAGTAGCATAGGAAGATTTTCAAGTAATCCTTGGACGATTGTAACAATTGCATTTACTGCTGCAGGGATTAGTTGTGGTAATGACTCACCAATGCCTTGAACCAAAGTTGCTATCATCTGAACCGCTGCATCTATCAGTAGCGGTAGATTTTCAATTATTGTATCTACAATTGTAATAACAGCATCTACCGCCGCGGGAATAAGATTAGGCAGTAAATTTAAGAGGGTATTTAACACTTGAGAAAACAAATCTGTAACTGTCTGTATTAACATTGGCAACAAATCTGATACCGACTCTAATAGTGCACCTGTTGCCATAGGAAGTGCAGCCACAATATTTGCAATAATTGGAGTTATATTTGTTACCACATTTTTAAATGCATCCACAACATTCTGGCATAACAATTCCATATCTGCATCCGCATTACCGAAACCTACAACTAAGTTACTGATTGAAGATTGCAGTGAATTAATAGAACCGGAAATTGTATGCTCTGCCTCTGCTGCAGTAGTTCCTGCTATTCCCATATTTTCCTGTATTACATGAATTGCAGAAACAACATCTGCATACGATGTTATATCATAGTGAATACCCGATATAGCCTCTGCATCAGCAAGCAATCTTTCCATCTCGGTCTTGGTACCTCCATATCCGAGTTTCAAATTATCGAGCATCGTATAGTTCTGCTTTGCAAAGCCCTGATATGCATTTTGAATGGCAGACATATCCGTACCCATTTTATTAGCATTATCAGACATATCCGTTATAGCCATATCAGCATATTCCACTGCTTTTTCTGGTCACCACCAAGACTAGAAATCAAACTTGCAGAAAAACTTGTAACATTTTCTATATATTCATTTGCAGACAGACCTGCCGTTTTATATGCATTAGCTGCATATTCTTGTAGTTTACCCGATGATTCTTGGAATAAAGTATCGACACCACCGACAAGTTGTTCATAATCAGAATAAGCTGATATAACCTCTTTACCTAGTTTGACAGCTGCAGCACCGGCAGCTACAACCACTGCACCCATTGCGACACCTACTGATTTGAGCGCAGTACCTAACCCCTTAAACTTATTTTCAGACTTTTGGGCAGAGTCACCTGCATCTTCAATTTCATCCCCCATATCATCTGCACTATCTGTAACATCATCCATTTCACGGTTCATATTATTAAGAGATTCTTCGGCATCATCATAGTTGGCATTTGCTTCTACAAGTGCAGAATTATTCTGGTCAAGTTCATGTTCCATATTGTTTAGAGTAGCTAATGCATTATTTAACTGTATCTGCCAATTTTGCGTTCTACGGTCATTCTCTCCAAAGGAAGTGGCAGCATTATTTAAAGCACCACGCAGAGTTTCAATCTTACTCTTTTGAGCATCAATTTCTTTATTCAAGACTTGGTTCCTAGCTGTAAGAGCCTGTACAGAATTATCATTTTTATCAAATTGTGATGCTACTAGTTTCATTTCAGATCCAAGAACCCTAAAGGTTCGATTGATTTCAGTAAGAGCCTTCTTGAATTCTTTTTCGCCCTCAGACCTATTTTCAAGCCAAAATTATCTGCCATGCTTTCCACCTCCTTTATCAAATTCCATCTGGTATGATGTCATCAATAAACATTTCCCGTTTAGGACGAGATAAACCGTTATACTGCTTATGGCACTCCCATAAATCAAGAAATAAACCAAACGGCATCAGCCAAAATTCATCTTGTGTAAGATGCAATTGACTAATGCCGTAATATAAAAGCCTCGTAAATAATTCTTCATCACTTACGGGGCCACCATGTTTTTTGATTCTGGTTCACTTTCTATATTTCGTTTTGCGCCCTTATAAAGAGCATTCATAATGGCCTCTTTGTATTCAGCCAAATCAATAGGACTAGTCAGAATTTCTACCTTATCTTCCGTAAGCAAATCCTTTGGCTGTTCCTTGTGCTTAAGGTTATAAACGAGAATGCTTTGATTTGCAAGTAACGTAATAAGCCATACGATTTCTGAAAGAGCCATTTCAACATTTTTTGATTTCATTAACTTATCACCAAGGTTTTCAAGACCACCATAGCGACCTGCTATTTCTTTTGTTGCCTTTGTGGTAAGAAGAAGTTTATGTTCTTCATCACCAATCATAATATTTGCTGTACGTTCATTATTCATTTATCGTTCCTCCCTACTCTACAAAATTAGGTTCATAAACCTGAGTGTACCAATCACTAATAACAGATGCTGGAACATCAGCATCTCCTTCAGTAACTTCAGCTTTCCATGGATGCTTGCCACTTGCATCTGCTTTATTTCTGCGAAGTACAGTCCCCTCAATGGTAGGTGTAGAAAATGTAATGCTATCACCTTTGGTAGCAAGATTTGTAGCTGGAACACCGAACTTAACACGATAAAGCCAGTAATACTTATACTTACCATTAGATTTCTTAGCACGAAATCCAATCGCAACTGGGTTACCACCGTCCTCACTTGCAGAAATAACAACATTATTGTTATCAACAGATACCCCCGTAAGTGCTGCAGCCGTTGCTGTTCCAATATCATCCACACCCAGAGAAAGCGTACCATTTTTAAATTCCTTTACAACTTCAGATGCTCCATCATCTGCATAAAGAGTAGCCTCAGCAAGTTCAACAGATAATTCAGCAGAAATCGCCTTTGCAAGCTGTACGGGGGTGTCATAGGTTTCCTCTTCTGTAACTGCATCTTCAGTAATCGGAGCATAATAAAGTTTATCAAGACCAATTGTAGCCATTTAGTTTTCCTCCATTTCATAAAATTTAGCTACATCCACATTATAGTGATGATAGCCTGTTTCGGTTTCGTAACCGACATATCCTCGTGCGGTAATTGTAAAATCAGCAGAGAGTAATGCTCGCACGATAGCATTTTTCGCTGTTGTATAACTTCCTTTAGAGAACAAAGAAATCCGAGCCTCTTGAACATCAATGCTAGGTTCATTATCTGCATGAAGCTCAAAAGTGTCATACATAGGCACAACTACGATGTAACTAGATGGAGCATTATTAGAAAATACCCCTGTTTCAATAGGGATTAATAAAGGCTCTAATGTTTTTTTCAAATCAGATAGAACACTCATAGTTTTCGAACCTCCTCTTCAAATGTGCTCTGCATAACAGATATGCACTCTGCTTTTGAGGAATTTTTTGCCGGTTTCAAAAAAGGCTTTGCAGGCTGACCATGCTTACCATACTCAATAATATTGGCGAGTTTAGCATTGCTTTCTCCTTCAGATCTTGGTTCTGCAAAACCAATTTTTACATTGTGATTGCCGTTTCTGTCCATTTTGACTGCAGTTACACCGAGAGCATTTGTAAGCTCTCCTGTGGAACGAGATTCATACTTTGTATTCTTACCAACCACAGATGACAGATTACTTTTTACTTTAGAAAGGATAACGTCACCACCCGCCTCAAGTACCTTTTCTGCAATATCATCACTCTTGTCCCCAAGTCTAGACATTTTAAGTAGAAAATCTTCTGGCATCTTTATATCAACCTTTGCCAACCGTACTCACCACCTTTTTAGCTAAAACCTCTATATACATTCCACGTCCTTTAACATTTTCTACAGAAATAATATCAAAACGTTCACCATCACACTCAATGAAATGCTCAGTTGTAACAGTAACTCCTGGAATAATGCGGAATCTAAAAAGGTCTGTAGCCTCCGAAAAAGCAGCAAGGTTTGCCCAACGCACACTCCCATGCCTGCCTTCTCTATAAACACGAACATAAGCAAGTGATGTTTCTGCAGTAGTTGCAAACCCTTCGGCATCTTTTGTTTTTGTTATTGCTTTAATATCAGCAAAACTGTTCATCTTACCAAAACTCATCTCACACCTTCCAATCACGGTCAAGCCGCAAAAGAAGATTGACCGTATTCCAAACTTGCTGACTTGCAGAAACATTGTCTGCAAAAAATCCACCTGTAGAACCATCTCTTGATTCATAAAAATGGCTTACAAGCATAATTATTGCTTGTTCTGTAGTAGCAGGCATAACATTAGTTGTATAATAACCTTCTTCAATATGCTGATAACTTTCCGCATAAGAAACGGCGGCAGTGATATAACTGTTAAGTAGCACATCATCTGCCGTATGGTCGATTATGAGATTTTGCTTTACTTTATCAAGTAATCCTGTAGTTGCCATCACCACCTCCTCCTTTGTTATTCCGTTGCAATAAAACCAGCAGCTTTAAGTTTTGTAAGAAGTGCATTAAAGTCTGTAACAAGACTTGATATATCCTCTGCTGTACTGTCTGCCTGCATTTCAGCTTTTGGAAGACCAGAAATTGCAGCACCCTCCTTAATTTCTAGAGTGCCACTGATTTCAAGAGTTCCACCAATAACGGTTTTTTCGCCGCCCTGTTCGGTATAGTTTTTAGCATTATAACTCATAGGTCATTCCTCCTTAAGATTTCTGAGCAAGAACTTTAATAGCTTCTGAAAGAATAAGTTTCCCATCTACACGTTGAGATGCAAGGAACCCAACCTGTCCCGTTGCAGCATACAGTTCATTAAGTCTCTTAAAAGATCTACCTTGACGGTCTGCAATCCAATAATAACCAAAGTCACCAAATGCAATAGTCTTTGCTCCTGCTGCAATAGTAGGCATATAAGCAGAAGTTTTAACCGGTCTTCCCAGTAAAGTATCAGGAGCTCCTGTAGTAAGGGAAGGCTGCCATAAATACTGACCACTGCCATCTTTAAGCTTTCTAATAGCCTTTATAGTTGCATCATTAAGAATCCATATGGCATTCTTACGATAAGGTGCATTAAGGCTATAAAATAGATCAATTACCTCATCAGACGTAATAGCATTTTCTCCTTTTGTTGTGATACCTGTTTGGGCACCACCTGTTGTAGCAAGAATACCTAAAGGTTTTCCAGAACCATCACCAGTAAAGAATGCCTCCTCTTCTTTAGTTCCAATACGGCGAGCAAATTCCTTAGTAATATAGCTCTCAAGATCAAATACACTATCGTTTAAAAGTTCTTCGGACACCTTAATCATTGTGCCAAGCTTATAAGCGCCAATAGACACCTGACCAAAGGAATCATCACTCTCAGTGAAAGCACCTTCTTCATCAATCCAAGATGCACTACCTTTAGTTGCAACAACAGGAATCTTGCGGTCACCACTAGAAGTCTGGATAATCTTTGCAAGCTGACGAAAAATATTCTCTTCTTGGAGAGCCTCAACCAGTGTATGCTCAAACTCATCAGGAACAAGGTAGCCGCCCTCCGAATCAGTCCCAACCTGCAGAGCATTTATAGCAGAAGGGATAGGAGCCTTGGAACGCATTACATTCCAGAAACTCTTCGTGTATTCATTGGAGCCACGGCCGGTTTTGTTATCATCTTTGACATTCATAGGTTTTTCAGTAAGGGGTATATTCACAGGCTTATTAAGTTCTGCCTCAATGGCATCTTTTCGCTCCATACGTTTGATTTCATTAGTGAGATCATCAAGGTCTTTTTCCATATTGGTATAAGTAGCATCATCTTCGCTACTTAAAACACCCTTTTCATTTCTGTGGGTATCAAGGAAACCTTCCATTGTATTCCACATCTTTGCACGTTTTTCACGCATTTCTGTAATAGTCATAGGTAATTCCTCCATTTATAAATATTTTTTAATAGCAAAAAGACGCTCTTTAAGTTCTTCAACAGAGCGTCCTTCGGGTTTAGCAGTTTTCACTGCAGTTACGTGTGTAGTCTTTTCCGCAATTTTGTTAAGCAGATTGGTTGCAACTGCTTTTCTAGAAAATGCATATGCAGAAACGGCAATATCGGTTAATTTTTCATCTTTAAGCACATCATCTGCAAAGCCATATTCTATTGCCTTGTTTGCATTCATCCAAGTTTCCGAATCCATAAGATGCGAAAGTTTAGTGCGCGATTGACCAGTCTTGATTTCATAAGCATTGATAATACTTTCCTTAACTTCACCGAGCATATCCATAGCTTTTTGCATATCTTCGTGGTCACCAACTGCAATAGTTGCAGGATTATGAATCATCATAAGTGCAGTAGGAGACATTAGAACATTTGTACCTGCCATAGCAATAACGGATGCAGCACTAGCAGCAATACCGTCAATCTTCACAGTTATATCCCCCTTATAATCCATAAGCATAGAATAAATTTGGCTTGCTGTCGCATAACCGTTCATACGGCTTGCATAGTCACCTCTAAGCAGTCCCTCTACATTGAATTTAAAGAAGTATTTCTTTTTTTCTTCTGGAGTAAAAAGAATACGTGACAACGATTGCTCCCAACGGACTACCCAAGGGTCAAGTGTGTATTTTACAAATTCTAGTGATTGTTGCTCAATATTAGAAAAACTCGACTTCTCCAAATCACCAACCATATGTGGTGGTACTCGGAAAATTCGAGCAATCTCATTTATCTGAAATTTTCTTGTTTCAAGAAACTGTGCCTGTTCGGGTGAAATTGATATCGGTGTATATTTCATTCCTTCTTCAAGCACAGCTATTTTGTTGGAATTAGCACTGCCTCCAAACTGTGTCTGCCAAGCCTCACGAACTTTGCTAGGGTCTTTAATTGTTCCTGGATGTTCAAGCACACCACTTGGTGCTGCCCCATTAGCAAAAAATTTAGCTCCATATTCTTCCGTGGCGATTGCAAGACCAATAGCATTTTTTGCCATTGCAATTGGCGAGTATCCAACAAGACCATCAAACCCAAGTCCAGGAATATGCAGAACATCAGAAGTACTAAGTTTGACTGTGACCCCTTTCATAGTTTGAGCTTCATCCGATGATCTGGTATATAGATAATACAGCTGACCGTTTTCATCTCTATCCACTGTCATCTTGTTTGGCATAAGCGGATAAAGTGCAACAATTTGACCCTTACCATTACGAATTATCTGTGCATAAGCATTACCCCATAAAAGCAAATGAGTCATAAGCGTTTCTCTAAACACAAATGAACTCATTTCAGGGTTAGGCTCTTCATGGAACAGATGATATAACGGATGGTCAAGTGCTTTTTCTTTGCCACCATCATCAGTATAGCGATAAAGGTGTAAAGGCAAACCCGCAACCGCCTCTGCTAAAATACGAACACAAGAATAAACCGCTGTCATCTGCATGGCAGAGCGTTCTGTCACAACTTTCCCAGAATTTGAACCTCCTAAAAAGAAGGCATAGCTTGAACCAACAGTTCTGTTAGTAGGCTTATCTCTTGACCTAAAAAGGCCGCTAAATATGCTCATGTAAAATCACACTCCTTTCAAATAAACAAAATCCCTCGCTCGTCATATACCGAAGCACTCGTACCATTACCACAGCGGATTGCTCTGTCAAGGGCCATAACCGTTGCCACAGCACCATCAATTTTCTCTGTTGATTTTTCTTTATCCGGTTTTATATTACCTGCCGGGTCGGTACGGATGTAGATATTATCCATCATCCACCTTAAAACAGGATGCCCACCATGCGCCATTTTCTCTTCCAATACTAGTTTCATTAATTCTTTTGTTGGAGGGCTCATATCTTTAAATCCCTGTCCAAATGGAACAACGGTAAACCCCATTCCCTCAAGGTTTTGTACCATCTGAACAGCACCCCAACGGTCAAATGCGATTTCTCTTATGTTAAATTTCATGCCAAGTTCCTCTATGAATTTCTCTATAAACCCATAATGAACAACATTACCCTCGGTTGTTTTAAGAAAGTCTTGTTTTTCCCATACATCGTAAGGAACGTGGTCACGTCTTACTCTTAAATCAAGGTTCTCCTCGGGTATCCAAAAATAAGGTAAAATATGATACTTGTCATCTTCATCTATTGGTGGGAATACTAGCACAAATGCCGTGATATCTATTGTAGAAGAAAGGTCAAGACCACCATAGCAGACTCTGCCTTTTAAATCTTCCTCTGATACAGCAAAGGCACATTTATCCCACTTATCCATTGGCATCCAACGGATTGCTTGTTTTACCCATTGATTAAGCCTTAATTGTCTGAAAGAGTTTTCTTCAGCAGGGTTTTGCTTTGCAGATTCACAAGCAGCCTTTACCTTATCAATGCCAACTGTAATTCCAAGAGAGGGGTTTGCTTTCTTCCATACTTTTGGGTCAGTCCAATCATCCGACTCATCTGCACCGTAAATAACTGGGTAAAATCTAGTGTCAATCTTTCTGCCTTCCAAGATGTCTTTTGCTTTTTGATGTGTTTCATAGCAAATAGATTTTGTATCCGTTCCAGCTGTAGTGATAAGAAAATACAATGGCTGCATTCTGGCATCACCAGAGCCTTTTGTCATTACATCAAAAAGTTTTCTATTGGGCTGCGTATGCAACTCATCAAATACAACCCCATGAATATTAAATCCGTGCTTGCTGTAGGCCTCAGCGGACAGCACTTGATAAAAACTATTAGTAGGCAAATATATGATTCTTTTCTGCGATGCGAGGATTTTCACTCGCTTATTCAGTGCTGGACACATACGCACCATATCGGCTGCTACATCAAAAACAATGGTAGCTTGCCCACGGTCAGCGGCACACCCATAAACTTCAGCACGTTCCTCACCATCGCCGCAGCAAAGTAATAATGCCACAGCTGCAGCAAGTTCTGATTTACCCATTTTTTTTGGTATCTCTATATATGCCGTATTAAACTGCCTGTAGCCATTTGGCTTTAAAATGCCAAAAATATCACGAATTATTCTCTCCTGCCAATCAATTAGTTCAAACGGCTTTCCTGCCCATATGCCTTTGGTATGACACAAACATTCTATAAAACCGACCGCATAATCTGCAGCATCCTTATCATAGTATGAATCCTTTGCTTTAAATCGAGTCGGTTTGTATTCCTTCAGCTTTTTGATATGCGGTCACCTCCTTTTTGTAAACATAAAAATACAGCCTTATTTCAGCTGTATTATGAGAGAAAGAGCCTTATAGCTCAATCCCTATCCATTTATATTTTATTTTGCAAATTAGTAATTCTCACTGTGGAGAAGTACTTCGAGTGCACGCTGTGTTTCTTTATCAACCGGCTTTATATCCCAACCTCTATCATAGTTGCATACAATTTCACCGTTACGCTTTAAAGTGAAGTTTGCTGACCCTACCTCCATCAATACCGAACTTACTGCTTTCATCATAAACTTTCATCCAATAGTGGAAAATACTATTATAAACTTTCAAACTTCCTTCTTTCCACATAACTTAATCCTCTTGACCGTTGATTATGAATTTCACATACTTTTCCTTTTCATCTTCAATGAAATTCACCAGTTCATAAAAATCCATTTCATAGGCAATTCTTTGTACCGCATGGATATCAAACATATTGGTAAGGCCTGTATCACGAACTGCAAGAATCTGTTCTTTAATTTTCTTATTCATTGTCAATCCTCCTACACCTATCTTCGCCATAGGCTACCGAAAGGCCACAACCATTGTCCCATTTCACCATGATTGAACCAATATCATCAACACCAATAACTGTTCCTTTTGTTCCTATTGGTGGTGCTTGTATGTCATCCATCTGTAGAAGTTCAACTCGACATCCTGCTGTATATTGCTTACGAAGGCTTTTTAGTTCCTCTTTAGAAATTACTCGCATGATTTCACCTCCTCATCCTTTTTGCCATTTTTAAATGCAGTTGACCCTGTTAATCTGTGAAGAAGAATCTTGCGTTCTTCCTTATACTCACTTCCAATAAAACCAAGCCTTAAAAGGAAACAACGGAATGCATACTTCTCGTTATCGATATCTTTTTTCTTTACAGTTACCCTTTTTTGTTTCTTTGCTAAATTGCAAAGAGCCGTTATAAAATGCATATAGGCCTTTACTTCATCTGGAGTAGGCTCTTCAGGAAACCAAGGAAAATCCAATCTATCATTAAGGATGTTAATTGGAAGTTCATTTACTCCGATTGCTTTTTTAATAAGATTGCCTTTTGCCTCAACTAGGGTGCGTAAGTTCTTAAGTGAACCATCGTCAAACCCTTCCAGTGGCATTTGAATTGCAATACCCTGTGGTTCTTCAGCTATATTCTCACATTCATAGCCTTCATCATAGAGATGTTCAAGCAAACGCTCTACTATTTCGCTGTCAGTTTTGTCTTCAAAGGCAAGGTTACCATCTTTATCAATGGTAAAATTATCTACCCTGTAAGCAAATGTCGGAGCACCTAAATATTTCACATCGCACTCCAGCCATCTTGCAATAGCGTGAACTAGTTTTTTTCGTTCCTTGCCAGAAACATTATACTTAATAATCATAGTGTGAAACCTCCTTGTTTTTTGGTATGTACATATATCACTCTAAAGTATAGAAATAGCAAGAGATTTCAACACTTTTTTAATGTAGAAAACAGATAACTTATTTGCTATCAAATTGTGTAAACCACACAATTCCCGATAACACAAAACATACACATGGAAGAGCCACACCATTGCCCCACATCTTATACTCTGCAGAATCTGAATGCGGTTTCTGTAACCATTTTCTAATTTGGTTATCCGTCTTTGGTTTTGTATTCTTACCGATTGCTTTTGCATGAACTTTGAAGATTTCCTTCCACAGAATAATTTCATCCTGAGTTGGATTTTTTGTTTCAAGGTTACTGCACCACCATTTTGGAAATCCCTGTAAACTTGCACATTCGATTGGTGTCAGCCTTCGGACAATATAATCAAGTCCATCAACATCATTAATAAGTGGAGGATCTTTATAATCTGTAGCTACCAAAGTGTTTGCCAGTTCTTCTTTTGCAGAAGTGAAAAACGATGCCTTACTTGCACTGTAAGTAGGATGAGCAACAGCACCTGGTCCTTTTGCAACCATAGTCGGTTCAACCTCTTCATCTACTGCAAAACTATACTTTGCATTTTCCCCTTGATTAAATGCGGCACGATCAATCCCATAAGCAACTGCATGATGATCTGCTGTATTAAGGGTAAATGAAACCTCCTCACCGATGCCATCACCTTGTGGTCCATTCTTGTCCTTTCTGCCAATCATAGATCCTTGCAGTGCATAGCTTTCCACCACAGCCATACCACCTTGATTACAGGATGGGTTACTACCATTAGCATCAATAGTTCTTGATGTATCTGCCTCATAAATCCCACTGTTTGGATTATCTGATTTCATAGAATTACTGTCCTTGGAACAAATACCGTATACCTTTGGCACAAACAAAGTTTGATCATTATTACAACCAAGGGTGGCTGAAATATCATCTTGTATCAATGCACCTTTCCCGCCACCCTCACAACCACATCGGATTTTCAGTGTCTTAGGTGTTTCTACTACAAAAGGTTGATTATTACCACCAGTACCAAAAGTTGAAAGGATGGTCTGTGATACATCAAGCGGCCCCTTATATCGGGAATCCTGTGAATGATTTTCAAATACAAGTGGGGGATGATGGCTTTCTGCACGAAGGGTACAGGTCACATCTTTCGTTAGATCCATTCTTTTTCCACCTTGGTCATTTAAGCAGACAGTGCTTGTTTTTTTAATGCCCTTGATAGCATCGGAGGTAGTTCTTTGCCACGAGCGGAAGCTCTCCGCAGAATACCCAGACAAGCCTTCTGACTTAAATAATATTTCTCCGGCACCCCTACCTGCAAAATCTGCGACAAGGAAGATACGTTTTCTTCGTTGGGGAACTCCCCAGTATTGAGCATCAAGCACCCTCCATGCAACAGAGAATCTACTACAAGTTCCCTCATCTGCCATGATTTCTCCTGCAGCTGACCATTTCTTAGGTTTAGGCACTGTAATACCGGCATCTTTGATTTTACAGATTTCTTCGAGGACTGCCCTAAAGTCTTCTCCTTTGTTTGAGGAGAATGCTCCAGGTACATTTTCCCATACGATATATCTTGGATATTTGCCATTGGTTGCACACCTCATTTCTTTTATAATTCTTATTGCCTCATAAAAAAGGCTTGAGCGATTACCATTTAAGCCTTTTCGCTTACCTGCAACGGACATATCTTGGCAGGGTGAGCCAAATGTAATAATATCCACTGGTTCTATTTTGGCACCATCTAGTTTTGAAACATCACCGTAATGTTTTATAAAGGGTAGCCTTTTTGTTGTTACTCTAATAGGAAACGGCTCAATTTCCGATGCCCACACAGGGGTTATACCAGATATCAAGCCGCCTAATGGAAAGCCACCCGAACCGTCAAAAAGACTACCAAGAGTAAGTCCACTCATTGACTGAGGTTTATTTTGTTTCATCGCTTACCTCCACTTCTTTGTAGGAGTAGGTAAGACCGTCTCTTTGCACTTTTACATTATCGAAAGAACCGACCTGTTCAATATATCTTTTTACAATAACATCGCAGTATTTTTCATCAAGTTCTACAGTATAGCAGATACGGTTAGCCTGCTCACAGGCAATTAGTGTACTTCCTGAACCTCCAAATGGGTCTAGTACAATACAGTTACTCATACTGGAATTCATAATCGGATAAGCAAGCAGAGGAATAGGTTTCATGGTAGGATGATCAGCACTTTTCCTTGGTTTATCAAATTCCCAGATAGTGGATTCTTTTCTCCCCGTGTACCACTGATGTTTTCCTTTTTTCTTCCATCCAAACAGTACTGGTTCATGCTGCCATTGATAAGGAGAACGTCCAAGCACTAAGCTTTGCTTTTTCCAAATACAAGTACCAGATAAATAAAATCCGGCATTAGCAAATGCTTTGCGGAAATTTAGCCCCTCTGTATCTGCATGAAACACATAAATGCTTGCATCTTCTGCCATGACCTTTTCCATATTAGTAAAAGCATCAAAAAGGAATTGATAAAATGTATCCTTTTCCATGTTGTCATTTTTAATCTTACCTGCACTACCTTCGTAATTTACATTGTACGGAGGGTCTGTTATAACCAAATTTGCTTTTTTCTTACCCATAAGCAAATCATAAGTTTTTGCTTTGGTAGAATCACCGCAAACTAAACGGTGCTTTCCTAAAAACCACACATCTCCTGTTTTTGACATAGTTGGTTTCTTAAGCTCTTCATCGACATCAAAGTCATCATCATGGATACCATCTTTTAGCGTATCTTTAAAAAGGTCATCCAATTCTTCGGGTTCAAACCCAGTAAGCGATACATCAAAATCTGTACCCTGCAAATCAGAAATTAATATGGCAAGTTTATCTTTATCCCAATCACCGCTTATTTTATTAAGAGCTATGTTAAGAGCCTTTTCTTTTTCATCTGACATTTCAATAACAACACACTCAACCTCTGTAATTCCCATATCAATGAGCACCTTTAATCTTTGATGTCCACCAACAACACGTCCTGTAGCCTTATTCCAGATAACAGGCTCAACATAACCAAATTGTTCAATGGAACGTTTCAGCTTTTCATATTCAGCATCCCCTGGTTTTAAATCCTTACGAGGATTATAATCAGCGGGAAGTAAATCTACTGTATTCTTTTTTTCAATATTCATTACCCACACCGCCTTTCTAATAGCTTGAATAAACCTTTTCTTGCCCCTTCAATATCTCCCGCAAATGCCTGACCCTTAATGGTACGAAACTGCTGATAGGTCAGATTGCTTTTATTGTTTTTCAGCGTTTTCATAAATTGTATTAATCCTTTTTTCATATCATTTTCCTTTCCTCGCAGTAAGTAATCGCTCCATCAAATCGTCTTGTGGACTATTTCCTCCAAACTCAACGCTACAGTTTTCTTTCACTATCTGATAAATCTGATACCAACACTGATTTACCTGTTTCATGTAGGTCTGACTCATTGATACATATGGAGATGCTATAGCATTTCCAGTTGTTGGATGTTTAGCAAGAAATCCATATTC
Organism: Hypnocyclicus thermotrophus; assembly: GCF_004365575.1. Lineage (NCBI taxonomy): Bacteria > Fusobacteriati > Fusobacteriota > Fusobacteriia > Fusobacteriales > Fusobacteriaceae > Hypnocyclicus > Hypnocyclicus thermotrophus. The sequence continues at coordinate 207,412 of NZ_SOBG01000003.1, forward strand.
AGAGATACATTCCTCACATTGAATCCAACGAGAAACGCTCATGGCATATTGCTCGATAAGCTGGTTGTTTACTAACATTTCACAGCCACGTTCTTTAAGCCATTGATATGTATCTCTATACACTCCTTCAGCACATAGGTCTTTACCATTTTTTTGAGCTGCCTTTAGATAATCTTTTACAGGCGGTATATCTGCTCCTTCAATATCAATAGGCTCCGGAAGTACCCTTGTGCCTTTTAATCTTCCGTCAGCAATTTTGTCTGTTAATGCTTTGCTTTTTCTACCTGAACCAACTCGCTGACCACCTCTTGCAGTACCGTCCTTTGCCACCTCTATACACCCCACTTCCTTTGATAGGGTTAATACCCCCTTTGATTTCTGATTTTTGTACGCAAGACCCCAGGCCGTTGCCCGGCATAAAAGGTGTAGAGATTTAGATACCCCTTGGGTCACTTACGAATCTGCCTATCACCAAGTTCAAAATGAATCTTATTGTGACAAGATTTACAAAGAGACATTAAATTACTTTTATCATGTGTACCACCTTGAGAGATAGGAACAATATGATGTACTTCTTTTGCGGGAGTTAGTTTGCCGTCTTTTTGACACATTTCACACAAAGGATGTTGTGAAATATATCTGTCACGAATTCTTTTCCAGGCTCTTCCATACTTTTTATTAACATCTTTAGAACGCTCATACTTATCGTAGCGTCTTCGCTCTTGTGTCCTATGAATTTCACAGTACTGTCCCTCCGTTAGGTTTGGGCATCCTGGATAGCTACATGGATGTTTTGGTTTTCTTGGCACATGTTCACCTCCCTTTTCTGGCATAGAAAAAGCCCTGCAGGAATTTCTCCCACAAGGCTTATATCAATTCTTTTTTGCTGATTATACTATATCGTAAATGTAAGGTGCTTATCTCTGCTCAAAACTGCTTATTTCGATGCAACTTTTAAATTGTTATTGGTTTTTCTGGTAACACTACATGGTTTAATGCATTCCCATGCCATCTTCTAACTGTACTCTTATCAGCATTTAGTTCATCACCAATCTGTTCCCAAGTGAGGTTATGGATATAACGATAACGAAGAACCATCTGCTCATCCGTGTTTGACACTTTTTCTATAACTTCACGGACTTGTTCTTTAAGATTCACAAGGCGATCAACCTCAGCATTGATTTTATTTTCTAAATCCATAATCCGCTCAAGGCATCTCACAAATGGAGCATTAGTATTACGAGAATGACTAACCTTCTCATCCCAGTTTGGAGAAGAAACACTTGTTGCCATCGCTCTTAAACGTTCTATTTCTTCAATGTCTGAATTTATCCTTTGATCAAGTCTGTAAGCCTGATGTAAATATTCTTTAGCTTTCATTCCCCAAACACCTCCATTCTTAGTTTTGTTATCAAAAAATCCCCATCAATAGAAGTAAGTTCTCTATAACAATCAGAGTGGAAAAATCTCTCTACTTCAGCTATAGTACCTTTTGCAGGCTCATAACGAGGACAATTTTTAATTTTTTTTAGTGCATCCCTATAATCTTTAACAGCTTGCAATATAATGGCATTTGCAAGTTGTTCATACGGTTCAATCATCACACCACCTCCAACTTTGCTTTTACAGCTTTTATTAGAGAGGCTTGGGAGTTTTCTTTTCTGATAAGTGCTTTCATTACATCTTCATCAATTGTGCCTTTTGTAATTATATGGTGGATGACAACCATATCTTTTTGCCCTTGCCTGTAAAGCCTTGCATTTGTTTGGCTGTAGAGTTCTAAAGACCAGGTAAGACCAAACCATATAAGCGTTGAACCTCCTTTTTGAAGGTTTAGACCATGTCCTGCAGATGCAGGATGAATTACAGCAATAGGAATTTTACCTTCATTCCAATCCTTAATATCTTTTGATGTTTTTATCTGTCTTACATTAAACCTTTTGTTTATTCGTTCAAAGTCATGCTTATACCAATAGGCGATAAGTACAGGCTTACCATTAGCACCTTCAATTAAATCTTCAAGAATATCAAGTTTACGGTTATGAATATGATGTGTTCTATTTTCTTCATCATAGACAGCACCATTTGCCATCTGGAGGAGTTTCCCTGAAAGAACCGCAGCATTAGCTGCATCAATTTCATCATCTCCAAGTTTTGCCACCATATCATCTCTAAAATCCGAATATATCGACCATTCCTTATCATCAAGAAAAGCAAAGACTTTGTTTATCACACATTCTGGCATTTTCAGATAATCACAGGATTTCATGGAGATAGTAATATCTGATATCTGCTTATAAATCTTCTCTTCAGCACCTGGAAGTGGTTTATATGAAAAAATCATTTGAGCATTTCGTTTGTCTGGGCAAAAGAAGGTATTACGGTAGTGGGTGATATACCTTCCAAGTCTTTGACCCAAATCAAGGATCCGAAACTCTGCCCATAAATCCATAAGTCCATTACTTGAAGGAGTACCTGTTAGACCAACAATCCTTTTTGCTTTGGGTCTAACTTTCAAAAGACTTTTGAAACGCTTGGCACCATAGGATTTAAATGATGACAGCTCATCAATAACAACCATATCAAAATCAAAAGGAATACCACTCTTATTTACAAGCCAATCTACATTTTCACGATTAATGATATAAACCGTTGCTCTTTTCATAAGAGCATTTATTCTATTTTTTTCACTACCCACTGCCACAGAATAGGAAAGTCCTTTTAAATGATCCCATTTCTCTATTTCCTCAGGCCATGTATCTCTCGCCACACGAAGAGGCGCAATCACTAAAACTTTTCTAACAAGGAAGCTGTCCATGCAAAGTTCAAATATAGCAGTTAAAGTAATTATACTTTTACCAAGACCCATTTCTAGAAATACCGCAGATACGGGGTGCTTTAAAATAAAGTCTGTTGCATAATTTTGATATTTATGTGGATTGTATTTCATTGAGTATCCCTCCAATCTGCTCAATTCTATCAATGCAGTAAACCGAAAAGCCAAGTGATTCCAACTTATCTTTTTGTCTTACTTGTAAAGCCCTCATTTTTTTACCAGGGGTCTTTAATTCAACAAAAGCAATTTTCCCCATAGGTAAAAGCACAATTCTGTCTGGCACACCATCTAAACCAGGACTTACAAATTTGGGTGCCATTCCTCCCATCTTCTTCACTGCTGCTACAAGCTTTCTTTCTATATATTTTTCTTGCATAAAATCCTCCATTTCCGGCATAAGGAACAACAGGCACAACTTTGGACGATTTTCCTATACGCGCGCATACATACATATGCACACGCTATTTACCTTTTATTTTTAATTAATTATTAAGTAGGTAAATTCTTGTTCCTGTTATTCCTCAAAAGCCAAAGTATCGATATTTCCTATGTTTTTAAGAAAACAACATCGGAAACAACCTAAGAACAAGTGAACTACCGTTACTCGCTTCGAGAGTAACAACGCTGCTTACCGTAAATTGGGAACATCATTGTTCCGTTCTTGTTCCCTTTATACTTGTTCCACTCGGAGAGCTTACGCATAATAGCAGCAATAGCATATGAATCAGCAGGCTTTAATGCGGATGCCTCTTTTCCAAAACATTCACACCATATTTCCATATTACAGACAAAAGTTCGTTTAACCGACCCTTCATGGTTATCTCCACCAAATTCACTACCGTTTAAAAAATTACGACGTTCGAATAAAGACATATTGTCCCAATCCTTAGGAAGTAAAATATCAAGGTAACTGCGAACCAATCCTTCACGCTCATCTGATTCCATTGCATCTGCCTGTTCAAGTGTTGCAATATTAGCCTCTTGACCTTCAAGATAGAGTTTTTCTCCTTTTGCATACATAAGCAAAGTTTCTGCCCATATCTGCTCCACATCATATACAGACATTTGCCAGGATTTCTTTTTTGATCCACCTTGTATCGGTACAGGCCAAAATCTACGGTTACCTGTTATATCTCGCAAGAACCCACTTTCAGCATTGGTTGAGCCTACAATAATACACTGTCTGGGATGACTTTCCACATTAATCCCATACGATGCACGATACTTATCATCCACACGGGTAATAAAGGATTTTACCGTTTCTACATCGGTTTTTCGCATACCATTAAGTTCTCCTAGTTCCAAAATCCAATATCCCTGCAGTTTTTCAGCACCAGATTTATCTTTCATATCCGTAAGCGTTAAGCTATCAGAAAACCAATCCCCAGCAAGCTTTGCAAAGAATGTGGACTTACCAATTCCTTGTGGACCGTTAAGTATCAGTACACTGTCAAACTTTGTACCTGGATGATAAATACGGGTTACCGCCGCGACCATCATCTTTCTTGTAACTGCTCTTGTATAGGAATTATCAGTTGCTCCAAAATAATCGACAAGCAAAGTTTCAACTCTTTTCACACTATCCCATTCTGGTAGGTTGTCAAGATATTCTTTTATAGGGTGATAGGCACGTTCTGCTGCTACAGCCAGTATTGCATCCTTTGTTTTTGTAGGTGAATAAATTCCATATTTATTAGAAAGATACACTTTCAATGCTGCATTATCAGAATCGCTCCAACCATCCTTCATTTGTACCCAAGGTAGTCCGTTTTTTGCATCAATACCATCACGGTGTTTATTAAAAGCAATGGACTGTAGTTCCGAATCATTTCGAAGAATAAGAACAATATTATCAAGGGTTTCCTTGATTTTTCCTTGCTTATCCAGTTCAAGTGCTGTCTGCCAATCACTTTGGGTAAACTCAACCACAGTTTGTTCAATACGCTCTTTTGCAAACTGAGCTTTTACTTCTTCATCTTTAATGGCAAACTCACACATAGCTATATATGACGGAAGTTTGCTGGGAGATGTTGTTTGTACTACTCTATCATCAAGATTGCCAAATTTATGAATACGGACCATGTCAAAGGCATTGAGTAGCCTACCACTTGCAGGATCTGTCGCATGATGAGAATATGCGAACTTATCATCATAGATAATGACACCAGCACTTGAATCAGCAGGTATATAATCATATCTGCCTGAAATAGCAGAAGGCTCATATACCTCTTTAAGAAATTTATCAATTGCTGCTCTCACGGAATAAGTACGGCAAAAAGTACCGACAACCCCCTCTTTAGAAAGCGGATCAGCCTGTTCTTTTAATGAGCGATTTATTACTTCAGATTGCCTGCTTGATACTGGCCAAGTCGTTGTATCACGCCAATCATCGTATTTATCTAAAAATATATCTGGATCAAGCAATGCCCCATCTTTTTCCTTATATACAAACTCACCGTTCCTAGAAGTGGACGGCCAATACATCAACCTTTCCGGTTCGTAGGTTGTATCGTCAAAAAGATCTATACCGATTTCTTTTGCAACCATTCGACTAACTGCTACATACTCCTCTTCACTAACATCTCTTAAAAAAGGAATAATAAGACGTAATCTTGGACTTTTCGGTGTGTGTTTATGTGTTGAATAAATACAACATTGATATGGAAATAAGGTGCAAATTTCTCCCCATATATTAGGTGTTCCATAATCCATATCAAGTGTAAGCATAGATCGTGATAATACATTGCCTTTCTTTCTTCTTCCATTTTTTAAATGACCACCAACAAAGCCACCAACATCCTTAATGGAATCCTGTCCACCCTTTTTCATCTTTCGATATTCTTCTTGAGTTTCGGTAGTACGTTGTGTTGTTTTGACCCGATTACAGAAATCTTCCCAAGTAACATCACTGTTTTTCCATTTCTTATCCAATCGGCTGTTACCATATGCTATTTTCATAGAGTATCTACCTCCGCAAACTTGCTGTTAAAATACCTGACCTTTTGTTTTCGACTTTTTGCTTTATTAATTTCGATGCTCATACCGTTAGATATTACATCTCCAAGTACCCATACCTCTTGGCATTTACCCATAAGGATAATATCCATGAAAATGGCAAGGTCACGTTCTTTCGCATCAGCATCATTCATAAATTGTGGAAACATGAGATGAGGTGCTAGAGGAATATTTCCATTCTCTAATGCAAAACGGCAAAATTCCTGAGTTCGTTTGATGTTGCATTTGGTATTGCCACTAAAAGGGGAGCAAATGTACACCAATGGACGGAAAGCAGGTTTTAACGCTGCTTTCTCTTCCTTTACAATATTGGTTATTGCTTCATATGGAGTAGGGTCATGATATCTTTCAGCATTAAATTTATTTATGTTCATCATAACCACCTCCGTCTCTAATTTTTTTACTACATTCATTACAATATATTGCAGTACCAAATAAATCACTTTCACCATCACCTAAGATTTCTCCAATATCAACCATTACTTCAGCACCACACATTGGGCAGTGACAAAAAACATTCTCATCAGTTATTTCAATGGATATCTCCATAGAATCATTCAATCTTTCCTTCACATAAAACATAGTAAAACCCCTCCTTAATTTTTGTTTTCTTCCATCTTCAACTTGTACCATTCCAAATAACGCTTACGCTGCCCGTAATCTGGAATAGCTACTAATAAGCCAACATCTACTTTTTGTAATGTATCTAGCATTGTAATCTGCTCATCAGATAGATAGGGGCGAATGCTTTTTCCTTTTTCAATGCCATTTGCTAGTCTAAACTGCTTTGCAGTCATTCCGATAACGATGCGATTTAACATATTACATTCATTACTGAAGTGATATGGCTTAGGATTTTCATGAAGTAGCTTTATGTTTGAGGTCAACAATGGAAATTCTTGTCTTGCAGATACAAGGGTTTTAATGAAACTCTCCATCTCGTTGAACCTGCGAATGTAAAGTTCTTTGAACTTCATTGCTTTTTGCCCTGTGTATCCCATCACCAACATTGTAAAGCCGTCTCGTGTCATAAAATAACAGGGTAGCTTTCTGCCTGTACTGTCCTTATAAAAATCAGATTTAAAATTAGAATGAATAAAATCTTCACTCAGCCCAGATTTGGGCTCAGTAATTCTTGCAATATCCCGCAGAACATGTTTGTGTTGTTTTTCAAAGAACTCTGCCACATATAAACTGTCTACTCTTGCAGTATCCTTTCTGTCGGCAAACACTCCGTATTGATCTTTAGGTATTAATTCTCTCATCAGAATTACCTCCTTAAATTTTATTTGGAGGATTGACCTCCTACCTAGTAGCCTTGGGAGAAGGTCAAATCTGACATTTTTCAAAAATTTCTTTTAATTTTTTCTCTGCGCGTTTTAGTTTTTTTGTAATGTTATTTTCATTTACACCTAAGCTCTTGGCATATTCTCTTATAGGAGTTCCATCGATTCTTACTGCAATAAAGATGTCTGCCCATTCCTGTTTTTTACCAAGAGCAGAACGTATTTTTTGACATACATCCTCATATTCATATTGGTGATTACGTTCAATTTCTTGTGTATCGTCTGCAATGGTATCCATTACGTCAGTTTCATCCTCAGATTCATCATCCTTGCGGTAGGGAGTCTTTGGATTGCCAAGATGTCTATGATATCTACGCCAGTGGTTGTATTCTTTACTGTTCATGAGGTCAAACATTTCCTGTACAGTCTCACAACGCTTTACTTCTGCCTTCTTTTCTGGCTTTGCCTCTGCAAGACGTTGCTCATAGTCAATATCTAGCATGACACTGTAATCATTATCTGGAATTTCAATTGTGGTGTAGAACTTGTGACCGTTTTTGATGTTGTCTTCATATAAAACTCGAATCTTCATTAAGTATTCCTTTCCGTCCTGTCATTGGGCGGCGGAATACAAAAAGAGCCTGTGGCTAAGATGACCACAGACTCCACTTGTCCAAAATTGGGCGCAGGAAACCACGGTGGGTGCATCTTCATTCCAAACACAGTCTTTATCACTGTGTTCTGAACTCTTATGCATCCCGCCGTCCTAATGCGCATCTCGGACATTGAGATATTATTTTATATAGAGTGAGTCTCTATATTTACATTGTAATGAGAAATTGAACCCTCCTGTTGGACTTGTTGCGTCCTATACTGTGACAGTTGCAATAGATTGAGAAAAAAATAAAAAAGCCATACACAAACTCATAATTGAGTTCATGTATGGCTCATATATTATGTAAAAGTGGACGAGGTACGTCCACTTTATATTTTAATTTTATACTGCAATATTATGGTCATGTAAAAAGTCAAATATTGATTCCATAGATTGCTTTGATAGGTGAGTCAATGCAAAATCATACCATATATGTTCTTGTTTACAAAAGTTTAAAGTGCAAGGCGATTTATCAATAATATGCTTACTGATGTTGGGTGGTAAATGTAATCCTAGACAAATTAATACCAACGTATTTATAGAAGGATCACGTTTACCATTCGCAATTCTGCTAATTGTCTGGTCATCAACCATAATTTTCTTTTCTAACTCCTTATACGTAATTCCACGCCATTTTAACACAACTTTCAATGATTCACAAAAATCATTTGGCAAAGACTTATATACTCTCATTTCATCCATAACAACATCTTCTACTAATTTGATTTGTTTATCATGGTCAGCATATGCATAACCATCACCATATACGATATTAAAACTTACTGTTGAATCCTTATCCTTATTGAGAAAACATACACTATGATAATCCTTTTTAGTTCCAGACTTGACTGTCATGTCAAAAACAAGACAGCATTCTTCCATATGATTACGAGCGTAATCAGTTAATATAGTAAATTCATTATCATCTTGGGTTAAATATTTAGGATGATTAAATACGAAATGTGCATCAACATATTGATAACTACCATCCCCAACAAGTCTAGATAATTTTTGATTTGTTATGCTCTGTATAGCTGCCTCTTCTGCACTAATAGAAAAAGTCTGATGTTCTTTTAATATGCCCTTTTTAAAACGATGTGTAGCAACATATCTTCCATCAATATATGTAAATGTGCCTATTGCTTCCTCAAATCCAGCATCTACCATTCGAATTTTTGCTGCAGTACGAGATACACAGAAAAAGGTTGATAATGCATCTATAACAGGTTCAATAACATCAATAATATCAAACTTCCCAGTTGATTCTCGAAATTGTTTAATAAATTTCCATGCCTGAGTTTTGAACATACCCATTGGCATTTGGATTCTCGGAGCAAGTGCATTTGCCTGCCATTCCATCCATTCTGTCGCGTCTCTACTATTGCCAGCAACACCACCAATAGCTTGGCACTTAATTCTACTAGCTTCACTATTGTACAAACGCTCAAGTTCAAAAGCCTTTCGATGTTTATCCCAATGAACACACTCATGGATGATGGTATTATTAACTTTACCTAGGTTATACAAAAAATAAGTTTCAGGGTCAACAAATATGGTTTTTTCATTTACATCTACTGACACTAATTCATCTGAGTCTTTATCATAAAACTCAGATGTACTATTATGAAAAAATATTTGGCCAAAAACAGAGCAATCCTTTGTGATATTCCTTACTTCAATATTCAAGCCCATTCCCTTAGCAAGTTCCATTGGATCAACTGGCATGGGTTGTAACAATGCTTTAGGATAATAATCCTTTAAAAACTGTGTTGCTATCTCTTCTAGCTGATTTTTATAAATAATTGGCACAAGAGCATCTGACATAGGTTTGGGTTGTTTATTTTTGTTGGTATACTCAGCTACACTTAAAATTGCAAAGTCATTTAAATTACACTCCAGATTTCCAGAACATTTCAGCGTAAACCACTGACTACAATATTCCGATTCATCATAATGATAATCTGCCTCACGAACTTCCAGTTCAACCCCAACAACGACATCAAATTCTATTTCCATATCTGGTAAATCACTAACAGATACAAACTTTACTTCTATATCTGATAATTCTATACCACCTATCTTTCTAACTCTATATAGCTGTAAATCCAAATTATTATAATTATCCGTGGCATAACTCTGTATAGCAGCATACATTTCATTTTCGAACCTATCTGCCACATAATCCCTAAAAGAACGATTACCCGCCATTACAACAACCCCCTCCAACAGGCAATATAATAAAATATATTTTTCTGACTTTTAACTTTCTTACATTTTTTACATATCCCTTTGGATAATATTGTAACACTCAAAAATAGATGTTTCAATCGTTTTAACTAAATATTCTTGTTATCACAACAATTTTCATGCAATATACATTGTTTTTTACACTTCCAAATGATATAATTTTAAAAGCGACAAATTATTTAGTCGTTATTATTCAAAGTTTTATATTTTATTGAGAGGTGGAAATAGATGCCTATAAGTTACAAAAAATTATGGAAATTACTTATTGACAAAGATATGAAAAAAAAAGACTTACAGATTGCTGCTGGAATAAGCTCTTCTTCCATCACGAAAATGGCAAAAAATCAGAATGTAAACACTGAAACGTTAACTAAAGTTTGCAAAGCACTTGACTGTGATATTTCTGATATAGTTGAGATTGTAAATGACAAACCTCCTAACTAATCTTATCTAAGTTTTTTATTTTACTTAATAGCATATTACTTTCAACTAATTATATATCTTTCACAATGATGTAAAGTTTAAAAAGTTGTTACACTATTTAAATTATTGAAAGTAAGTTTGCAAACTGATTATATTTTATAAAGATTGTCAATTCCAATTAGCACAAGATGATACTGTAAATATATTGCTTAAATCATACAAGCCATCAGATTGTAATCAAAAAAAATATATTATAACAATGATAAAAATCAGGAGGTAAAACCGATACAATGACACCAATAATGAGTTTTTGGCCAAGCATTTATGAAAAGATTTTAAACCAAATTAAATTAATTGAATACCGTAGGACTTTTCCAAAAGACTGCAAATTCGCTTATATGTATGTTAGTAAACCGGTAAAAGCAGTTTGTGGAATTTTATATTTTGGTGAAAAACATACGCTTTCAGATTGGAAAGAAAAATATTCTAATAGTTTTGAGATTTCTACTAGAATTGATGAGTATCTCAAGAATTACAGATATGGCATGGAAATTAAGGGTTTTCAAAAGGTTTATCCCATAACTTTAGATGACTTGCGAAAAAATGTCCCTGGATTTGTTGCCCCTCAATCATATTTACTACTAGAAAATAATAAAAATCTTGCAGAATACTTAGAAAGAAATCTTGTTCTTGTTGGTGAAAAAATTGAAAATGACTTTTCAAATGCCTATCCAGAGCATGTTTGTAAGAGGTATTAAATAATGTTAAAAGTATTTGAAGCGTTTGCTGGATATGGAAGTCAACGTCTAGCCCTAAAAAATGCAAACATACCTCATGAGATTGTTGGTATATCAGAAATCGATGGTGATGTAATTCGTTCATATGCTGCAATCCATGAAAATTTATTGGAAGAAAGAAAAAAGGAATTATTGATTTCAGATGAGCAAATGCTTAATTTTCTAGAAAAAATCAATGTTCCACTCGATTATAAGACTTTTAAAAACAAAGCAAAGAATTTAAAGGGTCAAAAGTTAAAAGACATGTATCTTGCTAATAAACTTAGTAAAAATTTTGGGGATATTCGTACAATTAACCCCGATAAATTACCGGACTTTGATTTTTTTACATACTCATTTCCTTGCCAAGATATTTCTATTGCTGGTTATCAAAATGGATTAGATGCAGACTCAGGGACTCGCTCTTCACTTCTTTGGGAATGCTGCAAAATTATTGAAAAAAAGAGGCCGAAATATTTAATGATGGAAAACGTAAAAAACCTAATCGGTAAAAATCACATAAAAAACTTTGAAGAATTCTTACTCTATTTAAAAAGATTAGGATATAAAAACTATTGGGATGTATTAAACGCTCGTGATTATGGAATTCCTCAAAATAGAGAAAGAGTATTTTGTATCAGTATTCTTGATAGCCATGAAGAATTCACGTTTCCACCAATCAGAGAACTATCTATTTTTATGAACGATCTATTAGAAGATGATGTCCCCATTAATTTTTATTTAAAAAATAATCAAGTAAGTGATGAACCTATTAGTCAAGATTATATTTATTGCCTAGATTCAAATTATTGGAAAGGTACATTTTTAAAAGATTTTCGTACTAAAAAAAGACGACAATTAGTATCAGGACCCGTTCGGGATGATGGAAAATATCCAGCAAGGCGACTAACCCCTAGAGAAACTTGGCGATTTATGGGAGTTAATGATGCCGATTTTGATAAGGCTAGTAAATTAGTAAGTAACACAAGTCTATACAGACAAGCTGGAAATAGCATTGTAGTTCCAGTCTTAGAAGCAATATATAAAAAATTATTTTTACATAAGGAGTGAAAAAATATGACTAACAAAGAACGAATCATTCAATTATTTTATGCTAATGTAAAAGGAAGACGCCCAGACACAACAGGCTCAAACATTCATCATGATGGTAGAGAAGGTCATTGGTTAGAACGCCAATTCGGAATAAGTGCCAACGCATCAAACGAAGCTGATTTATTTGGATATGAATTAAAAAATGAAACCACAAGTAAGACTACTTTTGGTGATTGGTCTGCAAACAGATATATTTTTAAAACTGGTGAATATGTGCATTGTTTTGATGGCAACACTGCCTCTGATCGCCAAGATAGTTTTTGTAGGATATTTGGTAAACCAAACCCACTTAAAGGTGGTAGATACTCTTGGTCTGGGAGCCCATGCCCAACTATTCATGGTTATAATAATTTTGGACAGGTACTTATAATAGATAATAATAAAGACATTATTGCCATATATTCTTATAGCCAAGATAAGCGTATAAACAAATCACAAGTCGTTCCCGTTGAATTACGACAAGACAATTTAGAAATAGCTAGATGGTTTGGAGAATATTCGCCAACTTCTAAACGAACCGACAAATGTCTTCAGGCCAAATTGGAAGATAAATTTAATCATGAGGGTTGGTTTACTTGTAAAAAAGGTCTAGATGGAACATATCAAAAAATTTGTTTCGGAGAGCCTATAACCTATGATAATTGGTTGAACTTAGTCAAAAAAGGTATTGTGTTTTTTGATAGCGGAATGTACCAAGGAAATAAAAGACCATATTCACAATGGAGAGCTAATAATTCATTTTGGGATAGTTTAATTATAGAATGTTATGAATAACAAGGAGGTATATCATGTTTAAGCTAACTAATGAAATTAAAATAGTCATTAACCATATACCTTTACCATGGATTCCAAAAATTGAATTATATTATCCTGATTTGCCACAATTCCCCATTATTTATATCAATACATATGTTAATAAACAGCGAATTCTTGCTTGCCCAGTTGCTGTAAGTTACCAAATAGAAGAGAATTCTTGCAATGCCATATTCACTGTTTTAACTAATGTAGAATCAAATGAACTCACTAATGAAAAAATTAAATTAGAGCTATCTGAGCGTATTGGATATTCAGAAAAAATATCAAAATCAGATGTTATTGAATGTTGCAATGGGAACGAACAATATATAGCTTTATTCACAGATCTTTGGGAGTACATTCAATTTTCATATGGGGAATTTGTTCCCTATGGTAAGTTCTACGAGGAGATTTTTTCAATTATTCGCTTTGTCGCTGCATGGCAACCTAAAACCGGAAGACAAAGTGAAATGCGTATGCTATATAATTTCATGAGTGCTTTTGGTGAAAAAGTTGTAATGCCAAAAAAATGGAGTCATCTAGAGTTTTATGCTATTCCTAACTTATACGATGTATCAAATAGTTGTTTTCTTCAATTTCCAAAATTTTCAACACTTAAGTCTGCAATGAACAAATTATTTGATGAATATTTTATTAAAAATATTAATATTAATGGCATAGAATTTAAAGTGATGGAGCATGCGTGGAAGCAAAACAAAGATAGCTTTATATCAAATGTAACCGATCCTATGTTTTCTAGAGGGATATTATCTGAAGAAGAAAAACTTTATGCTGAAACGTTAGTTGATGCTTTTAATCGTCATGCATGGAGAGCAGCATATTTCATAAGTGCTTTTATGAATATTAAAAATAACTACAGTATGTGGACAAAAAAATTTTTTATGGATTTTTATAAGAATGGAAATAAATTAAAAGGATATTCTGAAAAAGTAATTGCTTGTTTTTTACAACAAGGATTTCTTAATCCTGAAGTAATACCAATTGATACTTGGGTAAAAACTTTCTATGAATTTCCATTAGGGATTAATACTAACACCCAGTTTTTCAATGAATTTTCAAACCTAGGAAAATTAGAACGAATTATTTGGCTTTCCAGTCAATCAAACAAGACCAATATGAAAACTTTCTTTGATATTCTTTGGTGTCAGCGGTATGGAACAATTGGAAATGGAGAACTAAGAGGTATTAATCCTATTGCTTGTTACAGTTGCCAACTTAAAAATAGCTGTGTTGGTGTAGCAAAAAAAAGATTTACTAATGTTAAGCTATTAAACAACTCTTCAAATTCTGAAGAAAATTTATCTGCAATTTTTGAATATAACCCTGAAATAACTTATATTTGTATTTTATATAACGGTGTTCCAAAGAAATGCTATGTTAGAAAAAAAGGCATAGCAACTCTGATAGACGAATTTAGCGGATATATATTAACAGCGCAAAACAAACTATCTGATGATTTATTACATAAAGGTACTATAACTTTTGAAGAATTTATTTTTTCCAAAAATAAAAACCATGAATAAAAAAAAGCATCACCCGCATTGGATACAACCATCTGCGAGTGATGTTTTTCTTATAAAATCCTATATTGACCTAAATAATCAAGCATGCTTTTAGCAACTGCATCAATAACGTTAATACATACTGAATTACCAAACTGCTTATAAGCTTGAGAATTTGAAACAGCAATAATAAATTCTTCAGGAAAGCCTTGTAATCTAGCACATTCTCGTGGGGTTAACATTCTAGGATTCTTCCCATTTTGCTCAATTAATGCTTCGCTTCCATCCTTATAATATCTTGCACTAATGGTGCTCGTATACTTGCTGTTTGAATTAAACAAACAAAAACCAAATCCATTTCCTTTCTTTTTATGTGCTTTCTTTCTTTCTAAGTGACCTTGATACAATTTGTCTGATATTGTAAATCTATCAGGTACTTCCTTTTCTAAAATCATTCCTACATTAACACTGTCATCCACGTAACCCTTTGGATATTTAAACTTCACAAAATCAGCCGGTAGGTAATCTTTATTGAATCCAACAATAATAATACGTTCTCTATTTTGAGGTACCCCAAAGTGGTAAGCGTTCAATACTTCCGGTTCAGGTACGTAATAATTTAGTTCATTGAGAATCGAAAGAATTACTTTCAAAGTTCTTCCTTTATCATGGCCACGTAATTGTTTCACATTTTCAAGCATAAATGCTTTTGGTCGTTTTTCCCTTAAAATTTTAGCAATATTAAAGAATAATGTACCACGCGCATCTTCAAATCCTTTTTTTAACCCCGCTTGAGAAAATGGTTGGCACGGAAATCCTGCCAACAAAATATCATGATCTGGAATATCTTTTTCGTCAATTTGCGTAATATCTCCTGCGGGCATTTCACCATAATTTATCCTATAAGTTTTTTGAGCAAATTTATCCCATTCTGATGAAAATACTGTTCGACCGCCATGGCGCTGAAAACCTAGTCTAATACCACCAATTCCGGCAAACAAATCTATCTGAGTAAATCTACTATTTTCTATGCTTGGTGCAACAAAAGGAGGCTCTGTGGGAAAGGCTAATATTTTCTTATAAACCTCATCTGGAACTTCCTTCTTGTCAGTTTCCCAAAACTTTAATTCTTTTTCTTCTTCTTTGCTTAAACCAAGAGCATCTGAAAATTCCTTACGAGTAACATCTATTTTTTTTCTAATATTTGTTATAATTTGACCTTTTGTCAATTCAATACTCACGCTAGTGTTAGTCATTATTTTATTTCTTCTCCTTCTCCTTTTTTACAATCATCTATGTATAACAATTCTGCTACCTCACAATCAAAGAGCGAACATAATTTTTCAATGGTTTTATAATTAATCCTAGTAGCCTTATCATTATACAGATTAGAAACTGTCGTTCTAGAAAGTTTAGTTCTCTCGTGTACTTCTTGTATTGAAAATCTATGTTCTCCCATCAAAGTTGATAACCTGCAATGAAGTTTCATAATCTCCTCCTTGATAACCAAAATCATATTCATTTTAACATTAATGTTGGTTAAATTCAAGGATATATCATGATAATTAATTATCCCCAAAAAGACTATAATCAAAATTTTTACATGGTAAAAGTCAGTAAATAAATAACATCTGAAATTTATAACTCGAAAAAGCTATTTATTTATCAGCATTTTTACTCTTAATCATTCAATCAATACAAGCAGTATATCAAAGTTAATTATATTTTGATTTAAATACATCTATCCTGTCTTCTCAACCTACCCAAAAGCAATCCTGTCCACTCAACTATGCCACTTTTTCACAGTGGATATATTCCCACAAAGCACTCATTTAACAAGGGGTTATGCCATTCTGCAAATCAGCAAAATACACAGAACCCTTTATTTCCTACACTTTCAAGCTTTCTATTTCTACACCCTTGACATCAATACCACCGTCTCCACATGGCTTGTTTGCGGAAACATATCTACAATAGATAGATTCATTAGTTTATATCCATTTTCTACTAATATTCCTATATCTCTTGCAAGTGTAGAAGGATTGCAAGAGATATATACTAATTCATTTATATTTTTATCTATTACTTCTTGCAAAGAATTTTTGTCTATTCCTTTTCTTGGTGGATCAAAAATTATAGAGTCTATTTTTTCATCACTATTTAATAATTTTGTTAACCCATTTTCTACAGTATCATTTATAAAAGTAATATTTGATATATTATTTTCTTTTGCTGTTTTTTCAGCATCTTTTGAAGATGATTCAGCTAATTCTATAGAAAATATTTTTTTTGCTTGTTTAGATAATATCATTCCTATTGTTCCAGTTCCAGAATATGCATCTACAATATTTTTATTATTTATATTATTAAAATATGAAATTGCTAATTCATATAATTTTTTTGTTTGTTCTATATTTATTTGAAAAAAAGATGTAGGCGATATATTAAAATTTATATCAAATAAATTTTCTTTTATTGTTTCTTCTCCATATAACAAAATATTTTTATTTCCAAGTGCAAAATTTGTTTTATTATTATTAATTGAAATATATATAGAAATTACATTTTTATATTTATTATAAGTATCTTTTAGTATTTTTTTTAACTCTTTTATAATGTTTCCTTTTATAATTACTACAAGCATTATTTCACCATTAGAATTTACTCTTGCCATTAAATTTCTTAACATACCTTTATGTTTTCTTTCATCATAAATAGTTAGTTTTTTTTCAGAAAATCTATTTTTTAAATACGTAAAAATTTTATTAATTTCTTTTGGTTGTAGGTAATTATCTTTTACTTCAAATATTTCATGTGATCTCCTTTTATAAAATCCAGATATTACTTTTCCATTTCTATATCCAATTTGTTCTATCACCTTATTTCTATAATTAAATATTGTGTTAGCTAAAAGTACTTTGTCAAATTGAATATTATCAATTTTCGCAATTCTAGAAAACACCTCTTTTACCATTTCTTTTTTATATTCAATTTGTTTTTCATAGTTTATCATTGCAAAATCACAACCATGATAATCTTCAAAACTTATTTTTTCACTACTTACTCTATCTATTGAAGGCTTTATTACTTTTTTTATAAGTCCTCTTGCATAAGTTTTTTTATTTGAAATTATCTCCACTTTCAATTTATCTCCTGGAACAGACATTGGCACAAAAATTGCAATATCATTATAATATCCTAGTCCTTCTCCGCCAAAAACTATTTTATCAATACTTACCTCTATCAAATCTCCTATTTTCAGCATTATTTCTCCTTATTTATTTTTACATATATTATTTCATCTGATATTTCCATATCAAGCATTTTTTTAGCTTTTATTTCTATTTGTTTTAAATCAATTTTTTTATCTAATTCTAAATTTATTTTATTTATTTCAAAATTTAACTCATCTATTTTTTTATTTAGTTTTTTATTTTCTGACATAAGCTGCATTTTATATATAATTGTCAATGTATATCCTATTCCAAATAAAAAAAAGAAAATAAATAAAATATATATTATATTATTCAATGTTTTATTTTTTTTCTCTTCCATTTAAATCCTCTCGCAAACTCTAAGTTTTGAAGAATGTGCTCTTCTATTAGTTTTCATTTCTTCTTTTGAAGGTGCAATTGGCTTTCTTGTAATTAATTTTATACTTGCTTTATGATTACATACACATATAGGTATTTCCGGTGGACATATGCATTCTTTACTTAATTTTCTAAACTTTTCTTTTACTATTCTATCTTCTAATGAATGAAAAGTAATTATAGCTAATCTTCCGCCTGGTTTTAATAAAGAAATTGCTTTATCAATAGTTTGCTCTAATACTTCTAATTCTTTATTTACTTCTATTCTTATAGCTTGAAAAACTTTTTTAGCAGGATGTTTTTTTGTTTTTTCTTTTATTATCTTTTTTATTATTCCTACCAATTCATCGGTTGTCTCAATAGGTTTAATTGTTCTTGCTCTTACTATTTCTGCAGCTATTCTTCTCGCTCTTCTTTCTTCGCCATATTTATAAATTATTCTAGATAATTCTTCTTCTGGATATTCATTTACTACTTCATAAGCAGATAATTCTTGACTTTGATCCATTCGCATATCAAGTTTTGCATTGTATTTATAAGAAAAACCTCTAGTCGCATCATCTAATTGCTTTGATGATACTCCTATATCCATAAGAATTCCATCCACTTTATCATACCCTGCCATATATACTACAGTATCTATATTTTTAAAATTATCTTGAAATATTTGATATCTACCATTAAATATTTCAAGTCTTTCTTTTGCAAATTTTATAGCATTTATGTCTTGATCTATTGATATTAATTTACCTTTTTCTTCTAAATTTAAAAGAATTCCTTCTGAATGACCACCTCCTCCAAGAGTACAATCAACATATACTCCATTTTTATTAGTAATCAAATTTTGAATTGTTTCATCATAAAGTACTGGTATATGATATTTATCTTCTAAATCCATTCTTCTTTTTATTTCAGACATTCTTTACCGCCTTTTTATTTATTTAAATTCATATTATTTTACATTATTTTTTAAAAAAAAGCAACCAAGCTAGCATTTATAATATAAAAATGGTCGAAAATTATTTTTCGACCAGTATTTCTCCACTTTCACTTACTTTACCGTAAAAAATTTTATTACTTCTCAGATTTTTTACTTCTATTGTTTGACCTTCTATTCCATCTTCCATTGCAATTGCTACATCTTCTATTTTAATTCCATTATAATTAACTTTTATTTTAACTCTTTCACCTTTTTTAATGAGTTTTTTTATTTCAAAATCACTATTACTTAAAATATGATTTTTATAAAAATCATTTTTATAAATCATTGTTTTTATTTTATCTATATCTATTATGTTATTATATGATTTATAATACACATATTTTTCTCTTTTTTCTACTTTATCCAATGTAAAAAGCTCTCCTTTTTTTACATTTTCTTTTAATCTATACTCTATTAATTTTGCTTTTACATCTAAAATAAAATATATTTTTTGTTGAACTTCATTATCAGCTACTATATTTAAAGCAACTCTGTATTTTCCGAGTTTTTTATCTTTAAGTCTAGTACTTTCTAATTCATATTCTTTTTTTCCTTTAGTGATTTTTATTTTATTTCCACCATTAATTATTACTTCTATATAATAATTTTCATTATTATATATTTCTTCTACTTTCTCTAAAATTATTTTTTTTAATTTTATTTTTTCTATATATTCAAAATTTCTTTTTATAATTATTTTATTAGGTATTACAAGTTTTTCATTCGTAATAGATCTTAATTTTAAACTTATATAATCACCATTTATTTCTTTTATACTTCCTGGTTCATTTAATTCTGTTATTAATACTTTCTTGGATTTATTATATTGATCAGTATCAGTAGTTAAAATTATATCGCTTAAATATACATTTTTTCTATTAACTACAACATTTTTTAGTATATTCAATGCAAAAATATTTGTTGTAATAAATAAAAATGATAGCATAACTATCATTTTTATAGAAAATTTATTTATCTTCATTTAATTATCCTCTTTTTAAATTATTAGCCATTTGAAGCATACTATCTGCTGTTTGTATTGATTTTGTATTTACTTCATAAGCTCTTTGAGCTGATATCATATCTATCATCTCATTTACTACTTTTACATTTGATGTTTCTAAATTTCCTTGTAAAAGAGTTCCTAAAGCTCCTTCACCAGGATTTCCAATTATTGCATCTCCTGAAGCAGGTGTTGCTGCATATAAATTTTTACCTAAATTTTGTAATCCAGCTGGATTTACAAAATTCGCTAATGTAATTGTCCCTATCTCTTGTTGTTGCCCATTTATATCAACAGTTACAACTCCATCTTGTCCTATAGATAAGTTAGTGTATTCTGCAGGCACTACAATTGAAGGATCTAATAAAAATCCTTCAGCATTAACTAATTGTCCATTTGCATCTCTTGAAAAAGAACCATCTCTTGTATATGCTACACTTCCATCTGGTCTTAACACTTGAAAAAAACCTCTTCCTTCTATAGCAATATCAAGTTCATTTCCAGTGTTTTTAAAATTTCCTTGAGTAAACAGTTTTTTAGTTCCCACAGCTCTAACTCCATTACCAACTTGAAGTCCTGTAGGCAAACTACTTCCATCACCAGTTGTTGCTCCCGGTGTTTGTTTTGTTGAATACATCAAATCTTCAAAATCTACTCTACTTTTTTTATATCCTGATGTATCTACATTTGATAAGTTATTTGATATAACGTCCATATTTAGTTGTTGTGCGTTCATACCTGTAGCGGCTGAATATAATGCTGTCATCATAATTAAATCACTCCCCAGTAATTTTTATTTCTCCCTATTTCCTTTTAAATTATCGACTATACTTTACCGCTACTTTACATTTTTTTTATTTTTTTTGAAATAATTCTTTTATTCCACCTAAACTACTCATTACACTAGTAGCTTCATATGGCATAAACACTGTTTTATCATTTGAATTTTCACTAATATTTCTAAATGCTTCAATATATTTTAAAGCTACAAGATATTCAACTGATTTTTGTTCATCTTTTACAGTTTCTTTTATTTTTTCAAGTGCTTTTTTCTCTGCTTCTATTACTTTTAGTCTAGCTTCTGCTTGACCTTCTGCTTCTAATATTTTACTTCTTTTATAACCTTCTGCCTTTGCTATAGCAGCATCTCTATAACCTTCTGCTTCTAATATTTGTGATCTTTTTGCGCCTTCTGCTTCTAGTATTGATGCTCTTTTATCTCTTTCTGCTTTCATTTGTTTTTCCATTGCTACCCTTATTTCAGTAGGTGGTATAATATCTTGAAGTTCTACTCTATTTACTTTTACCCCCCATTTATCCGTAGCTTCATCCAAAATTAATCTAAGTTTAGTATTTATCTCATCTCTTGAAACTAAAGTTTGGTCTAATGATAGCCCACCTATTACATTTCTCAAAGTAGTTTGAGTAAGTTTTTCTATTGCTTCTGGTAAATTTGCTATCTCATAAACTGCTTTCATTGGATCTGTTATTTGAAAATATAATAGTGCATTTATTTCTATTGTTACATTATCACTCGTTATAACTCTTTGTTTAGGAAAATCATATACACTTTCTCTTAAATCAATTCTTTTTACTCCTTTTGTATAAATAAGTATTTGATCTCCTCTTTGTTCTACAAAACGCCACGTAATTATTCTAGGAGTATCTATAATAGGTATAATAAAATTAAGACCACTCTCTAAGGTTTTATTATATTTACCTAATCTTTCTACTACTATTACTTCAGCTTGTTTTACAATTATTATTCCACTTGATACAAATATAAATAAAAAAATAATTAATATAATTGACAAAAAAAACATTTACCTTTTCCTCCTTAATTATTTTGGATATATTTAAAGTTTACTGTACTAATCTCTTGTTTGTCAAATTTATTTTACTCTTGACATTTAAAATTATTTATGATAAAAAATATTAGCACTCTATTTTTAAGAGTGCTAATAAAAAAAATAAGGAGGTTTATAGATGAGTACAAAAGAGACATTAAGTTTTCAAACTGAAACTAAAAGATTATTAGACTTAATGATTCATTCTATTTACACACATAAAGAAATTTTTTTAAGAGAGCTTATTTCGAATGCTAGTGATGCTATTGATAAGTTAAAATTTAAGTCATTAACTGAAACTGATTTAATTCCTTCAGATTATAAATTTAAAATAGAAATTATTCCAAATAAAGAAAATAATACTATTACAATTAAAGATTCTGGTATAGGAATGACTAGAGATGAAGTTATAAATAATATTGGTACTATTGCAAAATCTGGTTCAAAAGCTTTTGTTGAAGAGCTTAATAAAGCTACTGAGACAAATGATATTGACATCATTGGGCAATTTGGAGTTGGATTTTATTCAGCATTTATGGTAGCTGACAAAGTAACTTTAATTACTAAATCTCCATATTCTGATATTGCTATAAAATGGGAATCTACTGGTGATGGTTCATTCACATTAGAAGAAGTAGAAAAAGATAGTATTGGTACTGAAATTATTTTACATTTAAGAACAGATAATGAAGAAAAAGAAGAGAAATATTCTATTTATCTAGAAGAATGGAAAATAAAAGAGCTTGTAAAAAAATATTCTGATTATGTACGATATCCAATTCAAATGGATGTTACAAAAGAAGTTCCTAAAAAAGATGCTGAAGGTAATCCAATAGAAAATGAATATGAAAAAATAACAGAAACTGAAACACTTAATTCTATGCTTCCACTTTGGAGAAAAAATAAAACTGATATAAAAGAAGAAGAATATAATGAATTTTATAAAAATAATTTTCATGATTGGAGTGATCCTCTAGCTACTATTCATTATAAAGTAGAAGGAAATATAGAATATACTGCTCTTATTTATATCCCTAGTAAAGCTCCACTTGATTTTTATTCAAAAGAATACGAAAAAGGTTTAAAACTTTATACTAAAAATGTATTTATAATGGAGAAATGTAAAGAATTAGTTCCAGATCATTTTAGATTTTTAAAAGGATTAATTGACTCTAGTGATTTTTCATTGAACATTTCTAGAGAAATTCTTCAACAAAATAGACAATTAAATGTAATTGCAAAAAATATCGAAAAGAAAGTTGTAGCTGAACTTAAAAAACTATTAAAAAATAATAAAGATAAATACATTGAATTCTTTAAAGAATTTGGAAGAGATATCAAATTTGGTATTTACAATAGTTTTGGTGCAAATAAAGACACTTTAAAAGATTTATTAATTTTTGAATCGAGTAATTCTGATAAACCAACAACATTAAAAGAATATGTAGAAAGAATGAAAGAAGAACAAAAACATATTTACTTTGTATCTGGAGAAAGCAGAAGTCAACTTGAAAAACTTCCACAAATGGAAGCCATAAAAGATAAAGGTTATGAAGTATTGTTTTTTACTGATAAAATTGATGAATTTGCTATTCAAATGCTTATGGAATACGAAGGGAAAAGTTTTAAATCTATAAATCAAGGCGATTTAGAACTAGATGAAAATAATGACGATAAAAAATTATTAGAAGAAAAAGAAAAAGAAAATAAAGAACTTTTAGAAAAAATACAAAAAGAACTTGAAGGAAAAGTATCAAAAGTAAAATTAACAAATAGATTAAAATCAAGTCCTGTATGCCTTGTAAGTGGTGAAGGTGTCTCATTTGAAATGGAAAAAGTGATGAATGAGATGCCTAATGCTAATCCTATGGGCGATGTTAAAGCTGAAAGAATTCTTGAAATAAATCCAAATCACGAATTATTTGTTGCTTTAGATAAACTTTATAAATCAAATAATGAAGAAATAAAAGATATTGCATATTTATTATATTCTCAAGCGTTATTAATAGAAGGATTTAAATTAGATGACCCTGTAGAATTTTCTAATAAAATGGCAAATTTAATAATTAAAACTAGCGGATTATTAAACTAAAATATTTAATACACTTCAAATTTTTAATTTGAAGTGTATTTTTTTATTAATTTTCTAATTTTTTTGATATAATATATTTATATAATACTTTAAATAAATAGGAGGTTTTTATGAAAATATTATCACGAATCAAATCTTTTTTTACCCAAACTCTTATTGGAGGAATAACTGTTTTATTACCAATTGGAGTTTTAATCTTTATTTTTAAATTCATTTTTGATTTTATATTAGGTTTTATTTCGCCAATTTCAAATATTTTTAAATTAAGTTTTGAAATAAATAATTCCTTAGCTAATTTAATTGCTTTTTCTATTATTATCGCTCTTTGTTTTATTACTGGATTTTTTATAGCCACTAGACTTGGAAACTTTATTTTCTATCATATAGAAAATAAAATATTAAAAAAATTACCCGGCTATAAAATAGTAACTGAAACAATTAATCAATTTAAAGGTAATTTCAAAGATTCTTTTTCAACTGTGGCTTTAGCTGAAGTATACGGTAATTCACTTTCAACAGCTTTTGTTATTGAAAAGACTGATGATTATTATACTTTGTTTGTTCCAACTGCACCAAACCCTACATCTGGTAATATTTTTCATGTTCATAAATCAAAAGTTACAATTGTTGATGTAAAAGTAGATGAAGCAATGAGATCAATTTTAGCTGTTGGTTCTGGTTCTAAAAAACTTATTGAAAATTATAAAAATAAAAAAATAGAAAATAATTGATAGGAGAATTTATGAAATACAAATTGATAATTTCAGACTTAGATGGTACTTTATTTAATGATTATAAATTTATATCAAAACAAAATCTAAAATCTATAAAAAAATTAAAACAAAACAATATTTATTTTACAATAGCAACAGGAAGAAATCATACAAATGCATATAGAGCTGCAATGAAAACTAATATAAATATCCCTATAATAACAAATGATGGAGCTCTTATTATCGATATTTCAAGTAATAAAATATTGTTTAAAAAAACATTACTTCCCGAAATCTCTAAAGAAATTATTAATATTTTAAAAAAACATAATCTTGTATTTTTTACTCATTTATTTAATAATACTGTATATAATAAATCCATAAATTTTCCTATATCATTTTATAAAAATATTTTAAATATTAATTTTTTTAAAAGTATTTATGAAATTTCTAAAGAAAGAAAAAATTTTATTGAGCTAAATACTGAAACTATTTTAAAATTAATACAAAATAATGATGTATTTAAATTTAGTATCTTTGACAAAACTAAAACTCAAGATGAATTTTTAATAGCTAAAAATGAAATACAATCTTTATTTTCTGACTATATAACTATAACTATGATGAATAAATATGGTTTTGAAATAATCCCAAAAGGTATTTCAAAAGCTACAGGAATAGATTTTTTATGTGACTATTTAAATATTTCTTTAGATAATGTTATAGGCATTGGTGATAATCATAATGATCTTGAAATGATAAAACATGTAGGTCTTGGAGTTGCTATGGGTAATGCAAAAGATTATGTAAAACATAAAGCTGATATAATTACAGATAGTAATAATAATCATGGTGTTTCCAAAATTATAGAAAAAATTTTATAAGATATATTCAGTATATTTTAATAATAAAAAACAGACTTTCAATATAAAAAGTCTGTTTTTTATTATTTTCTCTATATTATTCCTTTTTCTTTTAGCGCTTCTTCTGCTACTTTTTTTTCTGGATAACCTAATACGTCTACTTGATAATTATATTTTTGAAAATCTTCATTTGTAAAGTTTCTATTAAATTCTTTAAGAACTTTTACAATTTCTGGATGAGAGTTTGCAAATTCTGTTTTCATTCTAGGTACTGCATCATACGGTGGAAAAAAATGTTTATCATCTTCTAATACTTTCAAATTATACTTTTTTAACATCCCATCTGTAGCATATGCTACAGCTACATCAATTTTACCTTGTTCTACCGCTATATATTTCAAGCCAGTATCTATTGCTACCTCTTCTTTAAAAGTAAAACCATATGTTTTCTTAATTCCCGGCATTCCATCTGGTCTACTAAAGAAATCAGACAATGCTCCAACTTTTAATTTTTCAGCAACTCCGACAAAATCCGAATATTTATTTAAATTATATTTTTGTGCAAGTTCTTCTTTAACTGCAAAAGCATATGTATTATTAAATCCCATAGGATTTAACCATGTTATCCCTTGTTTTGCAAATTCTGTTACACAATATTCATATATTTTTTCTGGATCTTTTAATCCTGTTCCTTTTAATAAATATTGATAACCTGTACCTGTGTATTCAAAACTTAGATCAATTTGACCAGTTTTTAATGCTTGATTTACTAACATTGTTCCACCAAATTCTCTTACATCTGTTTTATAATTTGTATTTTTTTCAATAGCAATACTTAACATTTGTCCTAGTATTCTTTGTTCTGTAAAATTTTTATGCCCTATTTTTATTATTTCCTTTTTCTTTCCAAATAAACCTGCATAACTAGTAGCAAAAATTATTGTTCCTAATATCATCCATAATATTAAATTTTTTTTCATTAAATCTCTCCTTTTATTTTAATTAATTTTGAATTCCTCTTGGTATTAATGCTTTTTCAATTTTCCCAAATATAAAATCTACAACTATAGCCAAAAGTGCTGAGGGTAAAGCTCCCATTAAGATCATATTATTATTATTCATTGAAAGACCTTTAAAAATAAATTCTCCTAATCCACCTGCTCCAATTAAAGCTGCTATTGTAGCTGTCCCTATATTTATAACAGTTGATACTCTAATTCCGCCCATTATAACAGGCAAAGCTAAAGGTATCTCTATCATTGTTAATATTTGGTTTGATGTCAATCCCATCCCTATTCCTGCATCTATTGCAGCAGGATCTACATTTGTAATACCTATATATGTATTTTTTATAATTGGCAATAACGCATATAAAAATAAAACAAAAACCGCAGGTAGCACACCTATTCCTAAAAACGGAATAATCAATCCAAATAATGCTAAACTTGGTAAAGTTTGGAAAACATTAGCAATATTTATTACTAAATTAGCAATATTTCTCTTTCTTGTAATCATAATTCCTATAGGCACTCCAACAACTATAGCTAAAGTTACAGCCATTCCTGTTATTTCTATATGTTTAATAAGTGCTGCTATAAGGTCATCAAATCTATAATATATAAATTCATAAATATTAAGCTTTTCCATTTACTTCCTCCTTGTTTTGGCTTATAATCTCTTCTTCTATTATACAATCAGGTGAAATTTTAGACATAATATTTAATATACTATTTGGTGTTATTATTCCAACTATTTCATTTTTACTATTTGTTACAGGAATACTTCTAAAATTCCTTGTTGACATATAATTTAATACTTGAACCATATTTGTTTTTTCATCTACAGTAACAAAATCTTTTCTCATATAATCTTTTATTACTTTAGTATTGTAATTTAAAGTTTTTTTATTAAATTCTATTCTCTTTAAAAGTTTTGGTGTAATTAACCCAAGCCCTTTTTGTGGTTTGTCTTTTATTTTATCAACAACAATTAGCATTGTTGCCTCGCTTTCTTTCAATTTTTCTACTGCTCTTGCCATTTTACCTTCTGCATTTATTTTATAAACTTTCTTTCTCATAATATCTTTTGCTAATACTAATTCTGGTTGTCTCCAAAGTCTTTCTTTTCCTATAAAAAATTCTACAAAATCATTTATTGGATTTTTTAATATTTCTTCTGGTGTATCATATTGTACAATTTCACCATTATTCATTACTGCAATTCTATCCGCAATTTTTATAGCTTCATCCATATCGTGAGTTACAAAAATAATAGTTTTATGAAGTTCATCTTGTATTCTTATTATTTCATCTTGAAGTTTTTCTCTAGTTATAGGATCTAATGCACTAAATGGTTCATCCATCAATATAATATCTGGATCTGCTGCTAATGCTCTTGCAATACCTATTCTTTGCTGTTGTCCTCCACTAAGTTCATTAGGATATCTATCATAATATTCTTCAGGATCTAATTCTACTAGCTCTAATAATTCTTTTGCTCTTTCTACCCTTTTTTCTTTTTTCCATTTTTTTATTTTAGGTAAAAGTTCTATATTTTCACCTATAGTCATATGAGGTAGCAAACCAACTTTTTGTATTACATACCCTATATTTCTTCTTAATTGTATTTTATTCATTTTTAATATATTTTTTCCGTCTATTAATATTTCGCCTTTTGTGGGTTTAATTAGTAGGTTTATCATTCTCATTGTAGTTGTTTTTCCACATCCACTTTCGCCTATAAGTACTACTAATTCTCCTTTATTTATTTTAAAATTTAGTTTGTTTATAACATTTTTTTTACCATCAAATGTTTTTGAAACTTTTTTAAACTCTATCATTTATTCCTCCTCATTTTTATTAATACATTATTTTAAATTTTCATTATTTATTTTATTCACTATAACAGTTATAAATTATTTTTATTTTCTTTGTAAAAGTTAATTTTTCTAATAAAGTTTTTATTTATATGTTCAACACATTAATAAAACGTATTACTTTTTTAATAGTTTATCAGCAACTATATTTAAAATATTTCATTTTTTCATTTTTAGATTATACAAATCATTGTATCAAATATACAATAATATTTCAAGTGTAAATTTATTTTTTGAAAAAAGTAATATTTTTTCAAAAAATAAATTTAGTTGTATTTTATAAAAAAATATGATATCTTTATATTAAATTAATTTTTTTGGAGGCAAAAATGAATAAAGGAGGAGCTCGAGAAGGTTCTGGAAGAAAACCTTTAAAAGACAAACTAAAAATCTTTAACTTTAGACTCTCTATTGATGATATTAAAATCATTGATAAACTGGGAGTAGGTAAAAATTCAAGTGACAAATTAAGATATATTTTAAAAAAATATAAAAGTGATAAAATAAACATAAAAACACGTAGAGCAGCATATAAGATAGAAAAATCAAATAATTTTAATTTATTAAATAAAAATTTTAATACTTTTATAGAAGAATGGAAAAATATAAATAAAATAAAATTTTTATTAAATTCAAATCTAAAAAATATTATTAAAAAGAAAAGAATATTAAAAATGAAAGTATTTATAGAAAATAACGAACATTTCAATCTTTTACAAACTTTAAATTGGAATATTAATTTAATTGATTTTGATTTTAAAAAAATAGAAATTTATAAAATATTTTTTCAAAAAAATGATATCACTCTTGAAATGTTTTTTTCTGAAAAAGAAGAAGATTTAAAACATAATTTAAACTCCCTAAGCGAAAAAGAAGAAGAATTATTTTCTTTTCTTTTTGAAGATTTAGAGCAGTTTATTGCTACCTTTAAGCTCGAAATAGAATCTGAAATTCTTTTTGATAAAACATATTCAAATGGTGATATTTATAAATATCTTGAATATGAAAACATTACTATTATTGAATTAGAATATATAAAAGAATTAGATATAGCCATTCTCACTACTTTAAAACCTATAGAAAACGTCTGAAAAAAATAGACTTTATTAATAAAGTCTATTTTTTTTATTCTAATAATAATTTTTCTATATATTATATCATTATATTTTTACCTCTTTTAAAAAAATGTTCTATTTTTATTTAAACAATTAATTATAAAACAAAATATTTGTATTTATGTGCTGATTTAAAAAACAAATTCTATTTTTTTACATTTTTTTATTGACATTTTTTATTTTTTATAGTATACTTTTATCGTTGAGTAAGTCACTATTAAAAATGACTTATCCCACTAAATTAGAGTTTAGACTCTAATTTATCCCTTTAATGACCTCTTAAAATCCCTAAAAAAATTAAGAAGAGTTGCCTTTCCCTGGGCAGCTCTTCTTAATTTTTTTGTATAAAATAAAGGTATTTTAAATATTTTTTTGTATAAAATAAATAGAAAATATCTATTTAGGAGGTTTTTTATGAGTTTATTTTATTTCTTTTTAATTATCTTTCTTATATTACTTTCTTTAGAGATTATTACCCCCGGTACTTTTATATTTTTTTCCTTTAGTATCGCAGCTTTAATCACTTCTTTTTTTACATTTTCTATAAAAAACACTAATATCCTTATGTTTATTTTTAGTATTTTTTCTATTATTACTATTTTTTTATCTAAAAAATACCTTAATAATTTTATTAAAACTAATGATACTAAAACAAATATCGATAATTATATAGGACAACAAGTGAAAGTCCTTAAAAAACTTGATAATAATAATTATAGAATTAAAATTTATTCTGAAGAATGGAATGCTATATCAAATTCTGATTTAAAAAAAGATGATATTGCTATAATTATTAAAAAAGAAGGAAATCATTTGATTATTAAGGAGGCGCATAACAATGAATAAGAAATACGAAATAGAAAAAGGAGCTCCCTTATATGGTGCTACTGTTTTTTCTACTGGGGTAAATTTTGCTGTTTTTTCTAGAAATGCTACAAAAGTTACTTTAGACATTTTTGAAAATTTTTATGATAAAACACCTTGTCATTCTTTTGAATTTGATCCTAATATCAACAAAACAGGAGATGTTTGGCATATATTTATAAAAGGTTTAAAATCTGGAAAATACTATACTTATAGAGTAGATGGACCATATGATATCGATAATGGACATAGATTTAATCCTCATAAATCTTTAATCGATCCATATGCAAAAGCTCTTTCAGGTAAATTTAATTTTGATGATGAAGCTATGTATTCTTATTTTAAAACTGAACACAATACTATTTCAGAAGTTGATGCCTCTCAATTAATAAAAGGTGTTATTATTGATGATAGAAGTTATGATTGGGAAGGTGACAAGCATCCGCGTACAGAATTTAAAGATACTATAATTTATGAAATGCATGTAAGCTTATTTACTATGAATAAAAATTCTAATGTAAAAAATCGAGGAACTTATAGAGGAATTATTGAAAAAGTTGATCATTTAAAAGAGCTTGGAATTACCGCTATTGAACTTTTACCCATTTTTGAATTTAACCAAGATGAACTTATTAGAACTAATCCTGTAACAGGTGAACTTCTTAAAAATGTTTGGGGATACAATCCTATAGGTTTTTTTGCTCCTACTGGTAATTATCTTTCAGGAGATCAAACTTATGGAATGCGAATAGGACAGCAAGTTTTTGAATTTAAAGATTTTATAAAAGAAATGCATAAAAATGGAATAGAAGTTATTCTTGATGTTGTATACAATCATACAGGTGAAGGAAATGAAATGGGGCCGACTATTTCTTTTAAAGGCTTTGATAATTCTATTTATTATTTATTAGAAAAAAATAAAAGATATTACGCTAATTATTCCGGTACTGGAAATACTTTTAATTGTAGCCATACAGTAGTAAAAGAATTAATAATAGATAGTCTTAGATATTGGGCTACAGAAATGCATGTAGATGGATTTAGATTTGACCTTGCAGCTATACTTGGTAGAGATAGTAACGGTAAATGGATTGGTGATATGTCTCTTTTAAAAGATATTGCTGATGACCCTATATTATCTGGTACAAAGCTTATTGCTGAAGGCTGGGATGCTGCTGGTGGGTATTTTGTTGGTGAATTTCCTGTCGGTTGGGCTGAATGGAATGGAAAATTTAGAGATTGTGTAAGAAAATTTATTAAAGGAGACCCTGGCCAAGTTTCTGAGTTAGCTACTCGTATAGTTGGAAGTCCAGATTTATTTTATAAATATGGTAGACGTCCTTATCATAGTATAAATTTTATTACTGCTCATGACGGATTTACTATGTGGGATTTAGTATCATACAATGAAAAACATAACTTCCCAAACGGTGAAAATAATATGGATGGTGCTAATGATAATTATTCTTGGAATCATGGTATTGAAGGAGAAACTAGAGATATAAAAATTATAAATTTAAGAAAAAGACAATTAAAAAATTTTATGGTTATACTAATGCTTTCTCAAGGTGTCCCTATGATACTTATGGGAGATGAATTTGCAAAAACTCAAAGAGGAAATAATAATGCTTATTGTCAAGATAACGAAACTAACTGGCTTGATTGGTCTAGAAAAGATTCTTTTAGAGATATCTTTAGATTCTTTAAAAAAATGGTAAACTTTAGAAAAAATCATCATTCTTTAAAAAGAGCTCATTTCTTTAAATCAGAGGATATTAGCGGAAATGGTGTGGCAGATATTACTTGGCATGGTACAAAATTAAATAAACCCGATTGGAGTCAAGATTCAAGAACTTTAGCTTTTATGATAAGTGGAGAAGATTTTAGTGATGACAGTCCTAATGATAATGATATTTATGTAGCCCTTAACTCATACTGGGAACCATTATGGTTTGAACTTCCAAAGCTTGAAGGTAAAAAATGGTATCGAGTTGTTGATACCTATAGAAATTATGGTGATGATTTTCTAGAAGAATATGAAGAAATCAAAGATGAGAAATATCTTGTAATGGATAGGAGTTCTATTATTCTTATTTCTAAAAAATTTAAAAAAGAAAAATAAATATTTTAATAAATTTAAAAGGCTGTGAAATATCACAGCCTTATTTATATTCTAAATTATGTGCTAAATTTTTCCTAGCTTCATCAAATGTTATGTTTTTTCTTTTTGCATAGTCTGCCACTTGCTCTTTATCTATTCTGTTAATATTAAAATATTTTGAATTTTTATTTGCAAAATAAAGCCCACACACACTAGCTGTAGGAAACATTGCATAATTTTCTGTTAATAAAATATCTATTTTATTTGTTATATCCAATAGATCAAATAATACTTTCTTTTCAGAATGGTCTGGAATAGATGGATATCCAATAGCTGGTCTAATTCCTTGATATTTTACTTGCAGTTCTTCACTAACTGTTAAATTTTCTGAGTTTGCATATCCCCAGATATCTTTTCTTATCTTTTCATGTAAAAGTTCTGCAAATGCTTCGGCTAATCTATCTCCTAGTATAGTATACATTATAGCTAAATATTCATTACCTTCAGCTCTATACTTTTCTGCTAATTCTTTTACTCCGTGTCCAGCTGTTAATGCAAAAAATCCTATATAATCTATTTTATTACTGTTTTTAGGAGCTATATAATCTACTAAAGATAAATTATTTTCTAAATCTTTTTCTTGCTGCCTTAACATATTAAATCTAGCTAAAACTTTTTCTTTTGATTCATTATTATAAACTTCTATATATTCATCTACACTATTTGCAGGCAAAATACCATAAGCAGCATTCGCTTTAAATAATTTGTTAGATATTATATCTTTTAATGCAATTTGTGCATCATCATATAATTTTTTAGCTTCTTCTTTATATTTTTCATCTTGCATTATTTTTGGATATGGTATTTTCATTTGCCAAGCAAAAAAGAAAAAAGTCCAATCTATATATTTACTAATTTCTTCTAACGGATATTCATAAATATAATTTATTCCCATAACCTTTGGCTTATAAATTTCTTCTGTTTCCCAATCTAACTTCAATCTTTTCTTTTTTGCTTCTTTAAAAGATAATAATGTATTATTATCTCTATTTAAAAATTTATCTCTGATAATTTTATATTCTTTATTAATTTCATTTATAAAATCTTTTCTTTTTTCCTTATTACAAAGTTTTTTTGCCACAGGAACAGTTCTAGATGCATCTAATACATGAACTACACCTTTTGAATAATACGGTGCTATTTTTACTGCTGTATGTTTTTTAGAAGTTGTTGCTCCACCTATCATTACAGGAATATCCATATTTTCTTTTTCCATTAAAGTAACAATATTTGTCATTTCTTCTAATGAAGGAGTAATAAGACCACTTAATCCTATTATGTCTACATTTAATTCTTTAGCTTTTTTAATTATTTCTTCTGCTGAAACCATTACTCCAAGGTCAATAACTTCAAAATTATTACAAGCTAAAACAACACCTACTATATTTTTACCTATATCATGTACATCTCCTTTTACAGTAGCCATAAGAACTTTCCCTTCATTTTGAGAATCGCCCTCTTTTTTTTCAGCTTCTATATATGGCATTAAATACTCAACTGCTTTTTTCATTACGCGAGCACTTTTTACTACTTGTGGTAAAAACATTTTCCCACTACCAAATAAATCCCCTACAATATTCATTCCTGCCATTAATGGTTTTTCAATTATCTCTAAAGCACTATTATATGAATTTCTTGCTTCTTCTACATCTTCATTTATATATTCAACTATTCCTTTTACAAGTGCATGAGATAGTCTTTCTTCAATTGTTCCTTTTCTCCATTCTAATCTTTTACTATTATCTTTATTATTACTTTGCCCTTTTACTTTTTCAGCATAATCAATAAGTCTTTCTGTTGCATCTTCACGTTTATTTAATATTACATCTTCTACATACTCTAAAAGCTCTTTTGGTATATCATCATACACTTGAAGCATATTAGGATTTACTATTCCCATATCCATTCCATTTTTTATTGCATAATATAAAAAAACAGAATGCATAGCTTCTCTTATAATATTATTTCCTCTAAATGAAAAAGATATATTACTTACTCCTCCACTTACTTTTGCATATGGCAAATTTTCTTTTATCCATTTTACCGCATTTATAAAATCAACAGCATAATTATTATGCTCTTCTATTCCTGTAGCTACTGCTAATATATTTGGATCAAAAATTATATCTGCTGGATTAAATTTAACTTTTTCAACAAGAATATCATATGATCTTTTACAAATTTCTATTTTTCTTTCATATGAATCAGCTTGTCCTTGTTCATCAAAAGCCATTACTACAACAGCAGCACCATATTTTTTTATAAGTTTAGCTTGTCTAATAAATTCTTCTTCTCCTACTTTTAAACTTATTGAGTTTACTATAGATTTTCCTTGCAAACATTTTAGCCCTGCTTCAATCACTTCCCACTTTGAAGAATCTATCATAATTGGTACTTTAGCTATTTCTGGTTCACTCATTACAAGATTAAGAAATTTAACCATTTCTTCTTTTGCATTAAGCATTCCATCATCCATATTTATATCAATAATTTGTGCTCCACCCTCTACTTGATCTCTTGCTACTGACAAAGCCTCTTCATATTTTTTTTCATTTATAAGTCTTAAAAATTTTCTTGAACCTGCTACATTTGTTCTTTCTCCTACATTTATGAAATTCATTTCTTCATTTATCTTTAATAATTCTAACCCACTTATTTTAGTTTCTATTTTTATTATTGGAATTTCTCTAGGTTTATAATTTTTAGCAATTTCATATATTTTTTCTATATGCTTTGGTGTTGTTCCACAACAACCTCCTACTATATTTACATTTCTATTTTCAAATAAAGGTTTTAAAAAATTTGATGTTTCTTCTGGAAGTTCATCATATTCTCCAAATTGATTTGGAAGTCCCGCATTTGGATATACGCTAATATATAAATCTTCTGTTTTAGAAAGTTTTTCTATAAATGGAAGTAAATCTTTTGCTCCAAATGAACAATTTAATCCAACACTAACAACATTATCATTTTTTATAGATGTAACAAACGCTTCAAGTGTTTGTCCCGATAATGTTCTTCCACTTTTATCAGTTAATGTCCCAGATATCATAATAGGAAATCGAATATTTTTTTCTTCCATATATGTATTTGCCGCAAATACAGCTGCTTTTGCATTTAAAGTATCAAAAATTGTTTCAATAAGAATTACATCTATGCCACCAGCTACTAGTCCATCTATTTGTTCTTTATATATTTCTACTAAGTAATCAAAATCCACATCTCTATATCCCGGATCTTCTACTTTTGGAGATAATGAAGCTGTTTTATTTGTAGGCCCTAAAGCTCCTGCTACAAATCTTGGTTTATCTGGTATTGAATATTTTTTTGCTATTTTTTTTGCTATCTCAGCACCTTTTTTATTTAATTCAAATACATGATTTTCAAGTCCATAATCTGCTTGTGATATTCTATTTGCATTAAATGTATTTGTTTCTATAATATCCGCTCCTGCTTTTAAAAACTCTTCGTGTATTTCTGATATTATTTCTGGTTTTGTTATATTTAACAAATCATTATTTCCTTTTTGATTAAAAGAAGAATTTTTAAATTCTTTCCCTCTATAGTCTTCTTCTGAAAGTTTATAATTTTGAATAGATGTTCCCATTGCACCATCTAAAATAATTATTTTCTTTTTTAATTCTTCGTATATACTCATATCCCACCTCAAAAAAAATTGTACTACTAATGTAGTTTTATTAACAAGAATATTATCATATTCTTATACATATGTCAAAAGAATAATATTTATCACTATAATAAATAAAAAAAACTGCCAAGCATAATAAAACTTATTATTATGTTTGACAGATTTATATTAATTATATATTTTCGGGTAATATTTTATTTAAAACTACTCCAAAGAGTGCTGCTATTGCAAGTCCTGAAATACTCACTGTTTTCCATATTATAATATTGTTTATTCCTATTCCAAATACAAATATTACTGCTGCTATTATTAAATTTCTACTATGTGCAAAATCGAGTTTAGCATCTACTAGAGTTCTTACTCCTACACTTGCTATCATTCCAAATAATATTACTGATACTCCTCCCATTACAGGCACAGGTATAGTTTGTAATATTGCTCCAAATTTGCCTATAAAACTAAGTGCTATTGCATAAACTGCTGCTATTCTAAGTATTGCTGGATCGTATACTTTTGTTACTGCAAGTACTCCTGTATTTTCACCATAAGTTGTATTTGCTGGACCACCTAATAATCCTGCTACCATTGTTGCTATCCCATCGCCAAGCATTGTTCTATGAACTCCAGGTTCTTTAAAAAAATCTTTACCTACAACTGCACCATTTGTTGTAATGTCTCCTATATGTTCTATAAATACTACTAACGCTATTGGTGCTATTGCCAAAATTCCACTAAGAGTAAATTTTGGTAATGTCAATAAGTCTTTTGTAGCTTCTGCTGAAAATCCTATCCATTTAGCATTTACTACTGCTGAAAAATCTACAAGCCCTAAAAACATTGCTACAATATATCCAACTGTTACTGATATTAATATTGGTACTAATCTAAAAAATGATTTTTCCATTACAGATATTATTATCATTGTAATTATAACTATTAATGCTATTATTAAGCTTTTCAAATCAAATTTTCCATTTGAATATCCTGCCATATTTATTGCTATTGGACTAAGTCTAAGCCCAATAACCATAATAATTGGTCCTGTTACTATTGCTGGGAAAAACGATTTTACTCTTTCTACTCCAAATCTTGATATTATTAATGACATAAGAACATATACTAATCCTGCTGATATTACACCACCCTTTACTACTGATAATCCATCTTCTTTTAAAACTAAACTAATTGCTCCAATAAATGCAAAACTTGATCCTAAAAATACTGGTACTATTTTTTTAGTACATAAATGAAATAATAAAGTTCCTAATCCTGCAGTAAGAAGTGCTATTGCAGGATTTAATCCTGTAAGGAATGGTACTAAAACCGTTGCTCCAAACATTGCTAATACATGTTGTGCTCCTAATAAATACTTTGCTTTGTTCATAATTTCCTCCTATTTCATTTTAATCTATTAAAATTTTTTATATATAAAAAAAAGGTCAAATGTCTAAAGACACTTAACCTTAATAAATAAGTTATATATTAAAATATTAAAAACAAAAATTAAAGATAATAATGTTATAAATGAGAAATTATGCTTATTTTTCTTGAATTTTTTTAAAAAAAACATCTCTTTTTTCATTATAATCTTCTCCTTTTAAAAATTCAAAATATTATATCATATATTATATTTTTGTCAAGTTAATTTTTATAAAAACATTATAAAAATATAATATTTATTATTATTTAGTTACTATATATTCTTTTATATTTATAATAATTATTAAGTACTTTTTCTACATAACCTCTTGTCTCTGTATATGGAATTTTTTCTATAATTAAATCACCATTTTTTTCTTTTAACCAATTGAGTACATTTCCAATTCCTGCATTATAAGAAGCTGCTATCTGTGAAATATTACCATTTACTCTATCACTTATCCATTTTAAATATTGTGTTCCTATTTTTATGTTTGTATCTGGTTCTAATAATTTTTCTATAGTTATGTTGTTATCGAACATCTTTGCAGTCGGTAAAATTATTTGCATAAGACCATAGGCACTAGCTCTTGATACTAAAGATTTTCCAAATAAACTTTCTTGTTTTATTATACTATAAATCAATTCTTCTTCAATTCCATATTTTTTAGAATATTTTGATACTATTTTTTGATAATATTTTGGATATAACATTTTTTTTAATTCTTTATAATTATAAAATTTTCTATAATTAAGTAAAGAATTTCTAATTGCTTCATTATATGAAGTGTTTTTTTCAAATACTTTTGATATTAAATACTTTTTATATAAATCATCTTCTGGTGAAAAGTCATAATATTTTAATTCTATCTTTAAATACAAGGGGTTATTTAATTCTAATATTTTTTCTATTCTTGTATTAAATCTCTTATATTTCTCATTATATTTTTGTATTGGAAAATCTTTTGCCTTCTCTTTATAATTTTTTATTTCAATAGCTTTTTCATAATAATATGTATTTTGATTGAAAAATATAATATAATCAAGATATCCTTGTTTTTCCATACTATATAATTTATATCTATAAAACGCCGACAATTCTGAATAAGGATTATTTTTTATATAATTAACTAATAATTTTTTTAATTCCTTATATTTTTTTTGAGAAAAGTATATATTATATAACAATTGATATGCTTCTTTTTTATTACTTTGTAATAAATATTTTTCTGCATTATCATAATCTTTTTTAAAATAATACATTCTTCCTATTAAATGTATACTTTCTTTTTTAAAGTAACCTTCTTTTACGTTTTTGAAATAAGTAATTGCATTATCTAAATCACCTTTTCGTCTATATCCACTAGCCAAATAATAATAAATATACGAATCTATTTTCTTATTATTTTTATCTTTTAGATATAATTTTGAAATTTCAATTAATTCATTATAGTGTTTTGAATAATATAACATTTTTAATACGCTTATATTGGCCCACATATCTGATTTATTTTCAAGATATTTTCTATATAAAATTGATGCTTTATAATATTCACCTTTACTTTTAAAATATTTTGCTAATTTTAATCTGTCTTCTATTTTTAAGTTATCATAATTTTCATCTATATTATATTTTGTATTAAAAACATATCTATAATATTTATCTAATTTTATTAATTCTTTTAATGCAGTTTTTTCGTATTTGATAATATCAATATCAAAATAATCTATATATAACTTTAAAAAATATTCTTTTGCTTTTTCATAATTATTCATTTTTAAATAAGAGTAGGCTATATAATAATTTTTTTCATATTCGAAATATGATTTTTTATTTTTTTTAAAATATCCATTATTATAATCAGCTTCTAAAGGAATATACTTTGTTTGTTTTAAAAATTTAATTGCTGTTTCATAATTTCCCGTATAATAATAACTTAGGCCTATATAATAATACAAATATGTTGATTTAATTAAATTTGATTTTTTATATTCTATATTAATTTTTTTAAATTTTTCTATTGCCTTTTTATAATTTTTATTATTAAAATCCTTCATCCCATTATCAAATAACATATAGTCATTTATATCTACTGCAAATACAACTAGATTGGTTATTATAAATATAAATAAAATTATTTTTTTCATTATACCACCTCTTTTAAATTATAACATTAAATATATATAATTATAAATATATTTATAATTATATTGCAAAAAAATATTTTTAAGGTATAATATATTATCAAATAACATAGGAGGTATAATATGTTTTTTAAAATAATTGGTTTATTAGCTGCAGTTTTAACTACTTTTTCATTTTTACCGCAAGCTATAAAAACTATTAAAACTCAAAATACTGAAGGACTCTCTTTAGGTATGTATTCTATTTTTACAACTGGAGTTCTTTTTTGGATAATTTATGGTTTTTATTTAAAAGATATTGCTATTATTTCAGCTAATATAATTACATTTATTTTTGCAATATCTATTCTTATAGTTTTAATAAAAAATAATTTTAAAAAATAAAATATTCTTGACATATTTTTTTTATCATAGTATTATTGTTGTATATATTATACTACAATAAAAAGGAGAGAGAGATGAGTATAAATAAATTTGCAGTCTATCATAAAGCAAAATCAAATTTTGCTTATTTAACAACTGATAATAAAGTTCATATAAAAATTAAATGTGCAAAAAATGATGCTGATAACGTATATTTAATTTTTGGTGATAAATACGAATGGCATAAAAAACAAAAAATAAAAATGAAAAAAATTTCTACTGATAACGAATTTGATTATTATGGAATAAAAGTTTTTATTGATAGTAAAAGACTTTCATATTATTTTGAAATAGAAAAACATCACAAAATTTATTCTTATACAAATTTTGGTTTTTTTGATAATATAAAACAAGATGAAGCTTACCTTTTTGTTTTTCATTTTCCATATTTACATTTCGAAGAAAAAAACAATACTCCTACTTGGGTAAAAAATGCTATATTTTATCAAATTTTTCCTGAAAGATTTGAAATAGGTAATCCAGAATATAAAGACTATGTAAATGCAAAATGGGAAGAAAAACCAAAATACAATAGTTTTCATGGTGGTGATTTAAGAGGGATCATTAATAGACTTGATTATTTAAAAGAATTAGGAATTACTGCTCTTTATTTTACTCCTATTTTTAAAGCACCTTCAAATCATAAGTATGATACCATTGATTATATGGAGATAGATCCACATTTTGGTACAAAAAAAGATTTTAAAGAATTAATAAAAAAAGCCCATTCATTTGGAATTAAAATAATTCTTGATGCAGTATTTAACCATACTGGAGATAAATTTTTTGCCTTTCAAGATATATTAAAAAATCAAGAAAATTCAAAATATAAAGATTGGTATTACATTAAAAAATTTCCAATTGATTTGGAATATTTAGAAAAGAAAAGAAAAGAAAAAGGTTGGAAAGATTGGTATATCGACGAAAAAACTGGCAAAAATATTTTACCTTATGAAACCTTTGCCCATACTCAACACATGCCAAAATTAAATTTATTCAACAAAGATGCTAAAGAATATATTTTAAATGCTGTTAAATATTGGACTAAAGAGTTTAATATTGATGGTTGGAGACTCGATGTAGCAGATGAAGTTCCTCAATCATTTTGGAAAGAATTTAGAAAAGTAGTAAGAGATATAAATAAAGATGCTTATATTGTTGGTGAAATATGGAGTAATTCTGAAAATTGGCTAAATGGTGACCAGTTTGATGCTGTAATGAATTATGGTGTTACATATCTTTGTACTCAATATTTTGCAGAAAATAGAATAAATAGTATTGAATTTCTTGAAGGTATCAATAGTTTATTAATGAAATATCAAGAACAAACTAATTTTTCAATGTTAAATCTCTTAGATTCTCATGATACAGCTAGATTTTTAAATAAATGTAATTTTAATGAAGAAAAACATTTATTAGCACTTACTTTTATAATGACATATATTGGAGCGCCTATGATATATTACGGTACTGAAATTGGCATGGATGGAGAACACGATCCTGATTGTAGAAAAGGTATGATTTGGAATAAAAATAAATGGAATATGAAATATTATAATTATATAAAAAGATTAATTAGAATAAGAAAAGAAAATATCGAATTACAAGAAGGAGAATTTATTCCTCATTTTAATAAAAAATTACTTTCTTTTGAAAGGATTTATAAAAACAATAAAATTTTAGTTATTATAAATAACAGTAAAAAAGAAATACGATATAAATTAGAAAATAACTATACTCAAGAATTAATAACAAATAAAATAATAAAAAAAGAAATTATACTACAACCTTATCAAGCTGCAATTTTAAAATAATAATATTTAAATAAAAACCTTCTAAAATTATTAAATTAATTAGATTTTAGAAGGTTTTTTAGTTAAATTTCACTTGATATCTCCTGTAATGCTAGTTCTAATTGGTTTATACTACTTGAATGCATTCTTTTTAAACAAATATCATTTTTTTTACAGACTGCACAACATTTTTTAGATATTTTATGACTTACTGTCCCTGTAAACATCACTACAGCATCAACATTTTTAATCTTTTTATTAAAATTAGGTACATTTTCATTAAAAATTTTACATTTAAACCCATATTTTTTTGAAATATTTTTATATTCTCTTTCTATTCCTTTTATTCCACCTGCTATCACTATGCACATAAATTACACCTCACATTTATTTTGAATTTCAAAATTTTTATATTCAAAGTATAATACATTGTTTTAATTTTGTCAATATTCTTATTTAAAATTTGATTTTTGATTTCTTTTGAGGTAAATTAATAATATAGAAGTTTATTTTGTTAATAAAAAAGTATAACATTTAATTTTTATATATTATAAATTATTATTTTTTTCACAAAACAACATAAGGAGGTTTATTTTATGAAAATAATAACAAACGATATCAAAAAGGTATTAGATGAAATTCACAAATTAGAAAATGCTCTTGAAAAAGCTTATGCTGAAGAAAATCATATTCTAGTAAAAGAGTATACTAAAAAATTAGAAACATTAAATGAAGAATACGCTTCTCTTAGAAAAAACCGACATGACAAGATAAATGCATAATTTTTAAAGAGACTTAAATGTCTCTTTATTTTTATTTCAAAAAAATTCTTGACTTTTATAGTATATTATAGTATAAATTTAATATAACATATTTTTCTTATGCTATAAATAAGAAATTAAGGGGGGAGAATTTTGCAACTACCTACTAAAACAAAAACAGGGCTTAAAGCTTTAATATATATTGCTATGCAAAACGAAAAATATAGATGTAGTATTAAAGAGATCTCTGAAGAACTAAATATATCTAATAGATATCTCGAACAGATTTTTAGATATTTTAAAAAATCAAATATTTTAGAAGGAAGTAAAGGACCTAATGGTGGATATAAATTACTTAAAAAAGCAAATAAAATATCATTATATGAAATAATTTCTTTATTACAACCAGAATTAGTTAAAAAAGATATCTTTGAAAATAAAGATAAATATGAAACATCTATTAATATTACTTTATCAAAACCACTTGACGATTTAATTATCAGATTTTTAAAAAAGATATCCTTACAAGATTTGATAGATAATTTTAATTTAGAAGAAAACTATATGTATTATATTTAAGGAGGAAAAAATGATTTATAACAACATTTTAGAATTAATAGGAAAAACACCAATTGTAAAATTAAATAGTATTAATACTTTTGGAACAGAAATTTTAGTAAAATTAGAGTCTTTTAATCCAGGCGGAAGTGTAAAAGATAGAATTGCTAAAAATATGATTGAATCAGCTGAAAAACAAGGATTAATTAATAAAAACACCATGATAATAGAACCTACTAGTGGAAACACTGGAGTAGGACTTGCTATGACTGCTGCTGCAAAAGGATATA
The DNA here is from genome assembly GCF_004365575.1 of Hypnocyclicus thermotrophus. NCBI lineage: Bacteria > Fusobacteriati > Fusobacteriota > Fusobacteriia > Fusobacteriales > Fusobacteriaceae > Hypnocyclicus > Hypnocyclicus thermotrophus. The sequence goes on from NZ_SOBG01000003.1 coordinate 251,227, forward strand.
AACTTATTCTTACAATGCCTGATACAATGAGTATTGAAAGAAGAAATCTTTTAAAAGCTTATGGTGCTGAACTTGTTCTTACTGATGGAAAGCTTGGAATGAAAGGCGCTATTGACAAAGCTATTGAATTAAATGAAACTTATGAAAATTCAATAATTTTACAACAATTTGAAAATCCTGCAAATCCTGATGTACATAGAAAAACTACTGCTATTGAAATATTAGAAAACACTGAAAAAAATATTGATATTTTTGTAGCTGGTGTTGGTACTGGTGGGACTGTAACTGGTACTGGTGAAATATTAAAAAAAGAAATTCCAACTATAAAGGTTATTGCTGTAGAACCTGAAAATTCTGCTGTACTTTCTGGAAATGGCCCAGGACCACATAAAATTCAAGGTATTGGAGCTGGATTTATACCTAAAGTGTTAAATACAGATGTATTTGACGAAGTCATTCAAGTATCAAATGAAGAATCTTTTAAACACGCTAGATTATTAGCTCAAAAAGAAGGGATTTTAGCTGGAATTTCAAGTGGAGCTGCACTTGCTGCTGCTTTAAAATTAGCTCAAAAAGAAGAAAACAAAGGAAAAAAAATATTAGTAATATTACCTGACACTGGTGAAAGATATCTTTCAACTGGAATATTTGAATAAATGACAAAATAGAAAACAAGTCTCTATCTATTTGACAGAGACTTGTTTTTTTATATATAAATTTATCCCTTTAATTACTCTTTACTATACTCTACTTCTTTATTTCTTATAAATAAAAAATTTCCAAGTGCTAAAATTGCTACTATTATTCCTATCGGATATGCAATTTTTTCAGATATTTTAAATCCTTCTTTTGCTATTAAAATATATGTGATGATTACAGAAGTCATAAAAGTTGCTGGTATTGCTGCTATCAAATAATTTTTACCATTATTTTTTAAATAAACCGCTCCTGCCCATAATGCTATTGTTGCAAGAGTTTGATTTGACCATGCAAAATATCTCCATAGTATCGTAAAATCTACAAAACATAGTACAAGTCCAATTGAAAATAAAGGGATTGCTATTAAAAATCTATTTTTTACTGGCCCTTGTTTAAATTTTGTTGCATCCGCTATTGCAAGTCTTGCACTTCTAAAAGCTGTGTCACCAGAAGTTATTGGTGCCGCAACTACTCCAAGTAACGCCAATGCTCCTCCTATTTTCCCAAGTAGTGAATTTGATATTGTATTTACTACTACTGCTGCACTTCCTGCTGCAGCTAAATTTTTTGTACTTCCAAAGAATGCCATTGCCGCTGCTGCCCAGATTAATGCTACTATACCTTCAGCTACCATTGCTCCATAAAATACTTTTCTTCCCTCTCTTTCACTTGTAATACATCTAGCCATCATTGGTGATTGTGTAGCATGAAATCCTGATATTGCTCCACATGCTATTGTTACAAATAAATATGGAAATGGATTTAATGTTTTTGGATGTAAATTTTGTAATGTTAATTCTGGGATATGATAGCCTTTAAATATTATTCCGCCTGCTATTCCTATTCCCATTATAATTAACGAAGCTCCAAATATAGGATAAATTTTAGCTATTAATTTATCTATAGGAAGTACTGTAGCTATTAAATAATATATTATAATTATACCTACCCACCAAAATTTTCCTATTCCACTAAGATTTGCTAAAATTGCTGCAGGACCATTTATAAAAACTACTCCAACTAAAACTAATAATACCACTGAAAATACTCTCATAATTTGTTTTGCGTTATTTCCTAAATAAATACCTACTACTTCTCCAATTGTAGCGCCATCATGTTTTAATGATAACATTCCTGACATATAGTCATGAACTGCTCCTGCAAATATTGTTCCAAATACTATCCACAAAAATGCTATTGGTCCCCAAAGAGCACCTGCTATTGCTCCAAATATAGGCCCTAGTCCAGCAATATTTAAAAATTGTATTAAAAAAGCTCTTTTCCAATCAATTTCTACATAATCTACACCATCATTCATTCGTTTTGCTGGTGTATCTGCATCTGTTACTCCAAATACTTTTTCAACATATTTTCCATAAAAAATATATCCTAATATTAAAATAATTAATGAAATAAAAAATGTAAACATAAAAAAACCTCCTAAAAGAATTTGTAGTTGTTGCAATACAATAATACTTCTAAAAGGTTTTATTTTAAATATTTCCAACATAAAAAGTCATTTTTAAAACACAAATTGCATAATAATTACACTAAATCATATTCATAATAATTCTAAACTCTTTTATATTATTTCTGCTTACTAATACTTCTTCATCAAAATCTTTTATTTTTAATTTATATGTGTTATTAAACCAAGGAATTATTTCTTCTATTTTTTCTAAATTTACAATATATGATCTATGTGTTCTAAAAAATTTCTTTAAAGGAAGTTTTTCTTCAAAATCACTTATTTTTGATTTTGCAATATATATATTATGTTTAGTATAAATCTTACTTTCTCTCTCACATGCTTCTATAAAAAGAATTTCATCATAATCTAAAACATACATTTTTTCTTTAAACCATCCAACTACTCCATCTATTCCTCTATTTTTTTTCTCTTTTTTTTCATCTATTTCTTCATTATTAGTTAATTTCATTAAACATTTTATAATTGTTTCTTCAGAGTATGGTTTTAAAATATAATCATATGCTTTTACTCTAAATGCATCTATTGCATATTCTGCATAAGCAGTAATAAATACTATTTTTATATCATCATATAATCCTTTAATTATTTCTGCCAAACTCATTCCATCTATTCCAGGCATATTAATATCTAAAAATACTATATCTATTCTATAATCTTTTAAAAATTTTATTACTTCAAGCGGATTTTCAAATTCATCTAATATTTCAATATTACTAAATTCATTAATAAAATACTTCAACTCTTCTCTTGACGGAAATTCATCATCTACAATTATACAGTTCATTTTTCCCCCTTTATCTATATTTCAAATTTTATTTGTGTACCTTGAGTTAATCTATTTATTTCTATTTCATTATCATATATTAATTTTAATCTATGATATACATTATTTAATCCTATTTTACTTGATTCAATATTATTATTATGTATTTTTTCAATGATTTCTTTTTTTATTCCTACTCCATTATCAGTTACTTCTATATATATTTTATCTTTTTTATCTTTTATATATACCCAAACAGTATCTCCGATTCCAGATTCTATTATTCCATGTTTTATAGCATTTTCAACAAGTGGTTGTATTGTAAATGCAGGTATTTCTTTATTTAAAATACTTTCATCTATTTCATAAATTATATTTAATCTATTTCCAAATCTTGCTTTTTCTATATTTACATACGATTTTACATGCTCTATTTCCTTAGAAATTTTTACAAATTTTTCTCCCGCTTCTATATTATATCTAAAATATGTAGATAAATTTATTATTATCTCCCTTGCTTTTTCTGGATTTATTCTTACAAATGACGCTATTGTATTTAATGCATTAAATAAAAAATGCGGATTTATTTGAGCTTGTAATGCCTTTATTTCTGCTGTTTTAGCAGTTTTTTTTACATTTTCTAATTTACTAATTTCCATTTGTGTTGAAATCAGATTTGAAAGTCCCTCTACTAAATATTTTTGCTTTTCTGTCATTTGCTTTTCTGATGAAAAATATATTTTTATTGTTCCTATTATTTGATTTTCACTTTTCAATGGTGATATTATTGCTGATTTTATACTTTTTAAATGTTTTTCATTATAAATAAAATTTATCATATCTTCTTTTCTATCACAAATTAATGTTTTCCCAGTATATAGTACATCCTTAGTAGCTTTGCTTAATATTTTTTGATGCGTTATTGTAAATTCATCTTTTTTTGAAAAATATGATAAAATATTTTCTTTATCAGTAATTACAACTAAATCAGCATTTAAGGAATTTAAGACAGTAGCACATACTTTTCTAAGTGAACTATTATTTAATTCTCTAAAATATGGTAATGTTTTATTAGCAATTTCAAGAGCTAATTTAGCTTGTTCTCCTGCTACTCTGTCTTTTTCTTTTTTTATACTTTCTGTAATAAGAATAATTACAGATACTCCTACTGCATTTGCAAAAACCATAGGCACATATATATTTCGTACTATATCAAAAGCTTTTTCAAATGGTTTTGACAAGATTAAAATAAATGCCATACTTATATTTTCTACTAAAAATCCTCCTATAAATCCATATATATATCTATTTTGTAAATTAGATTTTTTATAAAAATATCCTCCTATAAATCCTCCTATTATTGTTGCTATCCCACATGGAATAGATGTTATCCCACCTATGTCAATTAATATTCTATGCAATCCTGCCATTATTCCAGCTAACATTCCTACAAGAGGTCCTCCTAAAAGTCCTGCTACTACTACTCCTATATTTCTAGTATTTGCTATAGCACCTTTATAATCTACACCTACATAAGTCCCTATTATTGCCATTGTCCCAAATATTAATGATAAAAATAATTTATCATACAATGAGAAATTATCTTTTTGCATAATTTTTTGAAAAATTTTAAGCTTTGATAAAAAAAATGCTATTGCTATTACATATCCCAAATTATTTAACAAATGACTAAATAATATTAACATAATACCTCCTACATATAAAATAAAAATGCTCCATTTCTTTTTTTATCTTTATCTTTTCTAAACGAAAAATAATTATCATCATAAGTACATTTTTCACTAATAATCATATCTTTTATTCCTAAATTTTTCAATAGATTATAATTAAATTTTTTATTATCAAAATATATTTTATTATTTTTTTCTAAAAAGACATTTTTAAGTGTGTTTTTATCAAATTTCATTATAAACTGTTCTCTAAAATCTTTTTGTACTTCATAATTTAATGCACTTATTCCAGGACCAATAGCTATTAATAAATTGTCTTTTCTACTGTTAAATTTCTTTTCTAATAAATAAACAGAAGATTTTACTATTTCTTGATAACTTCCTTTCCAACCACTATGCAAAAGAGAAATTATATTATTTTTCTTATCTAAAATATATATTGGTAAACAATCTGCATGTAATGTAAATAATACAACATTCTCTAAATTTGTAATAAATCCATCAATATTTTCATAATAATTTTCTTTAGTATCCGTTATTATTTTTATATTTTTTGAATGTGTTTGTTTTGCATAAATAATTTCTTTTTTTATCCCTTGTTTTTTTAAAAAAAAACTTCTATTTTTTATATTTTCAAATGACATATCACCATCATTTTTATCTGAAAATATAGCTTTCACTCCGTAATCTTGAAATTTTTTAAATTCAATCATAATATTAGCTTCTCCTCATTAATTTTAAAAATTTTTTTAACCATTTTATTAAAATTCAAAAAAATTAATTAATTTTTTAAAAATACTTTTTTTTATATCTGCTCTATTAGTATTTTGTTTTTTAGATAAATCATTAATATCTTTATTAAATTTAGTATTTTCTTCTCCTCTTTTTAATAAATATTCACTAAGTATATCCAAAATAGCTTTATCATTTTCTATTATTTTTCTAAATGTCATTTTATCAAGAACTAACAATTCTAAATCTGTTGTAGCTACTACTGTCGCATTTCTTTTGTTACCTGTAAGCAAAGACATCTCACCAAAAAAATCGCCTTTTTTCAAATTTGCTATTTTTCTATTATTAATAAATATATCTACTATTCCTGATTGAATAATAAAAAATGAATCCCCTTCTTCACCTTCTTTAACAATTATTTCTCCTTTTCCATATCTTAAAACTCTTATTTTTTTGCTTAATTCATTTTTACTTTTTTCTGATAAACTTTTTAAAAATTCTATTTTATTAATTAAAACTTTTCTATTTTCGAACTCCTGTTTATTTTCTTCTTTAACATCTTTAATTATTTCTATATTTTCTCTTACTGGAAAAGGTATTTTAATCCCATTTCTTAAAAAACTATACCAAATTTCTCTATAAATATCTGTTTTTATACTCCATCTATTCAAATAATCATCTACTACCCATATTCTTAATATATAATCAATTGAAAAATCTCCGTATTGTCTTATCAAAACTTCTGGTAATGGATCTTTTAATACTTTTTTATTATTTTTAGCTATTTCCAGTAAAACTTTTATTACTTTATTAGGTGGATCATTATATGAAGTTCCTATTTCTATATCTATTCTATATTTTGATTTTCTATAATAATTAATAAATTTATCTTTTAATAAAATACTATTTGGAATACTTACTACTCCACCACCAAACTTTGTAATTTTTGTAGACCTCCAATCAGTATCATTAACCTTTCCTTCAATATTATCTACTACAACACTGTCTCCTCTTTTAAAATTTTTTTCAGAAGTCAAAACTATTCCCGCTATAAAATTGGTTAATGTATCTTGAAGAGCAAGACCTATTACTGCTGAAAGAATTGCTGACGTTGTTAAAAATGGTGTTAAATTAATATTATAATATTTTTTTAATGCAAAGAAAAAACTTACTATAAAAATAACTATTAAAATTACACTTCTTAATAATTTAGGTATTTCAAAATGTATAATTTTATAAGAAGTTTCATCTAAAAATATACCTAAAATTTTTATTACTAAAAATGTAACTGTTATAAAATATAATCCTATTGTTTTATTATTGAAATCAAACAAATACTCAAACCCTTCTCTTAATATTACTAAAATTAAAATAAAAAACAAATATGTATTTAATTTTTTAAAATTTTTTATTATTCTTTTTGATAAAAACATAAGAAAAATAAAAAAAAGAATTATTATTAATAAAATATCTCCTTTAATTCCCATAATTACCACCTAATTTATTAATTTTTTTTTAATTTTGCCGATATTATAAATATATAATTATAATATACTCTTATTGTAACTGATAATTTAATATACTTCAATATTTATTTTAGGAGGTTTTTATGCTAATAAATACTGAGTTTAATTATAAAGAAATAAAAAAATTCTTTATAGAAAATATCGATAAAAATATCCATTTTGAAAATTTAAATTTTTTAAATAATGATTTAAATAGTCGTTTTATTTTTGATTCTAATACTTCTACTATTGATGATATTAGTTTCATTGAAATAAATAATTATAAAATAATTAATTTATATTTTAAAATAATTGATTCTTCTAATTCTTATTTACAATTCATATTTGAAAACGACATTTTTAACAATTGCTATTTATTCACAACCATAAATACTATATATCCTTCTGAAAAAAAAGAGTGGATCTATTGGCTTGGAAATGAACATATTACTGGTATCATAAATGATGATATTTTTATACTTGAAGACACTCCCTTAGAAAAAACTGTTACTACACTTTATAAAATAGTTAAAAAAATATTCCCAAATTTTAATAATTTCACAAATGTAAATTTTAATAATTCTGATTCTAATGTTTCTACAAATTTACTTCATTTAATCTCTTCTGAATTAGGTATTAGTATCAAAGAAGTATTTTCAAAATTTAATACAGCTATTTCTTCTATAGATTGGATTATTGATTTACTTTTAAACGAATCCGAAGCTGAATTTTATATAATACTATCAGAAGGTGACTTAGAATCTGAATATAAAAAATTATCCTATTTTGAAAAATTAAAATATATTGAAAAATCAAAAAACAAAGAGAATTCAAATATAAAAAAAGAGAGTATGATTTTTTACAGAGATGTTGAAAACGAATTTTATTCAAAAGAATATATAAAATTAACTATTAATCATGAGAAATTTTCTCCAAATATAAGCATTGATATAGGTATTCCACTTTCTACATCTGATATAAAACTTTTATAACTACCAAATAATTTGGTAGTTATATTTTTATTGTTGACAAACCGACTGTTCTGTATTATAAATATATTGAGGTGATTTTATGAAAGTAACAACACGTCAGTTAATTATAACTACATTTTATAAATTAATAGCCAAAAAAGGCTATGATAAAGCTAGCTTAAATGACTTGGTAAAAGAAACTGGCTTATCAAAAGGTGCTATTTATCATTATTTTAATACCAAAGATGATATATTTATTGCTACAATTGAGTTTTTATTCGAATCAATGATGCGCTTTGATTTTTTAGATATTGATAACATTACAAAAAAAAATTATAAATTAATACTAAAAAATATTGGTAATAATATTTTAAATTTTGGACAAGTTGACCCTTATTATTCAAGATTTCAATTTGAATTTATAAATCAAGCATTTAGAATAGCAATAGTAAAAGATTATTTAATAAAATTTCTTCAAAAGTATCTAGAATTTTTCAATTCTTTTTTTGATCACCTTTATAAAAAAAATATTATTTCAAAGAAAAAAGATCATGAAATAATTAAACAATTATTTTTTATGATGCTTGATTCTATGGTCTTATATAAAACATTAGATATACCTTTTAATTTTGAAAAAAATTGGGAAAAATTTATAGATTTAATTTTAAATGAGGAGGATTAAAATGCTTGAAAAGTTAGGGAAATTTGTCATAAAAAAATATCGTTTAGTTTTATTATTTAGTTTCATTATCACAGTTATTTCAATATTTTTTATTACAAAATTAAAAATGAATATGCAATTTATGGATTTACTTCCTAAAAATGACAATTCAGTTATTATTTATAAAAAAGCTCTTAAAAATTTTAATAGTTTAGATTCTATAATTGTCGGAATTAAAGGGAACAATAAAAATGATATTGAAAAATTTTTAAATGATGTCCCTAAAACATTGGAACAATGGAATGAAATAAAAAGTATAAATTATGCTCAAAATGATGAATTCCTTTTAAAAAATGGACTTATTACACTCAAAGAAAAAGATTTAAAAGATTTAGTGCCTCTTCTTTCTTCTAATTCTATAGCTGAATTCATAAAAAGTTCTAATGATAATTTTGAAAAAACATACATAAATTCATCTGATTCAGAAAAAATTAATAAAAATAGTAACAAAATAATTTTTTTGCTTAATTTTTTAAAAGACTTTTTAACAAAAGCAAATAACGGAACCTTAAATAATAAAGATACAAAAAGATTTTTTAGAGGAAATAAATATTTCATTTCTCCTGATAACACTTTAGGTATATTTATAATTAAATCTGCTATAAGTATAGATGATATTATTGAAGTTACAAATTTTATCAACAAATTAGAAGCTTATCTAAATAAAGAAGGAAAAAAATATAATGTTTCTACTTCGCTTACTGGTTCTCAAGTAATTTCAAGAGATGAAATGATAGTTAGTACAAAAGATATGAACCTTACTTCTACTTTATCAATAATCCTTATGCTTTTATTATTTATTATTTCATTTAAACTAATACGTTATTCTTTTCTCGCTATTATCCCTTTAATAATGGGAATTATATGGTCAATGGGAATAACTTATTTGATATTTGGTTCATTAAATATGTTAACTGCTATGATGGGTGCTATTTTAATTGGACTTGGAATTGATTATTCAATACATATTATATCTGTTTTTTTAGATGAAAAAAAATCAAAGGAAAACTTAGAAACAAACTTACTTAATGTATATAAAAAAGTAATAAGAGGTATTATTACTGGTTCTATTACTACTAGTATAGGTTTTATAATGTTTAGTTTTAGCAAGTTTCCTGGGTTCAAAGAATTTGGTATTGTCCTAGGAATAGGTATTATTTGTACTCTATTAGCTGCTATTTTTACACTTCCCGCATTACTTATGGTATTTGGTAAAAAAAAATTAAAAGTCAAAACTAATAAACCTATTTATATCTTGGAAAAATTGGAAATTCCAGTAATTAAATATAAATATATTACTTTAATCATTTTAATAATAATAATTTCCATTTTATCTATTAAATCTACAAATTTTAAATTTGAAAAAGATATGATGAAAATAGAAGCTAAAGGATTGAAAAGTATAGCATTAAATAAAGAAATTATAAAAAAATTTGATTTTACTTCTGATAACTCCATTATAATTAATAAAAATTTAAAAGAAGCTCAATCTAATTATGAAAAACTTGATAAACTAGCTAGCGTCGGTGAAATTTCTTCTATTGCACAATATCTGCCTTCTATTGAAAAACAAAATAAAAGATTAGCTATTATAAAAAATATCAAAAAAAGCTCTTTAATAAAAGTTGACAATAATATTTATGAAGATAAGCTTATTGAAGAGCTTTATAGGTTAGAAAATAATATTATTGAACTTTCTGACCTTAGCTATGTAAGTGGAGACATAAAAATAACTAATAAATGTGATGAGTTTATTAACTCAAATATAATATCAAATATTATTGATAATCTAGACTCTAAAAATATTCAAAAATCTCAAATAAACTTTTTTAAATCACTTAAAACCCTTATATTAAATCATAACGAAAATATAATTACATTAAACGATATTCCAAATAGTATAAAAAATGAATTTGTTGGTAAAAATAATGAATTTATAACTACAATTTATCCTAAACACGACTTATGGAATGAAGATTTTCAAAAAAAATTTTTAACTGAAATAGATAATGTTAATAAAAATAATAGTGGTACCGCTAAAATATTTATTAAAGTTGTTGAAGCCGAAAAAACTGAAGGAAAAAAAGTTCTTATTTATACTGTTATTGCTATATTTATAGTTTTATTATTTGATTTAAAAAGTTTTAAATATGCAATATTTGCACTTCTTCCTATGCTTATAACTATACTTGCTATATTAGGAATAATGGGATGGACTGGTTTTAAATTTGATGTTGTAAATATCATTGGTATTCCATTAATTATTGGTATAGGTGTTGATGATGGTGTTCATTTAATTCACCGATATTTGCAGGAAAAAGATTTATTAATTACATTTAGAAGTACTGGAAAAGCTATTACACTAACTACTCTTACCACTGTATTTGCCTTTGGTACTCTAATGTTTGCAAAATATCGTGGCTTTATTGGTTTTGGGTTTTTACTCAGTTTAGGAGTAACTCTTGCATATTTATTTACTTTATTTTTACTAGTTTCATTAATTGCTATCTTCGATAAAATAACATTTAAATAGGAGGCTTTAAAATGAAAAAATTTATTTTTATGTTTCTAATAATATTTTCAATAACTACCTTTTCTAAAACAACTATAAATGAAATATTAAAAAATATTAAAAAAAACAATAATTATAATAGTAGTTTTCAAATATCTACTATGAAAATAGAAAAAAATGGAAAAATAACATCTAGTATGATTTTTGAGTCATATTCAAAAAAAATAAATAATAATACTTTCCAATTAATGAAATTTACTTCTCCAAGTAGATTAACGGGTACATCTATACTTTCCAAAAATGGAAATACATGGTATTATAATAAAAGAACAAATAGAGTAAGACTTTTATCTAAAAGTGCGAAAAATGGAAACCTTATGGGCTCTAGTTTTTCATATGATGATATGGATTTTGATTATGAAAAAGATTTTAACTCTATTTTATTAAAAGAAGATAAAAAGTATTATTATTTAAAATTAGTTCCAATAGATAAAAATAAAAAGTATAGTTATATTATTTCCAAAGTAAATAAATTTAATTTCACCGAAGAATTGATAGAATATTATGATAAAAATAATTTTTTATACAAAAAATTAGAAATAAATGATTATACTAAAAAAGGTAATTATTTAATTCCTAAAACTATGAAAATGACTGATATTATAAATAATAAATCTACATATATTATTTCTGATATCTCTACAATAAAATTAAATATAAATATTAAAAATACTTTATTCTCAGAAAAAAACTTAAAAAAATAAGGAGCGTTAAAAATGAAGAAAAAAATAATTTTATTATCAGTATTTATGTTAATTTTTTTTAATGGTTTTGCTACTACTTCTCTTAAAACAAAATTAACAATAAATAATTCAAAAATTAAAAATTTAGAAAGCACCTCAAATAGTAAAGCTAAGTTTTTTCTTTATAACGATGATTTTGAAAACAGTTTAATTGATATTGAATATTCATTGTATACAGAAAATAATTCAAAAAATAATAAAAATTCTCTTGATTTAGCAAGAATAAAATTAGTTCAAAACAATATAGAAATTATTTTTGGAAAAACTAGATTAGGTTGGGGACAAGGTTTTAATTTTAATCCTATTGATATTTTCAATGAAACTCCTGCAGGATCTGCATTTGATTCTAATTATGAAAAAGAAGCTAGAAATAGTATAACTTTTACTAGTTACTTACAAAATGATGATAGCTTAGAGTTTGTTTACGCTGGGAATTATAATAATAATTCTATTTCTAAAGATATCGAATATGGAATAAGATATAAACAATTTATATTTAATACTGATTTTGAATTTATATATGCAAAAAGAGGTAAAGAACTAAAACCTTATGAAACATTAATTCCTAGTGATATATATGGTGCTTCTATTAAAACAACTATTCCTTATATTAATTATGGGTATTGGATAGAAGGAAACTATAGTGCAGCTGATAATATTTATACTTTTATTACAGGTATCGATAATTATTTTTGGGAAAATTATTATTTCAATATTGAATATTATCAAAATGGGTATGGAAAATCAGATAAAAATTTTTATGACAACAATGATTTAAACAAAATAAATTATAATATACCAATCGGAACAGATTATTTGATTCCATCATTCAAATACGAAATGAATGAATTATTTTCTACTACATTTTTTTCATTTATAAATATAAATGACCGTAGTTTTACTATTGGAAATAGCAGTGATTATTATTATAATGATTTAATTAGTTTTAATCTTACTGAATTTTTCTTTAATGGAGAAAAAAATAGTGAATATTATTTAACAAAATCTACTTATGGAGATTATGGAATTTCTTTTACAATAACAGCAGACTTTTAAAATTATTAATTAAAACTGTTAATGTATTTGACATTTTTTAATTAATAAAGTAAAATATATCAAAATTTAATATCACGGTTGAAGATATAGGGAGAGAACCATAATTTTGGTCACCGAAGAAGTAATACTTTCAGGTAAAAGAACCTATATTGGACGAACCTCTGGAGAGATCCAAAAGGACACCGAAGGAGTAACGCTCTCAGGTAAAAGGACAGAGGATATTTTTAAATTAGTTATTTTTAAAAATATCTTTTCTTTTTATTTGGCAGTTTTTTAACTGCTTTTTTTTATAGGCAAATAACTTTAATATATTTTAGGAGGAATCACTATGCAAGGAAAAATAGTTATAACTGTAATTGGCGATGATAAAGTAGGAATAGTTTCTGAAGTATCATTAAAACTTAAAGAATTAAAGTGTAATATTATCGATATTTCTCAAACAATTTTTGAAAACGAAATTTTTGCTATGATTATGTTAGTTGAAATAAAAGATTCTACTTTTGATTTTAATAAAATAAAAGAAAAATTAAAATTATTAGAAGAAAAAATAGGTGTAAAAGTTTATGTTCAACATGAAGATATTTTTAAAGCTATGCATAAAATTTAATAAATTTATTTAGGAGGCAAAAATGCACATTTTAGCAAATTCAAATGAAATATTAGAAACAATTAAAATGGTTGATATGCAAAATCTCGATATAAGAACTGTTACATTAGGTATTAGTTTACTTGATTGCATAAATAGTGACCATAAAAAAACTTGCGAAAATATATATAATAAAATATTAAAATATGGAAAAAATTTAGTAAATATAGCTGATGCCGTCTCAAATAAATACGGCGTTCCTATTGTAAATAAAAGAGTTTCTGTTACTCCAATTTCAATAATTGCTGGTGCTACTGATGCTGAGGATTATACTGTCTTTGCAGAAACTTTAGATAAAGCTGCAAAAGATATTGGAGTAGATTTTATTGGTGGATTTTCTGCTCTTGTAGAAAAAGGATTTACAGAAAGCGACTTAAAATTAATAAATTCTATTCCTAATGCTCTGACTGTTACCGAAAGAGTTTGTTCCTCTGTAAATGTAGGATCTACAAAAGCTGGAATAAATCTTGATGCTGTTAAAATGCTTGGTAAAACAGTAAAAGATTTAGCTTATAATACAAAAGAAAAAGATGGATTGGGTGCTGCAAAATTTGTTGTATTTACAAATGCTGTAAGTGATAACCCCTTTATGGCTGGTGCTTTTCACGGAGTTGGTGAAGGTGAAGTTGTATTAAATTTAGGAATTAGTGGACCTGGCGTTGTAAGAGCAGCTCTTAATAAAATAGATAAAAAAGCTGATATTAGCGTAATTACTGAAGAAATAAAAAAAATAAGTTTTAAAATAACAAGAATGGGAGAATTAGTAGGAAAAGAAGTTGCTAAAAATCTTGGTGTTGAATTTGGAATAATTGATCTATCACTTGCTCCTACTCCTGCAATTGGGGATAGTGTAGGTAATATTCTAGAAGAATTTGGATTAGAGTCTGTAGGTGCTTATGGAACTACTTTAGCTCTTGCTATTTTGAATGACGCAGTGAAAAAAGGTGGTGCTATGGCTGCTACTAGAGTTGGGGGATTAACTGGTGCTTTTATCCCTGTAAGTGAAGATCAAGGAATGATTGCTGCTGCTAGTAAAGGTTATCTTACTTTAGAAAAACTTGAAGCTATGACTTGTGTTTGTTCTGTTGGTTTAGATATGATAGCAATACCTGGTGATACTCCTGATTATGTTATATCTGGCCTTATAGCTGATGAAATGGCGATAGGAATGGTAAATAACAAAACAACTGCTGTTAGAGTTATCCCTGTTCCTGGAAAAAATGTTGGTGATAGAGTAGTCTTTGGGGGGCTTTTAGGTGAAGCTGATATTATGCCTATAAATTCTCTAAATTGTTCTACTTTAATTAATAGAGGTGGTAAAGTATCTCCTCCTATACAAGCAATGAAAAATTAATTTTTTTATATTGAGTGTATTAACTTTCGTATACACTCAATATTTTTTATTGGAACATTGTATAATTAATTGCACAAATAAATAAAAAAAAAGACACATCTAATAAGAATCTATGCTAAAATGTTGAATCACTAAAAACAATATTT